>CAZEAR010000114.1:0-7883 GCA_964510365.1 uncultured Dehalococcoidales bacterium | reverse complement strand
ACCTTGTTGTTTGAAGAATCGATTTTGAAACTCGCTGGTGGTGCTTCAGGGTCAAGAACTTGCTTGCAGCAGACGATCATATTCATGGCAAAACTCCCTTAAATAGATTTCGGCTTTATAAGTTAAACAGCTAAGTAATTTATGACAAATTGACGCTGTTTGTCAAATAAGATGGATGCTTATTACCCTATTTATTCCGTTTAAATCCGGCAGTAGCTGTATTTCTTTATCGGGGAAATGCTTTTCTATTATAGGAAACAATTGATGCTCTTGTCCATTTCCTATCTCGATTAACAGGAGACCCTGGTGATTTACCTTGTTCCCGGCTTGAGCTAGCAGTTGACTAATGTAATCAAGTCCGGTATATCCACCGTCAGTAGCTATTAAAGGTTCAAAACCGGTTATTTCAGGGGCTAAACCGGAAAGTTCCGAAGTCCTGATATAAGGTAGATTGGCAATTATTAAATCGACAGGTTCGATGATAGGTTCCAGTAAATTGCCCTGAAGAAACATAATATGTTGGTTCACTTTATGAATATGACTGTTGATCGACGCAACTTCTAGTGCTGATTCGGAGATATCCGTAGCTATAATAGATATATTTGATAAGATCAGAGCAAGACTTACGGCAATAGCGCCGCAGCCTGTACCTATATCGGCAATTATTATTGGTGCACCTGTATAACAGGGAGCACTTTGGCGTTGGTTTACATAAACAATGGCTTGTTCAACCAACAGTTCTGTTTCCGGCCTGGGAATTAATACGTGACGATCGACATAAAAATTGAAACCGTAAAACTCCTTATTATTAGTGATATAAGCAGTCGGTTCTCTGTTGATGCGCCGGTTGACCAGTTGCTGGAAACTGTCGAACTGCGATTGGCTTAAACATCGATCGGTTTGAATAAATATTTCTGCATGGGACAGATTTAGTACGTATCCCAGTATTATTCTAGCTTCCAGACGGCTGTCATCTATGTTGTTTTGGTTAAAGGCATGAATTGCCCATTGAAGCGCCTGACCTAGTGTCATAAGAGGCTGTTTTCCAGTTGTCTGGCCCGTTCATTAGTGGCCAGATTTTCAATAAGCTCATCCAGTTCGCCGTCGAGTATACTGGGAAGGTTGTGCAGACTCAAGTTAATCCGGTGGTCCGTTATGCGGTCCTGTGGGTAGTTATAGGTACGTATTTTTTCAGAACGTTCACCGGTTCCGATTTGGGAACGGCGTTCATCTGTAGTTTCCTGGGATTGTTTTCTCTGTTCGATATCAAACAGGCGGGCTTTTAGCACTGCCATAGCTTTTGTTCTGTTTCTATGTTGGGAGCGCTCATCCTGACAGGTCGCCACAATGCCGGTGGGTAAATGGGTAATACGGACCGCCGTGGTAACTTTGTTAACATTTTGTCCTCCCGCACCTCCGCTTCTGAAAAAATCCATCTTTATATCATCGGGATTGATATTAATTTCCACATCTTCTACTTCCGGTAATACTGCTACGGTAGCCGTCGATGTATGAATTCGTCCCGAAGCTTCAGTCTTGGGGACTCGTTGTACTCGATGCACTCCGCTCTCATATTTAAGATAGCTATAAGCACCTTTACCCCTAACTTCAAAAACGACTTCCTTAAAACCGCCCAACTCGGTTTGATTGCAATCTATCAGCTCTATTTGCCATCCCTTGTTTTGTGCATATCTGCTGTACATACGGAATAAATCAGCGGCAAAAAGTGTTGCTTCTTCACCTCCGGTCCCTGCCCTGATCTCCATAATAACATCTTTGTTCTCATTTGCGTCTTTGGGTATCAGATGTTGTTTCAAACTCTCAATTATTTCCTCATGGCTATTCTTTAACTTTTCAATTTCGTCTTTAACCAGGTGTGACATATCGGTATCGAGACTGTCATCAAGCATAGCTTGTGTTTCGTCTATTGCCTTAACGACTTTTTTATACTCACGGTATTTGGCCACGATTTCTTCGATTTCAGCCTTTTCCTGTGCTAAGGTTTGAAGTTTCTCATGATCGGTGCTTATTGCAGGTTGTTCCAGCTGATCCTCAATTTCTATATAACGTTTTTCTATCGCTTCTAATCTGTCCAGCATAAGTTTATCCTTGAAAAAATTATATCACAGTATTAATCGGGGGCTAAAATAGGGGAGTTATATTATCTGAAGGTGATTGATTAGCGGATTTCTCAAGATTTGGTTATCTTCGCTATTGCTTTTCCATATGCTTTGACTATGTCATAACGGCGTAATACACCAATAAGCCTGCTGGGATTGTTTCTGTCTACAACCGGTATACGTCCGACTTCGCTTGTTCCCAGCCTGTGTACAACATCATGCAGTGTTTCGTCGGGATAAGCCGTAATCAAGTTGGTAGTAGCGATATCGGCCACGGTTAGAGTTTTTTCATTGTTACCCATCTTGGCTTCTATATCAGCCAGCGTAATCATGCCGGTAAGTTTCCCTGTCTTGTCAACTACGGGAAAACCGTGATGCTTGCTTTTAACGAATCTGTTTACTACCTGGTTAAGCGTCATCTGCGGTGAAACAGTGGGAAAATCACGGGTCATAACCTCGTTGACGTTAACTTTTTCCAGCAAATCAATCTCTTCTTTTGGCAGGGCCGTAACCCCCCGTCGCCTAAGCTTTTCCGTGTAAATACTTTCAGGGTTAAGACGGCGAGCGATTAGTGTACCTACAACTACTGCCAGCATCAACGGCAGAATAATGCCATAGTCCCTGGTCATTTCAAATAGGATAATGATAGCGGTGATCGGAGCCCTGGCTGCAGCAGAAAAAACCGCTGCCATGCCTACTAAAGAGTAGGCTCCGGCTGGAGCAATAATACCGGGTAGAAAGTAATTTGCAACATTACCGAAAATCCCTCCGAACATTGCACCCAGAAACAAACTGGGAGCGAATATTCCGCCGCTGCCCCCGCTTCCCAATGTAATGGAAGTGGCCAGTATTTTAAGGATAAGTAGTGCCAGTAAGGTAAGTACTCCGATATTCCCGGTCAATGCCTGCTCAACTCCATTGTAGCCCACTCCGAAAAGATAGGGACTGAACAGGCCGATTGCACCTATAGCAATACCTCCTATGGCCGGTTTAAGATACTCGGGTATTTTTAAAGCGTCGAGAATATCTTCAGTCTTGTATATTGTGCGTATGAAAATAACACCGACTACAGCACAGGCTACACCCAGTAGAAAATAAAGACCCAGTTCATATGGGCTAATCAGGTTATATCGGGGAATGCTAAATGTTTGCATATCTCCGAGAAAAGTATGAGCGACGACACTGGCAATTACTGAGCTCATGACTACAAAGCCGAAATGTCTGGTGAATAGTCTGCCCAGGATTATCTCATGCGCGAAGAATACTCCTGCAATCGGAGCATTAAAGGTACCCGATATACCTCCGGCTGCACCGCAGGCCACTAGACTCTTAAGCCAGTCCTGTGACAGATGAAAACGCTGACCCAGAATTGAACCGACCGTTGCTCCGATTTGTACTATAGGGCCTTCACGGCCGACTGAGCCCCCGCTGCCGATGGTTATTGATGAGGCCAGTATCTTAACTGCTGCTACCCTGCTTCGAATGCGCCCACCGACATTGGCCACCGCCTCCATTACCTCGGGGACGCCATGACCTTTAACCTCACTGGCACCGGTGAAGTATATTAGGGGCCCTACAATTAGGCCGCCGATTGCCGGTAGAATAATCACATAGTATTGCCCTAAAAAACTTAATATTTCACCGCCGGATATAAAGAGAAGCTGGTTTATATTCTCGATCAGCCATCTGAAGAGTACCGAACCTAAACCGGCAAATACTCCTACCACTATCGATAGAGTAGTGCCAATGGCAAATTCAGAGTTACGGAATTGCTCGATTAGGGCGTCGAGCCATGGAATCTTTTCCCTTATCATGAGTAGTTTGAGTACGAAAAGCTAGAACCGGATAAAGTATTTGTTAATTATTATCTATTCTAGCAGGAGAACTCGTTGAGAGCAAATAACCTCATAGAAATAATAGCAGGCAAGAAAGGTAAATTGATGGACGTAGTTACAGCTTACATAGTATTTATCTGGAAATATTTGCAAATGCCATTAGAATGCCGAATATAATTGCAGCCAGGCACAATATGGCAATTACCAATGATAATATCATAACTGTTACCGACATCGAATTGACCGAAAACTCAGAGACCGGGGACCATGCACTTTCCTTATTTCCAGCATATTGAGCTTTGACCCTCCAGTAATAATTGCCTTTAGTAATCGTATCCTTTTTGTCGAGGACATACTGGGAGATCTTTGTTATTTCTTTGTTTAAAGCATATGATGAAAAGGTCTTGTCGCTTGAAATCTGAAGAATATATGTTGCACCGACATTCGGATTTATATCCTTCCAGCTAAAGGTAAGCGCATATGGCTGAGAAGCTTCGGCCCTGGTCCCTTTCCAGTAGTCGAAGATGCCAAAAATATATTTAAATGTCCCGGCGAATACATCGATGACAGAGTCAAATATTGTTACATTGGAGCCGTTAGTGGGTGATACTAATTGCGGTGCCTGAATGTATTCGATATTTTCCGATGTGAAATTTGTCTCTGAGGAATTACCGCTGGTATCCACTGCTGTTATTACATTATCTTTTACTGCATTATCGGGAACGGTAACGGTGATATTAAAGCTTCCCGCTGAATTGGTATTTGCAGCTGTATTCAGAACCGCATTATGAAAACTTAGTTTGACCTGCTCATTTGCAGCAAAACCGGTACCTGTTACGACAATTTCGGCCCCCTTCTTTCCCGAAGGAGGTTCCACTTTAATTTGCGGAGTTACTAAAAAATCACTATCGGGTAAAATCCCTTTGGGAGTGAAGCTGCTGCCGTATATGCCCACAATATGTTTTCCCTGGCTACTCTCAGGGACATATATTGACTCTCTGTAAAAACTGTCATGCCCGATATCATATTCCCGTTTAGAGCCGTCGAGTAATATTGTCCCATCATTGTCTGACTGTATATTGGTCATAAGTATTTGATGATCCCATGTAATGGTAATGCCATCTTCCATGGTGCGAAAACCCCATCCTTTAATAATTAATTGTGTTCCGACCGGTCCTGACATAGGCTTGACTTCTGCCCATGGCGACACGATTAACAGCTTTTCACCGAGTTCCGATTCATTGGTAATACTGCCGGAGGCGCTGATATGGTGCTCTCCCTTGTTGGTTATAGGAATGGTATATTGATAATGCCAGATTCCATCCTTGTCGGCAGTGATATCTATACCGGGTTGGACGTTTCCATCCAATATGATTCGAATATTATTTTCAAATTTTCCAAAACCTTTACCGGTTATAGTAATTATGCTCCACTCATTTCCAGTATCAGGAAATACGGTAATTATCGGTAATACCATAAGATTGGTGGTAGCACTGCTTGGAGCCCAATTGCTGTCATCATCGATGAAGATAGCATGTTCACCTCTGGCAGAGGAAGGAACTGTTAGATCGTAGCTAAAGCTGCCACCATCGGCAATCTGGACATCTCTGACAATGATGCTATCGTCCCAGTGTATCGTCGCAAAATGGCCGGTAAAACCTTCTCCGGTTATGGTAACCGTAGCTCCGACTTTACCGGACGGCGGATTTACTGTAATGCTGGCCGCCCGTACCGGTGAGGGAATCGATAAAATAATAATACCCAGAATAATAACTGAAGATGTTAAGTGAAGTATCCTTTTAATAAGCATTACTTTATTACTGAATATATGAATAATAATTTCTACAATTTATATTATTATATAACATATATAGCTTAAATTATTAAAGCTAAAAAATCAAAATATCCTGGCCGTCAAATCCGGATACTAAAATATAAAGAATTTATTTAAACTGACGATAATTATAAAATGGACAGCATTTTTTTATTATATAAATTTCTTTATTTGACACAGTAGGGAAGTGTTGCTAGACTTTTAAATCAGCTTAAAAAATAACTGATATTCAGTCTCGGCCCCGTGGTGTAGCGGTTTAACATGCCACCCTGTCACGGTGGAGATCGTGGGTTCGAATCCCATCGGGGTCGCCATCAAATCTAAACTGCTATATAGTTACATTTTTATCAGCCATTATTCCGGCATGGATTTAACTATTACCTTAAACCATTTGGTTTAGTTTACATAACCATCACCTTGAAGTTATAGATATAATTCACCTAACCTGGAAATGACTGAATTATATATACAGGCTTTGGAGCTTGATAAGGTTTATGATAGGATAGGGTGGTGGTATAACCGGCGGATAATGTTAATATTCAGAATAGGGGAAGGTTTTTAATAATAATCTGCAACCATCTTTTTGAAGTTTTTTCTGCTCAAACTGAGCAGTGTTTTACCCTCAGCAATCCGGGTTTGTAGTACCTGTATTCCCAGCATTACCTGTAGTACCGGGAGTTCCTGTAGTACAGTCACTCCCGGGCGGGCAGGAAGGACCAATCTGAGGAGGTATAAAAGAATCAAGAACATTCAATTGACCGGTAAGCTCGCCAAGGTTAACGGTATATATACCAGGGGAATCCGGTACCAATGTAAAACTGAAAAAAGAACTGGAGCCGGCCTTCATAATCATTTCTTCCGTGTTAGTAACAATGCCATCTACTTTCAATTCGGCGGTATATTTTCCCTGTACTTCACCGACATTTTTTATATCGGCTTTAACTATTACTTTATCGTCGACTCCACATTCTGCCGGATTTATCTCCAGGTTAGAAAGCTTAAATGTAGCTGGTACAGGTTCTCGAACCTCCAGAGTAGATTCCCGTTTGCCTATACGAATAGTATAAACTCCCGGTTTGCTTCTCCGGAGTGAAAACAAGATTGTCTCGGTGCCTCCCGGAGCAAGTGTAACATACTCTCGATCATCGGCGACTCCATTGACCAGCAACGGTATTTCATAAGTTTTTGCCTTGTTACCGTAATTTTTCACCTCAGCTTTTACGCTTACTTTCTCATCTACCAGGGTTTTTATGGGCATAACCTGTAGGGATAATACCTGCAAACTGCTTGCAGAATCTTGACAAGCTTGTACCGATAATGAGAGCGTTATCAGCACCAAAAACAATAGAGTATTAATAACTTTAGCATACATTTATTGTTCCATGCTCCGTTTATAAACTTATTGATCCTCATGATCAGACTTATAAATTCATATAATCTCAATATTCTGTTTTATCGAAGTACTAACCTGTTTAAACAGCTCTACTATTATGTATTAAATTAAAAATATGACTCTTGATTATGATAAGCCAAAATTAAAATTAAGGAAAATCTGCTGTCAAATTAATATTAGAATCCTGCACTTTTCCCTTTTATTGAGCAGGTGCTATTATGAAGGTGGGTGAATCGATATGGCACAGGCCGGGGTAAAGAATCCTTTAATTCCATCCGGGCCGCTGTAACTGCGAAATCTGAGAGAAAATAATACGCAGCTCATTATGCAAAAATAACTTTTTATAAAGCCAGCATAATCTATCTTATAATTCCAATTTTATTTCTTAATTAATCTGCAAGGGAAACCGCGCATCTGGGCTGCGCCTATATATGGCCCCAGGTTCTCATCGCTGGTCAACAGGTTTACGTTGCTTTCGCCACCCCATCCATGAGGAGCTGCAATAACTCCTTCCTTCATATCATCGGTAATATTAGCTTTCATTATGATCCTGCCATTAGGCGACTCGATATAGCACCATTCCCCATTTTCAATATTGTATTTTTCGGCATCTCCGGGATGAATATCAACAAGCGGGTCCGGTACGCGCCGTCTAAGTGAATATATATTGCGTGCCCAGGTATGTTCATACTCCTCAACTC
>CAZEAR010000113.1:0-7974 GCA_964510365.1 uncultured Dehalococcoidales bacterium | reverse complement strand
GTCTTTACCTACCTCAGTCATAAATGATTCGGGATGGAACTGTATCCCTTCAACAGGATGTTGTTTATGTCGCAGTCCCATAATGGTATTGTCTTTGGTCCAGGCGGTTATTTCCAGACAGTCCGGAAGGCCATCCCGATGTATTATCAGCGAATGGTACCGGATAGCGGAGAAGGGATTGGGTAGCCCGGCAAAAACCCCCTGGCTATTATGATTTATTTGAGATGATTTACCATGCATAATTGCAGGTGCCTGTCCGAATGAACCTCCGTATGTATAGCCTATACATTGATGCCCCAGGCAGACGCCTAAAATGGGCAATCTGGGACCGAAGTACTTAATAACGTCGTTAGAGATTCCGGCTCTTAGCGGTGTTGACGGACCCGGCGAAATAACGATCCGCTGCGGCTTCATTTTTTCGATTTCTTCGATAGTAATCTTGTCATTGCGAATTACGATTACTTCTTCGCCCAGCTCGCTTAAATATTGAAACAGGTTGTAGGTAAAGCTGTCGTAGTTATCAAGTAGCAGTAACATGACTCCTCCCGTTTATTCCACTGGAACTTTCAGCCAGGTCGATTGCCTTCAATAATGCTAAGGCTTTGTTATAAGTTTCCTGATACTCGTTTTCGGGTGTACTGTCGTAGACAACGCCGCATCCTGTCTGAACATAAGCGATACCTTGTTTTACGATCATAGTTCTTATAGCTATGGCCATATCCATATTGCCTGAAAAGGAGAAATAACCGGCGGCTCCAGCGTATGCCCCCCTTTTATCCGGTTCCAGTTCTGCAATAATTTCCATCGCTCTTATTTTGGGAGCACCGGAAACAGTACCTGCCGGGAAGCATGCCTGGAGAGCATCGAGTGCGTTTAAGTCCTTACGCATCTTCCCCTGTACATGAGTAACCAGATGCATAACGTGTGAGTATCGTTCCACATCCATCAGGTCACTCACCTCAACGGTGCCAGGTTCGCAGACGCAGCCGATATCGTTGCGTCCCAGATCAACCAGCATAATATGTTCTGCACACTCCTTTTCATCATTTCGGAGCTCTTGCTCAAGCATCATGTCTTCTTCCATGCTTTTCCCTCTTGGTCGTGTACCTGCTAATGGGCGTGTCATAACGATTTCATTTTCCACCCGCACCAGAATCTCGGGGGAGGAACCGATAATGTGAAAGTCGGAAAAATCGAAAAAGAACATATATGGCGAGGGATTCACGGTGCGCAGTGCCCGATAAATGTCAAATGGTGCGGCATTGGTAGGTTTGGCCAGCCGCTGGGATAGCACTACTTGTATCGCTTCACCTGAAGTAATATATTCCTTTATCTTATTAACGCCGGCTTCGAAATCCTGTCTGGAAAAGTTGGAGTAGGGAACGTGATTACTACTGAATGTAGTGTTGGTTGTTGCCTGTTTGACCGGCTCCAGTGGAGAGTTTAATCTATCTACTAATTTATCTATCTTGGATACGGCCGCTTGATAGCCAATATCTATGTCTTCGTTGAGATTAATATAACTTAAAACTTTAATTTTATGAGTGACATGGTCGAATACCAGCATAGTGTCGACAAACATAAAAATAGATTCCGGCAATCCCAGGGAGTCTTGAACGGGAGAAGGCAGCTTTTCGAAGCGATTTACTGTCTCATATCCCAGATAACCGACAGCCCCGCCGCAGAACCTGGGCAGGTCAGTAACAGGCACTATCTTATACTTATTCAGTTCTTCGCGGATAGGTAAGAGGGTATTCGTTTTATCCTCATACTTAGTGGTTAGTACTTTATATGGCTCGGTGCCGATAAAGCTATATCGAGCTATCCTTTGGCCGCCCTCCACGCTTTCCAGCAGGAAAGAATTTCCACTGCGATTTACTTTCAAAAAAGCTGATACTGGCGTCTCAAGGTCGGCAATTATTTCACGGTATATCGGTATTAAATTGCCGTCTGTTTTGTTATCTTTTTTATATTCTTTTATTTCTTCCAATGTCGGATAATACATAAATATCTCCTGGCATTTATATAATAAAAAAACCTCTCGCCCGTAGGGGCGAGAGGTTATCCTTCGCGGTGCCACCCTAGTTGATTTATGAATTATTCATAAGTCATCTCAATCAGGTACGGCGTCTAAATATTTTAAAGATGCGATACCCTGGGCTCTGATAACGGTGCCCGCTCCGTCAAATCCTACTTGGATCAATTCCTTTCGGTTTGCAGCTCCCGAGTCCATTCAACCTCTGCGCAGGTGCCGGCTCACACCTAACCCGGCTCTCTGGACCTCGCTTGAGATCTACTACTCTCATTCCAAGCTTTTTAAATTATTAAATTGTAATATGTTTCGAGTATAACTTTTCAATAAATGCTTGTCAAGTGTTGCATTGAACCTTATCTTAAGCTCACAGCCTGTTATTTTAACCTGCTGTAGTTTATTCGATGTCGCAAAGCTGGTAATTATTTCTACCTTTGTCCTTGGCACAATACATGGCTATATCGGCTTTTTTCAGTATGGTATCGACGTCCTCACCATCAACCGGAAATATAGCAACACCGATACTGGTAGTGATATTGATTGCATGACCGTTGAATTGAAATGGCCTTTGAAAAGAATTTATAATTTTCTCGGCTATCCGGCCTACGTCTTTTTCTTTAAACAAACCGAGTAGCAAGATTAAAAATTCGTCACCGCCCATTCTGGCGATCGTGTCGCTTTTTCGTATCATGCCATGTAAGCGTTCACCGACGCTTTTTAACAGCAGATCTCCGACATGATGGCCCAGAGTATCATTAACATCTTTAAATTTATCGAGATCGAGCATCATTACTCCGAGCATATGCTGATTGCGGCGTGCGTTGAACAGAGCCATAGTGATGCGGTCGTTGAACAGTTCTCTATTGGGCAGACCGGTTATGGAATCGTAGTAAGCTAAGCGTTTAATATTCTCCTCTGCTTCCTTACGCTTGGTAATATCTCTGGCCACGGCCACAATTTCTGCAGGTTGCCCATTGGCACTACGTATAAATTTGTAGTTTACCTCTACGGGTACAATTGACCCGTCCTTACGCTTTAATTCCAGTCCCAGCAGTAAGGTTTTATGGGGATCGCTCTGTCTCGTGCCTTCTATAGCAATTTCCTCCTTGAGCGCTTGCATGGCGAGAGCGTAAGAATCTTCGGTAAAAACCTCTGCCATAGTCGTTGACATGGCTTCGTTAACGTTATAGCCCAGAAGCTTTTTTACCGAAGGACTGATATAGGTAAGGTGCATTTCCATGTCTACTGTCCAGATAACATCGGGTGCATTATCGGTGATCTGGCGACACCGGTTTTCATCAATGTCATTAATATTCCGACGTGGTCTGTTTTCCGGTACCTCGGGCTGAACGAGACGATTTCGCAGCTCTTTCAGTTCCCTAATAAGCTGATCTTTTGTTTTCTCTCTGTCCTTCATTTCGCTTACTATTTAATATTTATTATTCAGAATTAACAATGTTTTATTGTTCAATCCGTTGATCCGCCAGTTAATTTTCCACCCTGGCCACTTCCGCTGTTATAGCCACCACTGCCACCTCCGCTACCCTGTTCCAGCAGGTTCGGTGGTATAAACGGCACGCCGGGCGGTACATTCGGAGATAGGTTCAATTGAGTACCCGGCGGTATGGGTATCCACTGGCCGTCAACATATGCGTACCAGTTACCTTCTACATTAAGGATATATGTAGTACCATCCCAGAATACGGTAATATCCGCCACACTGCCCCTGGCCACGGCTGAGCCTGAAGAAGTCTGAACTTCATAGCGCGATGCAGGATCGACCAGTTTATTCACACGGCTTCTGGTCTTACCTATCTCCTGCCAGATATTGATATTTATTGCTCCTGTATCCTTGGTTACGCTTACTTCATTTATCTTTATCTCAGTTAATTCATTCAGATATATGGTACTGCCATCAAAAAAAGTGATTAAAGCATTGGAGCCTATCAAAGTCTTTACACTGTCTCCCGGTTTGAGCATTGTCCCTACGAATGTAGGAATCCATTCGCTCTCACCTGCTTTCATTATACGAACATCTCCGATTATTTTTGATATTACAGTAAGTTCGCCCGATGATGTAGCAGGCGGTGGTGCCGGGGGTTGAGCTGTTTCTTCTGCAGGTTGTGCCGGCGCAGGTGGTGTTGTTGTAGCAGAGGGTGGCGATTTATCAGGTGAAGACGGTTCACTTGTAACCGGATTTCCACAATATATCGATCCCGCCATGATGAGGCATAAAATAATCGAGATCATTATAAGTAACTTATATTTTGTCATAAACAGAGCTACACGTTTCAATAATCGTCGTGGGATATTATAACACATGAAATTTTTTTTGCAGATATGAATTCATTTTATATAATACGTAGAAATAGGGAGAGTAGTTTTAGCAGTAACCGCTTTGTTTATTGATGATAGCTATTGACATTAACCTCATGCGTTACTATACTTTTATCAATTCTGAAAAATATTATTTTTATATGAAAACCTGTTCAGCAATCTGATAAATAAAAATAATAATATAACGCAAATATAAAGGAGGTGATAAATTCAGTATTGATTTAAGTTTGTTGTTACTTTTATTAGCTAAAAAAAGGAGGAGAAAATGAAGAAATTAGCTATTTTAATTGTTTTTGTAGTTGTACTTGCTCTTTTAGTATTTCCGGCTATAGCAAACGCCGAAGGGTCCTGTGAAGGTGCTCCCTGGTATAACGGGGTTGGGAAATATGAAGGTGCTCCCTGGTACAATGGGGTTGGGAAATATGAAGGTGCTCCCTGGTATAACGGGGTTGGGAAATATGAAGGTGCCCCCTGGTACAACGGAGTTGGAAAGTATGCGGGTGACCCCTGGTACAATGGGGTTGGAAAGTATGAAGGTATCCCTTGGTATGACGGGGTATGCAAATAATTAAACCGTTCAAAGCATAGGCCTTCAATTCTTTAGTTCCGAATACAAATGGGATATTATATCCGGTTAGTATTGCAAGACCTGTCCTAGCTGGATTTAATAGATGTATTACTTTGAATTATTTAGGAAGCTGGTTGGAAAAACCGGCTTCCTTTTTATATCCGGTAACTCATATCAGGTAACTTATTACCGGCCTTTATCTAACTCTATTCCGGCACTTGAACTTTAGTTCGATAATCGTTATTCCGTCATATTGAATCGGATGCACGTTTGCCCATTAAATTAAGTTTATATTTCCTGACGGTCTGCGGTAATATAACCTTGTCATCAGGTGAACGAAAACTAAGGGCATCGAAAGGGCACTGGACTATACAGGCGCCGCACTGCACACAGAATTGATGTAAATGTATTGTCGCTGTATGTTGTTTTTTATCTACCTGAAAGCAGCCGCGGGGGCATACATCCTGGCAAAAACCGGCGCCGCGACATTTGCTTAGGTCCAGGTCTATACTCAAGAGCCTGTCTTCATGCAGACTGCTTTTATATAATGGAGTGCTTCCCGTTAAATCCATGGAGAGGAGCAATGTAATGGCAAAGGACCCTATACCCCAACCAATAACGAGTCCCCAGTTACCTCCGTCGATTATTACACTGTACAGAACCAGGCCGACCATGAAGAGACCCCATAGAATTAATAAAAAACCACCTTGCCGGAAATCAAATAAAATCAGTCCAATCCGTTGACTAGACGGATTAAGCCGGCGGGAATATAGAGGAAAAAGTAGAAAAATAAGCAGTGAAAGTGCCCAGATAATGGTTATTAACCGCGGGACCATATTAGGCCAAAATGGAAGCATAATTATAGCGGGAATAACGGAAAGTGGAAAGGCCCAGGCAACAGCCATCTCGAGTCGTTGTATAATGCCGAAACGGACTTTCCTCATGGATTCGGTCTTCTCACCTGTCGTTAAGAAATCTTTAATGTCTTTGATATATACAGGGCCGAAGATTGCTTTCCAACCTGTCTGTTTCCGGATAGTTATGGGTTCGATACCGGTTGCCGAAAGTTGCGGCAGGATAACATTTCTGTGTTCAACAAGCTGTTCTATGCCGCTGGTCTTCAGTACCGAAATAACATCGTGATTTGTCAACAGGCCGCCGGTTGATGCGCACCAGACATTGACACCCCGGCTATTCGCTATTAGCAGGAAAGCGTTGATGCCTTTAAGTTGTTTCTTAACTCTCAGTACCGTTAGGTGGTAATTACAGGTAAGCAGTACCGGTGAGTTTCGGTCGGGATTTCCAATTCGGACAAGGCCGGTTTTGGCCGGAAAAGGAAAAAGCCGAAAAAATGTTTCAATTATTGTGGCTAAAACATATATGATATAGCTCATTTATGGCTCTCCTTATCTGCTGAATTAATGCAAACAAGTTCTGTAAGGTCACCCAGCCAGGTGCTGTGAATTTCCTTTATGCTAAATCCCGCATCGACAACCATTTTCGGCATGCAGGTAACTGCTCTGGTGACGGTCTGGGTCAAAATATAAGTAATTACTTCCAGTGGAATACGTATCAGCCAGTAAAGCACGGCTTTTAATCCCGGTGGCCTGGTTTCATCAATTATCATCAGCATACCTCCGGGTTTGAGAAGGCGGTGTATTTGTTTCAATGCATATACTCTCTCATCATCGCTCAATTCCGAGAAAACGAGGCTGCATATTGCGGCATCAAACTGTTCCGCAGATTCGCTTGAAAGTTCGGCAACTCCTTGCTCACGTAATACTACATTACCTGAAAGTCCTGCACTTTGCAGATTATTACCGGCTGTTTCCAGCATCTGGGGATTAATATCGATGCCGGTAACATGAGCACCCCGTCGCGCTGCTTTAATCGCCATGGCTCCGGTACCACATCCGATATCGATTATTTTCCAGCCATCTTTAATCAGAGCCGCCATCCGGTCATGTGCTTTACTTATTTTACCCAGGGTAATGAAATTGATGCCCCGGTCGTATCGTGAAGGAGCTGATTCAAGGACTTTCATAAATACATAACTCATCGACTAGCTCACTCCTGACTAAACTCATTAGCACCGCAACATAATTGGTATGAAAATATCTGATTAGAAGCTGTATTAAATGGAGATATTGTTGTATTAGTATGCGTTTATAATTATTGGTTGTCAATATGCATTAATATAAAATCTGCTTTTTAGACGTCCCGGTTTTGGTAACTATCCCCTTGACAAACGTAGACAAATGTGCTAGACTATATTCAGTGAAGGGAGATAGTACGATGAAAGCATATAGCATAAAGGACTTTAACAAGCAATTTCCTAATGATGATGCCTGCCTGAAATGGTTAAAAAATTTTTTATATCCTGATGGCATAACCTGTAAAGTATGTGGCAAGGTAACAAGTCATTCTAAGATAAAACATATTCCAGTCTATTCCTGTAATCTCTGTGGTTGCCATACTCACCCTATGGCCGGAACTATATTTGAGCGATCTCGTACACCATTAAAAGACTGGTTCTATGCTATATTCCTTATCAGTCATACCCGTTGCGGTATCTCTGCTAAACAATTGCAGCGTGAATTAGGAGTTACCTACAAAACTGCATTTCGTATGTTCCATAAAATACGAGAGTTGCTACAATCTCAACCTGGCAAATTAACAGATAAAGTAGAGATCGATGAAACCTATATCGGCAGTACACTTAAAGGTAGTGGCAAGGGAAGATATCGAACCAACAAAACTACATTATTCGGTATGGTTCAGCGTCAGGGCAATGTAAAAGCATTCAAAGTATCAGACTTAAAGAAGTCAACAATAATACCTTTAGTTAAAGATAACGTTGCTATAAAAACTGTTGTATATACAGACGAGTTTTCAGGTCATAATAAACTATGGTCAGAGGGTTATATACACAGATACATTACACACTCGAATAATGTCTATGTTAGAGGTGATATCCACACAAACACGATAGAGGGCTTCTGGAGTCAGTTAAAAAGAAGTATAAACGGTGTTTATC
>CAZEAR010000112.1:0-8035 GCA_964510365.1 uncultured Dehalococcoidales bacterium | reverse complement strand
CCGGGCTTCAAAACCGCCGGAACCGGGCGCATCGCTGATGCCGGACAGAAATACAAGGTTGCCGACAACAACCGATTCGGACAAGCACGGCGCTCCCGGCCGGATACCGGGATAAGTTTTTTCAATCATGTCTATATCTATTGGATATTTCTTAAGGTCCCAGTTCATTTGCACCTCTCCAAAAGAATAAGATAAATAAAAGCACCGCTGCTAATATTTACAGGGTGTCCGTACAATTTTAATAGCAGCGGCCTAAAGTTGCAAATATTCATCCGGTTACGAGCAGGGGGATACCTTCAAGTATGCTTATGGCCTCAGCTATAGATACCACTACCGTCGCCATATATTTATCGGGCGCACCTGAAGAAACGCCCCTACATTTTGCTTTCAGTCATCCGGCAAAGTATGGACTTATTTATATTTTTGTGGTAAAAACAAGCATTACAAACGCCCGGTAAGCGTATTGAACCGATACGGCACCAAGGAGGATTTATGGCTACCGACCTGGTTACAACTATGGCAGACCTTAAGGAGGAAGAGGCGCTGCAGATAGTAAGGGACAGGCTGGAAAAGGGTGACGACCCCATGAAGATACTGGATGACAGCCGCAGCGCCATGGAGATAGTGGGCAAGCGTTTTGCCGAAGGTGATTATTTTATCCCCGACCTGATATATTCCGGTGAGATACTGAGGGAGATATCCGATATAGTCAAGCCCATGCTGACCGGTGAGTCTCAGCAGAAACGCATCGGCAAATTCCTGTTGGGCACCGTGGCCGGCGATATACACGACATAGGCAAGGATATCGTGGCCTTCATGCTGGATATCAACGGCTTCGAAGTTATCGACCTGGGAGTAGACGTGCCGGTGCAGACGTTCGTGGACAAGTTGAAGGAGACGGGAGCGCCGATCGTAGGACTGAGTGGATTCCTGACCCTGGCCTTCGATGCTATGAAAGAGACCATAGAGGCTATAGAAACTGCCGGCCTGCGCGATAAAGCCAGGATTATGATCGGCGGCGGGCAGATAGACGAGGAGGTGAGGAAATATACCGGAGCGGACGCCTTCCGCCCCGATGCAGTGGCTGCGGTCGAGCTGGCCAAGGAGTGGCTGAGAAGCTGAGGCAGCAGAATAAACAGGCGGAGTACAGCATGGCAAAGAACCCGGCAGATTTTTCATCGGAGGAAAAACTGGAGGATATGTTCCAATCCTGGCTGTCGCCGTACGGAATCAGGTTCGCCAGTCCGGATGCCGAGAAATCGTACCGAGAAAAGGTCGGCCGTCTGATCAAAGTTATCTGCCTGGAGAAGCCGGACCAAGTGCCGGTATATCCTTCGGTGGGTTTTTTCCCGGCCTACTATTCAGGCATAACCACTCAGGAAGCGATGTATGATTATGAGAAGCTGGGCCATGCCTGGAAAAAGTATGCCCGTGATTTTCAGCCGGACGCATTCCGCAGCGCCAGCACTCCGGGAACGGGACCGTCTTACGAAATACTGGACTATAAGCTGTATAAATGGCCGGGGCACGGCACGGAGCCGAATACGCCTTTTCAGTGCGTCGAAGCGGAGTATATGAAAGCCGATGAATACGACATCCTGATCAGGGACCCGTCGGACTTCTGGCATCGAATATACCTGCCGCGAATATGCGGAGCGCTGGAGCCGTTTTCCAGGCTGCTGCCTTTCACCAGCATCATCGAGCTGCCCAACCTGGGAGGATACCTGTCCCTCTACGGCAATGCCGATGTCAGGAAGGCACTGCAAACGCTTCTGGCGGCCGGCCGGGAAGCTAACCTGTGGGAAGACGCCGTCCGCAATATCAACAGGGAAATCATAGAGTCCGGGATTCCCATGCTAACCAGCGGCAGCACTAAAGCGCCGTTCGATACCATCGGAGATACGCTGAGAGGGACGCAGAGGGTAATGCTGGATATGTACCGCAAGCCGGACAAGCTTATCCGGGCCCTGGAGGTATTGACGCCGATAATGATCGAGCAGGGAGTCTCGTCAGCCATTAAATCGGGCTATCCGCTGGTATTCATACCGCTGCATAAGGGCGCCGACGGGTTCATGTCCGATGAGCAATATAAAACATTCTACTGGCCAAGCTTCAAAGAGGTCATCATGGGCTTGATAAACGAAGGGCTGGTGCCCTATATATTTGCCGAAGGCTCGTATAACAGCCGGCTGGATATAATCAAGGATATACCGCGAGGGAAAACAATCTGGAAGTTTGACGGCACCGATATGGCCGAAGCCAAGAGAGTACTGGGAGACATAGCCTGCATCGAAGGAAACGTCCCCATATCCCTGCTGGTTACAGGCTCCCGCGAGGACGTGAAGGCTTACTGCAGCAAGCTGATCGATACGGCCGGCGAAGGCGGAGGATTTATATTAAGCAGCGGCTCGGCAATAGATACAGCAAAGCCGGAAAACGTGCGCACCATGATAGAGTTCACCAGGGAATATGGAACATATTGATTGCAGTCTAAACCGCGATGGGGATAACTGATGCCAGTAGTCCGCGATATAGTCATAAACCTGAATATAGACCAGGTGCTGCGCCACCAGGGCATCACCGACAACCGGAAGGCCAATCCGCATATCCTGGAAGTACTGCAGTCCGTCGTGGAGGAAATAAACATAACCGGGCTGCTGAAGCCGGCCATAGCCTATGAAATATACCAGGTAACCGGCATCGATAATACCAGGATAAGTCTATCGAACGGCAAATCGATTCACAGCAAACTGATATCTTTTAAAATATCAAAAATCAAAGAGACGGCCGTTATCATTTGCACTATCGGGCCGGGGCTGGAAGAAAAGGCCTCACAGCTATTCCGCAATGGTAAACCTCTTAGAGGCCTGCTAATGGACGGGACGGGTAATGCGGCGGTGGACCTTCTGGCCGAAGAAGCCTGTCGCATCGTGGGTGAGCAGTCATCGGGAAGCGGACTCCAATCCAGCAGTCCCATCAGCCCCGGAATGCGCGGCTTCCCCATCTCGGAGCAGATAAACCTGGTATCGATGACGCCGGCGGATGAAATCGGAGTCAGCCTTACTTCGGTCAATGAAATGGTCCCGCGTAAATCCCTCTCGATGGTAATCGGCATCGGGCCGGAGATGAAGAGATACAGCAAGGCCGAGGCATGCGCCCGCTGCAGCCTGGGCAAGACCTGCCGCTACCGGGTAGAGGCGGTGAGATAAGATAAATCGAATATGGTCCATTCATGGCACCAATAATAACGGATATTTGCAGACTATTGCGGCAGTCCTTGGCGCGGAAGCGGTAGCAATTAGATACTTGACATAGTTAGTCATGTATGTAGGCGTTTAGATATTCATTATCATAATATTTATGATAGCCTTGTTTCATTAATATATCCTCCGGATCATATCCAAATTTATAAACACTATCAAGCATCAATACCGGATTATTCAGTATTTCTTTCCTGACTATTATAATAGTATTGTTTTTAATATCGCTGAAATCTCTAGAATATAATTCCCTGCTCAGGTCTTTAACTTCATTTATCTTCCAATCATCTTTTACTTGCTTTTTATAGTAAATATAATTACTGCATATCCAATCAGACATTATGTCACCACTGTGATTTGTGCATATATAATCGATTCCTTCTATCTCACCCTCTGTCATTGCTTGCCTGTATGTAAGATCGGGTGTCAACTTTGCGCTATCTACGCTCGTTAACGGGCTTATAAATGATACTAACCCAAGGCCCAGTACAACAATCCCTACGATCAAATAACGCCATATTTTTAAATTTTCTAACAAGTTGTATAATAGATATCCAATAACAGGGGCAATCAATATCTGAGTTATCTGTATATGCCTACTTAGAAAATAAAACTCCGATAGCACCCCATTTACCACACTTAGAATTAATATAGCCAATGCCATCAAAATATAATAAAAGGTTCTTGGTTGTAATTTTCTTCTATATAAATAGACTAAAGCCCCCAATCCCCCTAAACCACCATATATAAATACGTTAGCTTTCTTTATTAATATCTCAATCAAAGGTATATTCGAATAATAATTGCTAATTGCTTCAGACATTTCAGGTAAAACATTTGCTGTTAATGCTGCGGAGCTACTTGCCGTTGTAGAGCCATCGCCTAACGCTTGTTTACTCATGTCTAAAACTGATGTACCACCGTCCATTGCAACAGTACCGTTTACCGTTTGACTGGATATCAGTATATTGCCCAAAACTCTCCATAATGTATCTATCTGCTTTGTATATATCCACAAAACAATTAAAACTATAGAAAAAGAAGCAGCTATAGCTAAATAATGCTTCTGATTATCACGCTTATATATTAAACTCCCCAACCAAATGAGTCCTAATACTGCAACAGTAAATAAAGCAACTATAGAATTAGTCTTTATAATAACTAAAAGCAAAATTCCAATTATCAAATATATGTACCACACACCCTGATAACGTAATATTAAATAAATTGATATCATAAGAAATAGTATTGCTAATGAACTTGGTATTATCTCTACTCCAAAAAATATAAAGAGCGATGCTGTGCTTAATACTACAGTACCATATAGACCAACTTTATCATTAAACAATAATTGACCTAACTTATAACAAATTGTCAAAATGCCTACAGAATAAGGCAAACCTACAAATATCATCATTGCTACTTTGTTACTGATTCCAAATAGCAAAGCACTACCGGCTACTAAATAATGAAATATCTGAGTCCCGTAATAATCAAATTTTGTTACCTCGCCCATTTGAATCTTATTGATGACCACATCATGATAATAAGGATCAAAGCCAATATAACTACTTGAATACAGGCAAAGTATGCTCCATTGTAAAGTCAACACAACTAAACATATCTTGGCGAGATGCAAATATGCGACTTTACCGATTTTGCTTCTATATAAACTAACTTGAACACCTACTATAGCTACAGCAAATGCTAAAAGAACTAAAAATGATAATGGCCGTATATAATGCTCAGGTCTATAAATTAATACAATAATTGAAGATAAATAGAATAACCAGAAACAGCCCTCTAATATATTTTTAAATTTATTCATTTGACTCTAGACAGTAATTTATTTTTCAAATCAATTAAAAATAATTTATCTTCTATTGTTATGCTTTTGGTCAATATAATTATTAAAATATATAACAATACCATCCCTATATATGTCGGTATCTCAAAACCATATATTTGAATACCCAGTAATTTCCGCAATAAATATATGATTAAAGGCATTATCAGCATTAAACTAGTCGTCTTGACAAGATTTAAAGTTATAGGATTTAAATGCTCTTTATAGTAAAGGATAAGTGACCAACCCATCACTAATATTATTTTGCTTAATGAGGTTGCAATAGCAGCACCGACAGAATGAAATACAGGTATTAAGAAATAGAGTGCTGCTAAATCAATGATCAACGATGGTATACTGGCTAAGAGTAATACTTTAGTATACCCCAAAGAAATTAACGTATAGCCACTTAATCCTAAAACCGTATATATATAAAGTCCAAAAGCTAACACCTGAAGCGTTGGACTCGCACCTATATATTGCTCGCCAAATATCACTTGAATTATGGGAGCAGGGAACAGAATCAAGAACAGGAAAAATGGCGTTATAATAAAAGTTATCCATTTAGTTAAGAATATAAAATTAGTTTTAAATGCTTCTCTATTATTGCTTGCATACAGGCTAGTCATTCCCGGGATATACATCAAATAAATAACCATCACTATTAATGGTATTAACCTGGCTAATGGCAAAGCTGTTTGATACCAACCTACGTAATAAGGATTAGATAATGCCCCTAAAAGAATAGTATCCAACCAATTAATTGATTGCTCCACCATTACGACAATGTAAATCGGTAAAGTATATTTAAGGGAATTTACTAGTCCATAACGAGTCGGCTTTGAGAAATTATCTTTTCTTAAATATTTTCTTACAAAGCATATAGCCCCTATAGCAGCTGCTGATTGTGCTACCATATAAGCAATAGCAGTTTTAGTTGCATCTATACTAAAAAAAGTAAGGATTATAACTATTAATAAAAATAATATTGATGGAATAAAAGATTGGAAAATAACACTCGGTTTAGGATTCTGGTCGCCCAAATATGCTAGAGCTATAATTTGATTAAGCGCAATAAGAGGCAAAGCAATTATTATAGTTTTAAGAGCAGGTCCAACGCTTAAATTTTGATATATTTTAATAGCTATTAAATCACTAAATCCTACAAGTATTAAAACTACTAAAATGGTTAACGGCAAAACTAGAATAGTGTAATTTATTATTGTCTCAATTACGCCTTTTTTAGAACCAATACCCAAATTATAAGCCACTTGCCTGGTAAGTGTTGGCTCTATACCCAAGCTAGTTGCCATAGTTAGAATGCCTAATATGTTCATGCAAAGGTAAAAAACGCCAAATTCAGTAGGTTCTAACGTTCTAGCTAAAATTATTCTAACTACAAAAGCTAAAATAAGAGTACAAACCGCACCCAGCAAAAGCCACAACGATCCTCCAGTTATTCGTTTCAGAGAGATAATAGAAGTAGTTATATGTTTTTGCCTCATTTAATCGTATCCCGGCAGCTTTCCGCAAACATATATTTTGTCTAAATGGTGCTTTTGGATCTTGAGGATAAGGTTTAGCAATACTATAAAGTGTCCTATAGATTCTATATCTTTTCCGGGGAATAATTGATTATATAATAAAGCAAGATCCAGTCAATAATACTTTGTAGTCTTAGCTGCACCATTATATAGATTGAAACCATTACGTAAACGTCCGCTATGCTCTATATAGCATAAGACGCTTTTCAGCGACTATATTATATAAATCATTAAATGTCAAGAAACAATAAAATAATATAAATTATAGTAATAAAATACTTCAATATAGTATTATTATAACGGTCATAGACAAAGTAATGTTACAATCTATTTACACCCATATGATAATAAGCCTTACAGTGGAAATCCTAAATCCCTCGCAAATCACCAACAACAAAAGTCCACAATTTTAATTCATAATAGTTTTGCCCGTTGAACAAGATAATATGCTATTATGGTGTTTAACAGCTTTACGGTATCTATAATTATATTATTCACAATTTCTGTAATACCTTTTTCTTTCATCCGTATATTTCTATAGAAAGGGGATGAAAGGAGATTTTGTAATGAAGAGAAAACAAGCTTTTATAAAATGGAAATTCCCGGCTATCTTTATACCGGTGCTGATAGCGCTGGCAATTCTGGCAGCATGTGCTGCGCCTGCTCCGGCACCAATGGAACCTTCACCGGCACCCGCACCATCACCGGCGCCCGAGATGCCTCCGGCTACAGCGCCGGGCAAGACATTTTCCACATCACCCAGCACCAAGGCGGAACAGTCCCGGCGGGGCTCTGACAGCATCGGCCTGGCGGCCGGGGGCGCCAAAGACATCAATAATTTCAGAGAGAACATAGCCAACGGCTACCTGCCCCTGCCGACCGACCTGACCTATGAAGGGCTTTTTTACGATTATTATTTCGATACCGGACAGGCGAGGCCGTGCAACAAACTGTTCTGTCCCTCATACAGTTTCGCCGCTACCAGAGATCCATTCTCCAATAAAACGGATTATTATCTCTCGGTGGGGCTGAACTCGGGGATGGAGGAGCGCGATTTCGAAAGGAAGAACCTGAACCTGGTTATCGTCCTGGATATCTCCGGGTCCATGTCTTCCCCATTTAACGAGTATTATTACGACCGCGGGGGGAGACAGGTAAGACTCGATATCAGAGAGCGGAATACAGCTAAGATCGAGGTTGCCAAGGATGCCGTGCTGGCTATCATGGACCAGCTAGATAATGCCGACCGGCTGGGCATCGTTCTATTCAACAGCAGAGCGCATTTGCTGGAGCCGATGACCTCTTTGAGGCGCGCCGATCCGGATGAGTTCGAGGACAGCATCTACGAGATCAGGCCCGGCGGCAGCACCAATCTGGCCGCAGGG
>CAZEAR010000111.1:0-8074 GCA_964510365.1 uncultured Dehalococcoidales bacterium | reverse complement strand
TAGTTTCCACTTTCTTTCTGCGTTCGACTTCAGTAACTCTTTTAGAGTGAGAAATCCGATGAGGAATACAGTGGCTATTATACACATGCTGTTCACAAAACTCGGGACGGCTAATATTGATATTGTTCCGGTATTGACGGCCGATATCATTTTCTTTTAGCTATTGATTAAAATCTTCGTTGGCGCTATTCTATATTCAAGTATGAATATTGTCAATTCCAATATCGATTTTGGCATCGCTTACCTTCAGTCATCTGTCCCTGCCGTTAATGAAGCCAAATGGGCAATAGTGGCAGTAGCAGCGATCTTATTTATTGCTGCGCTGGCGCTATCCATATTTTTCCTATTGAAAGACCGTATAGTACCGGTTGCTTCAAAGATGATGCAGTCAAACGATAATATTGTCGAAGATACAACTGCTGCTCCGGATAAGGAAACGATGGATCAAAAGGCCGTGGCGGAATCAAGTATCCCATCAAGTCCCAATGTTACCGATCTTCTGATTGAACCGGATTGCATTAATAAAGGTGATAATGTCCAAATCACATTTAAAGTTGTTAATTATTCAAAGGAGACTGTGACGTATAAACCTAATGTCAGAATAGACGGAAAAATAAAGCAGTCTAATAGTGTATCGCTTCCACCTGAGACAGCAATCAAAATGGCTTTTACGGTTAATGCCAATGTGGTCGGAATCATTCATGTGGAAGTCGATAATTTAAATGGTGAATTCAAAGTCCTCCCTCCAAAGGTTCTTCGGCTATTAGAATAGTCATAAAAAGCACTTGAGGTTTGTTACGTACTTTATATCACCATCAAATGAAGAGACTCAGGTCAAGCTCGATTGAGGAAATTTGTTTTTATTTGTATTTTGAATCTATTAATAAACAGATTCTTCATTTTTTTGTTTCCGCTTACTCTTGGGATCAATGGCTTTTAATATCTCTCCGACAGCTTTATCCTGATATATCTCGTGAGGAAGCGGTAAATCCGTATTGACCTTATACCTGCTGCATCTTCCCTCTTTTTTCCTCATAATGTAGCCCGCGGATTCCAGATCCGTGATGATGTTTCGAACTGCCTTTTCAGTGACTCCGACCGATTTAGCCATATCGCGAGCAGTGATCGTTTTTTGTCTGGAGACTAGAAATAGTACGAGGGCATGATTGGTAAGGAATTTCCATCCCGGCACGGATATACCTCCTACTTATTAAATACTCAAAAATTACGCTTAAAGTATATTTTGTATTCGCGCCACTGTTGACAAATATAAATAAATGGTTATAATAAAACATTAATCATGAATAAATTTACATGAATACTTTAACATGTATGCAATGAAATTGCAAGTATTATGTTATGTATTTTTATTAAATACGAAAAATAATAAAGATATAAATGAAATTACAAGATATGAATATTCATATTTGCAGACATATTCAGGCTAAAAAATTGTCAAGATCTGTTTGCCAGTATCTACAACATCGTTATGCTCTCTCCAATCAATATTTAAATAACTTAAGATCCTTTCAATTTGACGGCTTATTTGACGGACAACCGGTGAAAAAAATTTTAATATTCGATTCACTTCTAGCAAAAAAACACGGGATTGATATAAAGACCAACCTGGATTTGGATCAACATAAAGGAGTACTGGCTTTTGAAGGACATATCGATAGAAGCGGCAAGCTCTATTTCGCTGATAGAAGGCCGGCGACATGTCTGTTAAAAGACATTAGATATTAGGATTCCTATACGTAATGAAAAAAGTAATCGTATAACGAATATACGATACAAGGAGAAATAAAGTAAATGAGTGTATCTTTAAAACCCAATAAAAGTCAATCTAAACCGATGTCAAACCATGGTTATATTGACAATGGCTCTGAGAACGAAGAAGAAGAGCCTCCCGGTGGTGTTGCTGCTTGCAGTATAGACGAAGAACCTCCAAGTAGTAACTCAAAAGTACGTAAATATTTCAGTCATATACCCGATAGTATTTGGAATGACTGGAAATGGCAGTTCAGAAATAGAATCACCTCAGTAAATGATCTAATAAAATTTATTCCGCTTTCTCCCATCGAACAAGACCAGATTAAGCTGGTAATAAAGAAATATCCTTTTTCAGTAACACCTCACTATTTGTCTCTCATTGATCCTAACGATCCTGATGATCCCATAAAAAAACAGGCTATACCGTCTATATTAGAGATAACAATGGGCATGGTAGGCATGGAAGATCCTTTAGAAGAGACACGGGATTCCGTCGTACCCGGGCTGGTTCATCGCTACTCCGATAGAGTGCTTATGGTACTTACCGATATATGTCCTATGCTTTGTCGGCATTGTACGCGTAAGAGAGAATGGAAAAACGGGGGATGGGTACGTACACCTAATGAAGTTGAAGCTATGCTGGACTATATTCGCCGGCACAAAGGTGTCAGGGATGTTATCATCTCCGGGGGTGACCCTTTAACACTTTCCACATCTCATCTGGAGAACGTTATCTCACAAATAAGATCGATTAAACATGTCGAAGTAATACGTATAGGTACGCGTTATCCCGTGGTGCTGCCCCAGCGTATCGATGATGAATTGTGTGCCATGTTATCCAAATACGGTCCGATATGGCTCAATACTCACTTCAACCATTATCGCGAGATTACTCCTGAATCGGCGGCGGCCTGCGATAAATTGCTGCGCAGCGGGGTGCCGGTCAATAACCAGTCCGTTTTGTTGCATGGAGTAAACGATACATTGCAGACACAACTGAAGTTATGTAACGGATTGCTGAAGATAAAAGTGCGTCCTTACTATATATTTCAGTGCGATGAGGTACAGGGCACAGAGCATCTGCGCACACCGGTAGAAGTGGGCGTTAATATAATTAAAGGAATGCGCGGCCATACCTCAGGTCTGGCAATACCCAACTTTGTTATAGATCTCCCATATGGGGGCGGCAAGGTTCCGTTACAGGCGAATTACATAATGGCCAAAAATAATAACGAACTGGTACTGGAAAATTATCAGGGAAAGATCTTCCGCTATCGAAATCCAAAAATAATAGCAGGTTCAAAACTGAATGCTGAAGCAGCAAAAACGATAAATAAATCAGTTGCCGAAATGATTGAAGTGTCAGGGCAGCGGTTTGAATTTAAGGGAGCTCAAAATGAGAATAGGGTTATCGTACGATCTTAAAAAGGAAATATCTCTTAATAACACCGGCTCGGAAGATGCACTGGAGGAGTACGACTCGGCAGAAACCGTAGAGTTCATTGCATCGGCTCTTGAGATTGACGGCGACTCGGTTATCATGCTGGGTGGCGGCAGAGAATTCATCGATAATATTGTCCGGGAGAAGGTTGACATCGTTTTTAATATTGCGGAAGGGCGGGGCAACTATCGTAGCCGGGAAGCGCAGTTACCTTCGATTTTAGAGATGCTGGACATACCTTATTCGGGATCGGACCCTCAGTGCCTGGCGACTTGTCTTGATAAGCCGTTAACTAAGAAGCTGGTCGAGACGGCAGGGGTCTGTACACCGAAATGGCAGGTGATAAGTGACAGAAATGAAATCCACCAGATACTGTGGAATGAATCTATATTCCCGGCTGTGGTGAAACCGGCTTATGAAGGATCAAGCAAGGGGGTTCGATTGACCTCCGTGGTTAATAATTCATTGCAGATGGAAGAACAGGTAACCCGGCTTTTAAAAAACTATCATCAGCCGGTACTCGTTGAACAGTATATTACCGGTGAAGAGATTACTGTTGGAATGGTAGGTAATTCACCTCCGGATATACTGGGAATAATGCGTGTAATCCCTAGGACGAAAGAAGATCACTTTATCTATTCGCTTGAAGTAAAACGTGATTATCTGAATCTTGTCGACTATGAATGCCCGGCCAGGCTCAAGGAAGATGTGCTGGATAAAATAAAAAAAGCCAGCTTTAACGTTTTTCAGGTATTAGGCTGCCGCGATTTCGCCCGGCTGGATTTTAGGATAAGCACTGATGGAACTCCTTACTTCATTGAGATAAATCCGCTACCGGGGCTCGGAGCTCACAGCGATCTAGTCATAATGGCAGTAGAGCTTGGATGGACTCATAAAAGGTTGGTAAAGACCGTCTTTGATGCTGCACTGAAGAGGTGCCAACGGTGGGTCGCAGTATAGCCATTGTTTATAACGAACCCGTACCCGACAATTACTACAGAGATGAAGAGGCAGCGGTTATCGGGGTTCTTGATGCTGTTTCAGCGGTACATCAGGCCTTGCTTAAGCTGGATTATAGCGTGGTTCGCGTCCCATTGCTGCCTCCACCGGAAAACAGTAGAAAGCAGCTTAACAGGCTGGAGGCCGATTTAATATTTAATCTATTTGAAGGTTTCTCAGGCCAACCGGATTCGGAGGCAGAGATCGCTAATATTCTATCGGCTACCGGAATACCTTATACAGGCTGTACCGGTTCGACTCTCAGACTATGCATAGATAAAGCAAAGACAAAGTCTATTCTAAGAGCAGGGAAAATCGACACCCCTGATTTCCAGATATGGAATAACCGGACATTATCCCAATTCCGAATCGGTTTTCCTTGCATCGTTAAACCTCGCTGCGAAGATGCAAGTCATGGCTTAAAACCGGAAAATGTAGTATATAACTCTGCTTCTCTTAAAAAACAGGCGGCAAACATATGCAAATACTATGGCGGGCAAGCATTGATAGAGAAATTTATCGATGGAAGGGAGTTCAATGCCACTATCCTGGGGAACGTAGACTGCAACGTTTTACCAATATCGGAGATAGTATATACTCTACCTGAAGGAATGTCCAATATGTTAACATTCGACTCAAAATGGGCGCCGGATAGCTTATATTATCAGAACACCAAAGTAATCTGCCCTGCTCGAATCGAGCCCAAGAACCAGGAATATATTGCCGGTGCAGCTATGAAAGCCTATGTCCTGCTGGGGTGCCGCGGCTATGCCAGAGTAGATATGCGATTGGATGATGAAGGACGGGTAAATGTTATTGAGGTCAACCCCAATCCAGATATATCCCCAGGGTCGGGTTCCGTACGCCAGGCTGAAGCCGCTGGGATGAGCTATACCCAGTTCATCGATCGAATCGTAACACTGGCTTCCGGTTAATAATAGATATGATTAAAATCCGCCCCGTGACTAAAAAGGACAGGCCTAAACTGGCGGCAATACTAAGGAATACGCCGGAATTTAAACCATTCGAGGTAATTGTGGCCGAGGAGGTCATTGACAGCTATTTGAGTGATCCTGAAGGCTCCGGCTACAACATTTATATTGCCGAGGAAGATTCTGTTACTATTGGCTATATTTGCTATGGGCCCACCCCGTTAACTGAATCGACATGGGATATGTACTGGATGGCTGTTGCACCGGGCAACCGGGGTAGGGGAGTGGGCAGCGAATTAATGACATTCGCCGAGAATCAGATAAGAACAAACAAGGGGAAACTGATCATTATTGAGACATCGTCTAAACCGGAATATGAGAATACGCTAAGATTCCATCTCAAACACGGATATCAGGAAATATGCAGGATTCCTGACTTCTACGCTCATGGGGATGATAAAATCATCCTGCAAAAACGACTGGGCGCGTAAGCAACTGCTTTAACTCCAGTGCTTATTACTATATATATATAACTATCCGTATTTTATAACGACTTGGTATAATGAGTTCGTAATTAATAACGAACTTATATAAAAACTGTCGAAGTCTGATTAAAAGGAGCGAATAAAAAATATATGTCACTGGAAAATGAGCTTAAAAAGAAGCACGAAGTAGTTATCAGGGAGATGGAGATAGACGATATCAGCGCAGTCTACCATCTTGGAGAAAGTCTTTTCACCAGCGAAGAGTTTCCTATTCTTTATCGTACCTGGGATGCTTTTGAAGTTACGGACTATTTCAGTTCTGATCCGGACTATTGCTTTGTCGCCGAGATGGAGGGAAAGGTGGTCGGATTTATTATCGGTACCATCATAAGGAAGGAAGGCACTGCCTGGAGGAGATACGGATATGTAAGCTGGATAGGGGTCGATGAACCTTTCCAGAGGACAAATCTTGGTTTTCGGCTATATCAGAAACTGGAGAAAAAGCTGCAGAAGGATGGAGTAAGAATGATTATAGCCGACACCGAAGCCGGCAATAAAGGTGCCCTTGCCTTTTTTAACGAAGTCGGCTTTTCTCAGAGCGCTCAACATATATGGCTGGGCAAAACGCTACGAAAACAAAATAAACGGAATGCATCAATGGAAGACAATTCAAATGAATCCGGCAGATAATAATGGAGTAGAACCTAAAAGGTTAAAGGCTGTTCTCAAAGACCTGATAGATATTTACAGCCCCTCAGGCAAGGAAGAAGAGATCGTCGACTATGTCCACAGATACTTAAAAAGACAGGGGTTTTCAGTAACCAAACAGGCCGTGGATGAACATCGATACAACCTGATTGTGTTTCCCGAAAACAAGAATGAAGTGGAGTTATGTTTCATAGGCCATCTGGATACTGTTACCGCCTATGATTTAGACCATTTCAGCTTCGAGGAGGACCAGGATATAATTTCCGGTCTGGGGATCGCCGACATGAAAGCAGGCTGCGCTGCTATGATCGAAGCATTTTCAGTTCTGGCTGGCCTCGGGGATGGCATGGGCTCCGTCGGGCTGGCACTTGTTGTAGATGAAGAAGAGGATAATAAAGGAGCTATTACTCTGGTCAATGAGTATAGTTTTCCCTGGGCTGTAGTAGGAGAGCCGACCGATCTGGAACCCTGCCTTGGTCACTACAGCTATCTGGAGGTACTACTAAGGACTCGGGGTAAAAGGGCCCATTCTGCGATGCCCGAGCTGGGACAGAATGCTATTGAGAAAATGTTAAAACTCCTTTTGGAGGTAACGGAGTATATCGATTCGAAATCTCCTGAACTGGTTTACAATATCAGAGAACTTTCCGGTTTTCCCGGCGGATTTGTAGTACCGGATGCATGCGAGGCCTGGCTGGACTTACATCTTCCGCCTAATTCCAGAATCGATGTACTAAAGGCAGAGATGGAGCAATTGCTTGAGGCTGCCGCTGAAAAGATTACCGATTTAGATGCTTATCTGAGATTTGAACACACCTATTCAGGATATCGGATCTCTCATAAAAGACCTATGGTAAGAAAATTAAAAGAGGTATATAAAAATCTATCCATACCCTGGCACCCGCAGGATTTCAGAAGCCATTCGGATGGAAGTGTCCTCTGGGCTGCCGGAGTCGATCCGATTATTATAGGTCCCGGCTGCCTGGAAGTAGCCCATACTCCGGAAGAATCGGTACAATTCGATAAGATATTACAGGCTGCCCGGATATATCTGCAATTTGCCCTTTCGATAAACTCTAACCCGGATTCTTAGATTTCATATCCAGTTTGAATTTTTCATATATAATCAAAATATCGCGGGATGGACTGATTCTTATATACTTCTGCTCACTGAGGATAGTATAATTTAATGTCTTTAAAGTCTGACTCGAAGCCTGATATTTTTATATCTCATATAAGAGCCATATGATAGTTATTGTAGTCCGGCAAATTGTACTTATACGGAGGAAGATTAAATAATGGACATAAAAAAATATGAGTTATCTGCCGACAAGCTGCGCTGGCAATGTGATCCTTCCATATTTGACTTTGATAGTACCAAAGACTTAGCACCGCTGCGAGAATTCATCGGACAGGACAGGGCAATACAGGCCATTGATTTTGGCCTGGCAATGAAACATGAAGGATACAATATTTATGTTGCCGGACTTACCGGAACCGGAAAGACTTCAGCCGTGAAAACCCATATTAATAAGATACTCAAAGAGAGAAAGGACCATAGACAGATAAAACCTCCGAAGGATTGGTGCTATATATACAATTTCGCCGATAAAGACAGGCCGCAGATTGTAAGCTTTCCCAAAGGTAAGGGGAAATTATTCAGAGACCAGATAGATGGTCTATTATTGAGACTGAAAAAGGAATTAACCAAAGCATTTACCAGTGAAGAGTATAAC
>CAZEAR010000110.1:0-8205 GCA_964510365.1 uncultured Dehalococcoidales bacterium | reverse complement strand
CGGTATGACTCAGCTAGTTTACATACTGGAATCTCTGGCGAAAATGACCAGTAATTCGAGCACCAGATTCGACAAGTTTATACAGGATGAGCGAAGAAGTCTTCCATACGGAACTACCCTGATTTTTATCGTGTCTGACCCTCCGGAATATCTTAATGGACTGCTTATCGATTTAAAAGAGAATGGATATAAGATAATCGTCCTGCAGATCGGCGACAGAGCGGGAGGCGATGAACATAATTATTTTGCCTGGCATCATGTTAAACATGCGGGGCATTTGAGAAAAATAAGCACTGGCAAAACATAATGAAACTTACCTGGCAGTACGGCATTTTATTTATTTGCACCGCCGGTGCGGAGGCATGCTGGTTATTTGCTCTGTTATCTTTATTAAATAAGCTTCCAGTAAATGAAAGCATATCGGTTATCATCCTTCTTCTTCTGTTTCCTCTGGCTTTTGTCACCAATAAGTTAATCCGGCTATTGAAATGGTCCCGGTTTTTTACTCTAAGCTTCAGCTGGCTGATATGCATTATATTAACATTCATATTGGTGAAGATTCAGGTCTTTAATGATATGAACTGGTTGAATCCAACCTGGATTCTGGCATCACTGCAGTCTATTCCTCAGATTATTTACACCTTTAAGCCGGAGCTACTTATTCTAATAAGCAGCCCGTTTCTCTGGTGGCTGGGCCAGCGTTTAATCCATCAAAGATTTAACTTTACTTTATCGCTCGCCGAATTCCAGTTCGGTCTCATTATAATCGTTATCACGCTCGCTATCGCCGCTGCTTCAAAAATTGAGCTTACCGGTGCTATTCCGGTAACAGCAACTTTTTTTATCTTTGCTCTGGCAGGGATTTCGATATCACACGCTCAGGAAGACAATAACTGGATATCAGAAATCTATAAGAGCCACTGGATATGGCTATTAATAACCAGCATCGGCTTAATTCTCATAATAGGCTTTTTAATCGGCATCTTAGTATCGCCTAATTTATTACAGCTTATTATTGCGGCACTTAAATGGATATGGGAACTTATATTAAAATTCATTGCTTTTTTAGGCAGTCTTCTACCCAAACCGGAGGCAGGCGAAATGCCGGCAATTCCACCGATGCCCGATATAGGATCAGGCACCAAGGATTTCAAGTTGTGGACAATGCCGGAGACGTTAAGAAAATACTTAAATATAGGTATGGCTGTAATGTGGGCAGGGCTTATTCTGGCGGCATTATGGCAGATTTCTTCACAAATATTTAAGTGGCTACATATAAAGTTCAACAGTTCCGAGGGGATTGAAACGGAATCATTATCAGGAGCGTTCAAAGCAGATATCATCAGGCTGATGAAGGGAATTGTAGCCATGCTGCTCAGACTCGTACGCCGGTTCCGGATATTTAAAAAACCTATATCCGGCCACCCGGAAGTAGCTTCGGTTCGCCAGCTATACAGGAACCTGTTGCACTGGGCAGCGAAGTCAGGATATCCCCGTTATACATTCCAGACTCCCTACGATTATCTTAATAAACTGACAAATCTGCTCCCCGACGCTCGTCAGGACCTGAACTTTGTTACCGAACAATACGTCAGCACACGATACGGTAAATTTATACCGAATGCCAGTGAGTTACAACAAATTAATCAGAGCTGGTACAGGATAAAGCAAAACCAATTTAATAAATCGAGTGAAATCGATAAAAATCTGGAGGTCGGCCAAAATGGTAAATAACCACAAGGGAATAAACTGTGATACATCCGAAATCAAGAAAGCAGCCGATAAATTTAGCGCCAACATAGGTAAGGTTATTGTTGGGAAACGGGAGGCAATCGAATTAGTTCTGGTTGCCCTGCTTTGCGAAGGGCATATTCTAATAGAGGATGTGCCGGGAATCGGCAAAACGATTCTGGCTAAATCAGCCGCAAAATCTTTAGGCTGCAGTTTTAAGAGAATTCAATGTACCCCGGACCTTCTTCCTTCTGACATCACCGGGATTCATTATTTTAACCAGAAGACATCCGAATTCGAGTTGCGCCCGGGCCCGATCATGACCAATTTTTTACTGGCCGACGAGATAAATCGCGCCACTCCGAGGACACAATCTTGCCTTCTGGAATGCATGCAGGAACAGCAGTTTACCGTAGACCTGGATACGGTACCACTGCCACGTCCCTTTTTAATCATTGCCACGCAGAATCCAGTCGAACTTGAAGGTACATTTCCCCTGCCGGAAGCCCAGCTCGACCGGTTCCTGCTTAGAATCAAACTGGATTATCCTTCGATAGACGAAGAGGAAGCCATTTTATCCCGCTTTCAGGGTGAGAATCCTCTGGACAATCTTACCAGTGTAATCGAAGCTGCCGAGCTGCTTGAATTACAAAAGCTCTGCAGGCAGGTATATGTTGAACAATCTGTCGCTAATTACATCTTATCTATTACCAGGGCTACGAGAGACCATCCAGGGATTGAGCTGGGAGCCAGCCCCCGCGCCTCTCTGGGGCTTCATTTAGCCTCTCAAGCTCTGGCAGCCATTAGAGGACGTAACTATGTTATACCTGATGATGTAAAGTATCTGGCAGCACCGGCACTATCGCATCGCCTGATTGTGAAAACGGAGTCGCGATTAAAGGGTGAATCAGCGGAAACAATAATAACTAAAGTCGTATCTTCCATCCCCGTGCCTGTAGAAAATTAAATACTGATTTATATAGCCCGGATCCGGGAAAATATTATAATGTGGGAAGGATTGTACTAGATTAACTCCCGAAGGATTAAAGCCCCAATTTATCCGATATGCCCTGCATCGCGGTCAGGACCGTTCCTATATGTTCGTCCAGAGAGACCCCTAGCTCTCCGGCACCTCTCTCAATCATAAGCCTATCCACACCCGCGGCAAAAGCTTTTTCCTTCCATTTCTTCTTAACTGATTCAACAGTAACATCAGCAATCTTTTTTGATGGTCTGGTTAAAGCAACCGCAACAATTAATCCCGTTAACTCATCCACAGCATAAATAGTCTTCTTCAAATCTGTATCTCTGTTAATACCAGCATGATCGGCATGAGCAAGTATTGCTTCCACCAATTCCTCCGCATACATTTTATCCCTCAGATAATCGGCCCCCCTGAAAGGGTGATCTTTAAGATCAGGATATTTTTCATAATCGAAGTCATGCAGAAGCCCGACAGCACCCCACTTATCGGGATCGCCACCAAGCCTGTCAGCATATGCTCGCATAGCAGCCTCTACAGCGTAGGCATGTTTTTTTAAATTTTTATTGCTTACCCATTCGTCCAGTATATTATTAGCTTCATCTGTACCCGGCCAATAACTCATTTCTTCCTCCCTTCTCTGATACTATACAAACATCCGCAGTAGTCCTGTCTATAAAGTTGCATTTTTTGGGCTAATTGTAGAGTATGTCTAAATCCATCCTTCTTTTTAAAATTCCGCTGCAGGAAAGCCTCTCCCCCTATATCCATACCTATTCTATTTATATTTTCAGCAGATTTATGGGGGCTTGTGGTCAGGGTCGTAGTAAATACATCCGCTTTACACACCAGCAGATATCTATATGTTTCCTCAAGCCTCATTTTAAAGCAAACCTGGCATCTTTGACCACCCTCTGGCTCCAGCTTAAAAGCCTCAGCCTTCTTAAACCAGTCCTCCGGTTTATAAAAAGGGACCTCAAGCGGAAAGCCAAGTTCCCTGGCAACTATCTTTGCAGTGGTTAACCTTTTTTCATACTCATTGGCAGGATAAATATTGGGATTATAGAAGAATCCGATAACTTGATGCCCGTCTTTCATCAGCGAATCGGCAGCACTTGCAGAACAAACACCGCAGCATATATGTAAGACTACCTTCATAACAATCCCCTGAAAGCCGGGACAGTGAAAAAACACCATAAAATATATAACCTGTAAATATATTTAAGCATAGTTATCATGTCCTGTAACTCCGTTCTTTTTCGATCTTAGCAGGAAAAGAATAATTAGCAAACCAAAGGCAACAGTTGCGGAACTGACCAGAAACATAATTTCAAATCCTGTTATGCCGGCAACGAATCCTATGATTGTAGGTCCCACTGCATTACCACCCTGAAAAATTGCGACATATACCCCCATAGCCAGTCCTTGTTCTCCTTCTCGTGAGTGGTCAGCGGCTAACGCCAGGCCAGACGGCTGCGTTATACCCATCCCTATGCCAAAAAATAAGGCTGCCATGCAAAGATAAAACAGGCTGCTGAATACGGAAATACTTGCAACGGCAATCGCGCTTAAAATCATACCAAAAACAATTAACGGACCTCTGCCGAATTTATCCGACAACATACCAGCGGGAATCCTGCTTATAGATGAACAGGCATAGAATACAGCGATAATTAAGCCGGCACCGACTTCATTTATACCCAAACCGGTGCTGTAGAGCGGTATATACGAACTAAAAGTACCCACAGCTACTGCAATGAACATCGGTGTAAACATAGCTGCCATTACCAGTCTCTGGGATAACCATCTCAAAGAATTACTCAGATTGGGTTTGACAACGTTTTCAATCGGTCTTTTCCCGGGAATATCGGCAAAGCGTATAAATACTATTAACAGACCTATAGCGGCAACAATGCTGCTGCTCAAGAAAGTAGCTGTATAGCCGAAGTGATTTAGCAAATAACCGCCGATTATCGGCCCGACCATACTGCCCAACTGCGTCGCAGTCGTATACGCACCGAATGCTTTCCCCATTTCTGCCTTATGCGTAATTCCGGTGATTATAGTTAAAGCTGTAGGTATAAAAAATACCATGCTCAGGCCGTGAAGAGCTCTAACCAGGGAAAGCTGCACCGGATTCGATGCAACGATGTAAAGTAAAGGTGCCAAGGTGGCGATAAATAGTCCGGCAACTAAAAGACCGCGTTGTGACAGTTTATCCGAAAGCAAACCGGCAGGAATCATCAACAGAGCCTGCATATAAGCGAAAAAAGATACTACAAGCCCAACCTGAGACACCAAAGCGCCGACCTCAACAGCATAAAGCGGTATTACCGGAAATAATATGCTTTGATTGGTAAAGGCAAAAAAGCCCAGAAGGCACATAATCAGAAGTCTATAATCTTTTTTCAACAGGATCTCAACATTCTATTAGTTCTGTTATGACGATAATATGCAATAACACGATGCTAGTCTATTATAGACATCTGCAGCTTAGTTCAATAAAGCCCTATATATAACTCTTGCAGGCACATTATTGAATAGACCCGGCACCAGCACCTGTATAAATTGCAGATGGGTAACCAGCCAGGTCAAAACACTGGACTGAGTAACTATATCTTCCAGCCAGCCCATTATCGGATATGTCTGGATCAGCAGAGTCAATACGACAAATCCTATTGCAGAATTAAGAAGATTTAAACAGCCCCCTATTAAACGCAAAATATCTATTTTGATCCATATTTTTTCGATAAGTTTTCTGGGTATAAAAAAGATCAAATAAAATATTGTACTTAATACGCTTACAATAATAATAAAGCTAATAAAATTTTCCCAATTTTGCCCGGGAAGAAATGAAAGGATATTCGCCAGCATCGGGTAGAGAAACATAGTAAGTGGCAAGGCAATAATAAATCCCAAAAGCCGAAAAAAAGACTTTATTGCTCCTTCTACAATGCCTCCGATAAAAGCAAATATAAGTATTATTACAATAATAATATCAACCAATACCATAAGGGCTCCTTTACCGGACAGCAATATTCTTTTTTGTCAGCTATTAATATTACCATTATCGTTTCAAAGCTTAAACTATATTGACCGGGAAAATTGTTAAATCAAGTAGATAATGAGGTAATCATTCAAAGCTTATTATCCGGGATTCCTATTTTTGAGCCTCTATTACCAGTCTCGTCATTCCTATAACAATATTTTTTTCGCTGCCACTAAGGGATATATTTCCACTATAACGTTCAAATATTTCTTCTATGAACCGTTGTTGCAGTTCTTCAGGTAGTCTCCTGATAAGTGGAAGCCAGGCACTTCGTATCCAGGAAATAAATTCTTCATCGTGTTTAAACAATACATCACTTGATAATAAACGAATCTTTCTTATATCAAAACCAAGCAATTCTAACCATTTCTCATATTCCTCGGTTTTACAGGACCTGTAGGGGAATGGATATCTTAAAAAATATTTGTCCCATCCGTGTTTTCTTACTATATTTTTCATTATTTTAATTAGTTCGCTGGCACTGCCTTTGCCGAATATTTAAAGTAATATAACACCTTCAGATTTTAAACTCTTACCTAATTTTTTCAGAATCGATAGATGATCTGCTTTCCAGTGCAAATAAAAATTGGAGAAGATAACATCAAACTCTTCATCAAAATCAAGTTTTGTTATATCCCTCTCCATAAAAATCAGGTTTTTATATTGATCGGAGGGATACCTATTATTAGCCAATTCAATCATAGTTCCGGAATCATCGATTCCGACAACAAATCCTTGTGATGCTTCCCTGGCAATTAAGAATGTTAATTCCCCATCACCACATCCGACATCGAGAACTCTCTCATCCCCCCTGAACTTCAACCTTGAAAGTAACTCTACGCCGCAGTTTCTTTGATAGAAAGAATTTTTCTGGTAGTCGTCAGGATCCCATTGGTACATCAATTATATTGCAAACTTAATATAGTTTACTTAAGCGAAGAAAATCTTTATAAAATATTAAAAGCTATACTATCTGCTTTGAACAATTATCTCAAGTATAATTGACAGTTTTTATACATAAATATAGAATTTGCAATGTCTAAAATATAGATAAAGGAATTAGAATAGACAGGAGGCTGGAATGGACAGGACATGGATGCCAATGGTCGCCGGAATTCTGGATATAATAGCCGGCGCTCTTGCTGTCATTGGAGGTTTAGCCTTCCTCATCATAGGAGGCTTTTCTTACGCAATATTCAGCGGTGTCGCCGTATCAAATGATGAATTTACTTTTCTTTTATCTGTTATCTTCATCGTGATAGCTATTCTATCAATAATCATAGGAATTCTGGCTATTACAGGTGGAGCATTCGCATTACGTAAAAGAATCTGGGGGCTGTCACTGGCCGGTTCAATCGCTGCGCTTATTGTATTCTGGCCACTGGGAATAGCAGCAATCGTATTTACAACGCTGTCCAAAAACAATTTCTATTGATAGTGACTTTTGGACAATCGACTATTCTTCCTCTTTCTTCAGTCTTAATAGATATACAGCTGATGTTTCCTCTAATTTACCGTATTTCATCACCCGGTCGATAAGTTCCGGGCTCCACTGTCCATCTTCAACGACTTTATTAAGCAAGGTAGTGTCTAACTGTGAAATATCCCCCCATTTCCCGGCTTCCTTTAGAAGATTATCAAGCTCTTTACGTTCATTGTCGTTTTTCCCGGGGAACTTTAAATTCTGCTCGAATTTGATCCTTACCTTGCGGTCGTTACCTTTAATCACTTCCAGTTGTTCCCGCCTGGCATAATTAATAAGATCATCCCTTACCTTCCGGATCTCCGTGTCTATAGCTTCCGCCTTTGCTTTCAGCTCCGTATATCTATTGACTAAAACAACACCGGATTCGGTTGAATACTCTTCAACAGGCAAAGACTCCACTTTGTAATAATGCTTCCTACGCGGACAAAATTGTTGATACTCGCACCACTCACATAGTCCAGACTCGCCGGGCAAGAAATCAAGCGTCGATTCTATTTTATCGATTAATTGAATTGTATCGTCAGTCAAACTCCTGATCGTCTTCGGCGTCCGGTAAGAAACAAGATCGGTATCAAAAGCGAGATAATGCCATATCAATCTGATTTTTTGTGCATCAGGCCACTTTTTTTGAACTGCCAAATGGTATAGTCCCAGTTGCCTGTCAGCATCTATTTCCTTTTGGTCAACTAGATGGGACGATGTCTTATAGTCATGTATCTCATAGACAGCATCCGCAGTCCTGGATAGTCTGTCCACAAAGCCCATCATCTTATATTCATTGGCATCGTCCAGTGCAAAATTAAGTCTCATTTCAGTTTCGATGGTTGCATCCTGATCGAAAGGTGAATACCGTTTGTAATAGTTTTCAATAAATCTCTCTCCAAGCGTCCTGTAATGATCGGGAGTCACACCCGGCCTAATAATCATCACCGAATCGTGCCAGCTCTACTCCAGATT
>CAZEAR010000109.1:0-8209 GCA_964510365.1 uncultured Dehalococcoidales bacterium | reverse complement strand
TAGCTATATTGATACTGTTGTTTCATGTAATGAAACGTATAAAGACCGCTCTTGTCTACAATTGATATCTTCTAAATATTTAAATATATTTTAAAATGTGAAATCTTATATTAGTCTTATATTTATATAGGGTTAATCGTATAATCTTACCATGGAGGATAATCTAGATAGTGGAGCGTACTTATATTTGCGCCATTCGTAATATCTTTAAATACTTTCGTGGTGACTATATTAAATATCCCCCATAATCTCAGCCGTGTCATGCAGTCTCAGTTGGATATGATTGTAGCGTCCGGGTTTTAAAAATGCCCGGGTTAAACGAGGAGGTAAAGCAATGAGACCTTTTGAATATTTCAATCCAACAAGTCTCAACGAGGCATGCTCGTTAATGTCAAAATATAAGGATGAAGCTAAGGTTGTTGCTGGTGGGCAGAGTTTGTTGCCGATGCTTAAGCAGAGGCTACCGGGGCCGAAATACATAATCAACATTAAAGGACTCTCTGAACTGGAATATATTAATGACCAGCAGGATTGTGTCAAAATAGGCGCACTGACGATACATCGAGATATAGAAACTTCTCCATTAATAAAAAAGAGATTTCCTTTGCTGTCTAAGATGGAAAGGACGCTGGCGTCAGTCCAAATCAGGAATTGGGGAACACTCGGCGGTAATCTTTGTCACGCTGATCCATCGGGAGATCTGGGTCCGGTCCTAATTGCGCTTGGCTCCAAAATCAGAGCAACCAGTCAGAGAGGAGTCCGAGAAATATTTTTAGACCAATTTTTTGTGGATTATCTCGAATCGGCACTTGAAGCTGATGAGATTCTTAATGAGATTGAAATTCCTCATCTTCCGCCTCAAACCGGCACAGCCTATGTCAAGGAAGCTATCCGATTTGGAGATAATCCCATCGTTTCGGTGGCTGCAGTAATAACCCTTGATAGAGAGATAGTGAATAAAGCCCAAATAGTATTGGGAGCTGTGGGGAAGATTCCCATAATCGCTGGTCAGGGAAGTGCACTGCTGAATGGTAAGAAAGTTACTCCTTCAGTTTTGGCCGAGCTTGGGAAGGCCATAGCCAAAGAAATTGAGCCGACTTCGGATGTTCTGGCTTCAGAAGACTACAAGCGCAATATTGCCGGGATTATCGCAAAAAAAGCAGTAAGTCAAGCTATCGAGCAGGCGCGATAACGGCATGATTGACGGCTAAGGAGAGAATATGAAACAACTATTGAAGCTTAAAGTCAATGAAGAAGAATATAGTATCTGGATAGAACCGTGGAGGCTGCTGCTGGAAGTACTACGTGATGAACTCCATTTAACGGGGGCCAAGCAAGGATGCAACTCTGGTTATTGCGGAGTGTGTACGGTTCTTATCGATGGTAAAGCGGTAAAAAGCTGCCAGGTGCTTGCTCGCCAGGCGGAAGGCAAAAAAATACTGACCATTGAAGGAATAAGCCATAACGGACAGCTACATCCTTTACAGCAAGCTTTTTTAGACCATTTTGTAGTGCAATGCGGTTACTGTACTTCGGGAATGATTCTGACGGCCAAAGCCTTGTTAGATGAGAATCCTTCGCCAACCGAGGATGATGTAAGAATGGCCTTATCCGGAGTTCTCTGTCGCTGTAGCGGGTACGTTAAAATAACTGAAGCAGTATTATCTGCTGCCGAGGTAATGAGGAACGGAGGCAAGAAATGAGTCAGAATTATTCATTTATTGGCACCAGTGTTCCCCGGGTGGATGCTTTAGCTAAAGTAACCGGCAAGGCCAAATATAGTGCAGATATTCAGTTGCCGGGGATGCTATATGCCAAGGTATTAGGCAGTTCTCACCCTCATGCCAGGATTCTCAATATCGAAACTAGCAAGGCAGAAGCCTTGCCGGGGGTGCGGGCAATAATCACCGGCAAAGATGTATCCGAACAAAGGATAGGGCTGATCCAGGACCGATATATACTGGCTAAAGATGTAGTCCGTTTTATAGGAGAAGGAGTTGCGGCGGTCGCAGCGGATACCGTAGAGATTGCCGAGGAAGCCCTGGATTTAATAGAAACGGACTATGAGCCGCTGCCCGCGGTCTTTGATGTGGAAGAAGCCATGAGTGAAAATCCGCCGGCCGTGCTCCATCCTGATTTGCCTAAATATAATCATGTCCCTATTCCATCTTTGTTTCGACTTGAACCCAAGAGGCCGAATGTTTTTATTCATCATAAGGTTCGGCACGGAGATATTGAAAAGGGATTTCAAACAGCTGAGCATATAGTCGAAAATCGCTTTTCAACAGCTAGGATACAGCATGGTTTTCTAGAGCCGTATAGCATCGTAGCCCGCCCGGAATCTGATGGGGGATTGACTATTTGGAATTCAACCCAGTACCAACATATGGATAAAATGGAAGTCAGTCGCCTTTTAGGTCTAACCCCCGAAAAAGTAAGATTTATTACGCCCTATTGCGGGGGCGGTTTTGGGGGAAAAGGAATGGAGTTAGCAGCCCTTACCTTTGTGGCGCCCATTCTAGCATTAAAAACAGGAAGGCCGGTCAAGCTGGTTTTTACCCGTCAAGAGGTGTTCAATGCGGGTGCTACCAGAAGTGCTAATATAGTTATCATCAAAGATGGGGTGAAATCGGATGGGACAATAGTCGCGAGGGAGATTAAGAATATCCAGAATGCGGGAGGGTATAGTACAATTCAGACTTTAATGGTCAAAAATGCTAGCTTTGCAGCAACAGGTACCTACCGGATACCCAATTTTAAGTGGGACTCTTATGCCGTAGCCACGAACGAGGTTACCACTGCACCCTATCGTGGCTTCAATAGTGCTGAAATCATCTGGGCTGTAGAATCCCAGATGGATATATTGGCTGAGAAGCTGGGCATAGATCCTTTAGAGATTAGAAAGAAAAATATCTTGAAAGAAGGGGATGAAGATGCTTTAGGTATGATAACCCATAGCATTGGGGCTGAAGCATGCTTAGAGAAGGTCGGAGAATGGATTGGATGGAATAAACCGGTATCCAATGAGAAAGGCCCTTGGAAAAAAGGGAAAGGCCTCGCCGTAGGAAACAAAAACACCATGGGAGCCTCTCCTTCTGTAGTCAATGTCAAAGTATGCCCCGATTCCATCATTGAGCTACGCCATAGCGCCGGAGAGCTAGGGCAAGGATGCGATACGGTTATAACGCAAATAGCAGCCGAGGAGTTCAATACTCCTGTAAATAAGGTTAGGACGATTGCCCGGGATACTGCCGTGACACCGTTCGACCGCGGTGCCGTATCGAGTCGGACTACTTTCCATATCGGTAATGCAGCGTTATTAGCATGTCGGGATGCCAAGCGGCAGATATTTGAGATGGTAGCCGATAGAATAGGAGTAACCCCCGAAGATCTGGAGATTAGAGACGGTGTTGTATACGTCAAAGCCGAAAATTCATCGGTAACCAGATCGGTCGAAATATCCGAACTTTTTACACCTTTGGGAATATTAGGTAAAGGTGGAGAAATAATCGGCAGTGGCACCTATGTCGGTCCTTACGAAGTTGAGGACCCGGAGACGGCACAGAGCAGGAGACCCCTCGCTTTTTATAATCATGGCGCTAATGCAGTCGAGGTCGAAGTAAATGTGGAAACTGGCGAGGTTAGAGTGCTAAAAATAGCAGGCTGTTTCGATATGGGGCAGCCTATTAATCCTAAATTATGCGAAATCCAGATAGAAGGTGGGGCGGTTCAAAGTATCGGCAGCGCTTTGTATGAGAAAGTAGTTCTGGAAAATGGAGTAGTGGTTAATCCTAACTTTGTTGACTACAAGATGCCAACCTTTATGGAAAGTCCAAGCATGAATAATATGAAATCAATGCTTGCTGGAGTCCCTCATTCTGAAGGGCCTTTCGGGGCAAAAGGCCTTGGTGAGGCTACGATGATCCCCGGAGTGCCGGCAATCGGCAATGCTATTTATAATGCCATCGGGGTCAGAATATATGATATGCCCATTACCAGAGAGATGATACTCGAAGGCATCAAAACTCTAACACATGGAAAGTAAAAAATCATTGGTTCGAGTCCCGTATCCCGCTCCATTCATCTTCGAAATGCAGCAAATCCGGTAGTTTTTCTATTTCTCGTCACCTGTTATGGGAGGAGACTGGACTGTAAGAGTCTTTTCAATGACTTATATGAGTTTCTAGTAAAACAAATTCGGCCAGAAATAGAAGAAATGTTATAATAAATCAGTCGAGAACAGGGAACCGGACCCTGATCAAAACTAAATGGAAAAAGGAAAAATAAGTGAAAAAATATCTGGCACTGATAATAATCCTGACCTTAGTAGTTCCTCTATTTTTTGCCTGTACAAGCTCTACTACGCCTGCAACTAACCCTGCAAAAACTGCGCCGGCGCCGTCCGGCAATGCCGTAACTATGTCCAACTTCGCGTTCTCACCGGCAACACTAACGGTCAAGGCAGGTACTACTGTAACCTGGACTAACAAGGACTCAGCAACACATACAGCTACCAGTGATACCGGTGCTTTTGACAGCGGGAATTTGTCTAAGGGTGCTACTTTCAGCTATACCTTCAATACCAGCGGTACTTTTGCCTATCACTGTACCATCCATCCTTCTATGAAAGGTACTATCATAGTAGAATAAGTATGTTCAGGAAACTAAACAGGGGCCTAAACCGGTAGAAATATTCGAGTAGGTTTGTAAACCGATAATCGCGGTATAATTGCTGGTTTGTATCGCGGCGGAAGCTGGATTAATTTTAACCAAAAAATACGCCACATGGCCCCATCGTGGACTTCATTCGCTCGTTTTACTGTATTATGTAGATTTGTAAATACAGATACAGACCAAGGAGAAATACCAGCACCCATATGGTGAGAGCTATCCTCATGAATGTTGCCAGTTTGCCTGGTACTCTGACTCGGCCCATGAATGCAAGGTTAATATATATCCACAGCAGGATAACCAGAGCGCCCAGGCTATGATGTACCAGCATTTCAATCTGGAAAGCCGCTTGCCCCGGAAATTTCAAGTAACCGAGCATAGACGGCAGCATGATCAAGAAGATAGCAAGCAACTGCACCACGACCGCAGCTCTTATGGTATTGCAGTGCCGGATAAATTGCTTCCTTCTAGCCAGGTAGACGGCGACCAGCACTATAACCATGAGTAGTGCCTGTACCACGAGATCAATGGTCGCCAGAGTTTTTACATTAAAAATCATACTTTCTTATTGCAATTATATCATATTTAAATTTGACCGATATACCACAATGTAGTATATAAAACAGCAAGATGTATTAAGTGAGTTAAGGAGTACCGGTGACTTTAAATAAACGATTTATAAGAATTGTATTAATGATACTATCGATTTTCTTGGTAATCTCCTTGGGTGCCTCCTGTATAACGATTGTCCGTGAAGGGGGACCTGAGTCATCAGAAAAGCCCGGTGATAATAATGAATCGAATCCCGGCGATTCTTTCATTGATACGATAGTGGGAAAAGCCAAAGACCTAATATCGAAGGCGGAGAATCTTCCGGGCCAGTTGCCTCTGGGTGGACAAACAGCTCCGCCGCGTGGAGTAACCGGTACTATTTCAACGGGCGCTCAGAGTGACCTTACCAGTCAGAATATAGATAGCTCGGGCGGAACAATTATCATTGATAAACCCGGTGATGCGCTCAATGGTATGAAGATAGAGGTTCCATCCGGGGCTTATACAAATTCAAGGACTTTCAAAATATCGTCTGCTCCGGTCAGCAGCCATACCTTTGGAGAATATTTTAATCCGTTAACCCCTTTAATAACTGTGGAAAACGGCGGGGGCTATTCTGAACGGTTGATAGAAGTAACCATACCGGTTCAGGTTCCGGAAGATTATTTCGTCATGGCGTTTTTCTACGATGATGCCAGAAAGAAACTGGAGGGCATACCGTTCGTAGCCGTGAATAAAACATCTATTACCGTGGCTACACGACATTTCTCCAAATTCACTATCAGCGGTATTGCAAATTCATATATCGATAATATATTAAGTAAGGATATCGAATCCCAGTTCAGGCCGGGCATTGATGACTGGCAATTCGTTAATTATGGATCGTATTTGGCCCGGGGAGGACATTGTGCCGGACAATCACTTACGGCTCTATGGTATTTTTCCGAGCAGCCTGATGGCGCTAATCTAACTCTCAATAATCGATATGATAATAATGGACAGGATCCGGAGACACCTCAGTTATGGCAGGATGATTCTTATGGGTACAGGTTCGCTTCGGTAATACAAAATGACATCAATTGGAGCAGCTTCGAGAACGAATTATTTACTAATCTTGCCGGGGTAGACGATGAAGTTACCTTCAAAGCTTTTGCCTATGGTATGTACATGACTGGCGAGCCGCAGGAAGTTGGAATTTTCAGCAGTGCCGGTGGTGGTCACGACATGACAGTTTATCGCATTTATAAAAATAATATGTATATTTCAGATCCAAACTACCCCGGTAATACCGATAGGAGGATTGAATATGTAAACGGCGCTTTTAAACCTTATAATTCCGGGGCGAATAAGGCGGAAATCGACGCCGGACATGGCAAAAACTATGAGACCATCGAATACTGTGCCAAGACTGCTACTATTGACTGGAATAAAATAGCCGGTCGCTGGAAAGAGTTCAAAGCCGGCACTATAGGCAATGACAGCTTTCCGGGATATGATATAGTTGTCGTTGATGGGGATGGGAAGGAGCAGCCACTGGTCGATGGATTTGTTGCCAGTGAAAAGGCATTGAAAATAGTTGTAAGAGGTAATGGTTTTTCGTCGGCATGGCGTGTATATCGAGACGGTAAAACTCTTAATCGGGATGATAAGGGCAGGTATGAGCTTAATCCTGGCAACAACAAACTGGGGATATATGTTGTGGGAGATGTCAATAATGACCCTAATAACCGGAATTGGGCCTACGTTGATTTCAAATATATAAATGTTGAGTTTGAGGATGAAGAATGTAAAACCGGCTGGATACTGGAATCGGTAACTCCGAAAATCAACAGATATGAGGGGAACGAGTATTTAACGGGACTGGTGTTTAATGCTCAGGAGGGTTCTTACTCCGGTAAGGGGACCCACCGGGGAAATTTGATAAATCAGCAGACATGGGAGGCAACCTATGATGCTTCCGGTTCCTGGACGCCGTTCCCCAAGTGTTTGAAACCGGATGAGAAAAAAACGGTTACCATGAACTCCAAGATGGATTTTTCCATCATACCTCCATCGGTTCAGTGGGGAAATGTTTACAGCTCTTTTTATATTACGGACGATTTCTTAGGCCAGGAACTCGGGCGTATTAACCTCGAGGCTCAAACGGGATCGGTACCGGCTCCGCAATCAAAAACGATCGATATAGTCATATTGGGCGACGGATTTGAAGGTGCCGAGCATGAGTTTACGGTACATTTCTTCACTGACTCCGGTGATGGAGAGTACCGTTATAAATATGTGTGGAAATAGGCGGTTTCTGTCGTTGAAATCAATCTAGCCGCTGACGTGCTGCGGCGATGCAATGCCTTGTAGCCAGGACAGTTATACGTTTTAGCCATGCCTCCAGCCGTAAACCGTACTCATCCCCGACTTACCTTTATATCTGCCTATATTTCCCCCGGTATCGTCGTCTTGAAGTGTTTCTTATTTTTTTTGCATATCATCTGAATGACGTGCCGGGAAGAGATAACACCGGTAGGTAAACCGCCGGGCGGCAATACCCACATTCCGGAAAGCCAGAAATTGTCCAGCCCGGGAACCGTCTTCTTTATCATTCTGAACCTCTTGGCTTTATCCGGCGTTATTATCCAGCTCATATAAGTGCCCTTCCAATTACCGGTGTAGCGAACATAAGTCATCGGAGTAGCCACATCCGTTACTTCGACGGCGGATTTGAATCCGGGGAAAATATCCTCCACTTTGTCAGCCGCTGCTGCCGCTATTTTGTTTTTCTCTGCCTTGTAAGCTTTTCTATCGGCGGCCAGTTTTTCCCAGTACTCGAAATCTTCAATCTCGATAAAACAGACCACGACCGATTTGCCTGGAGGGGCCATAGTTGGATCGACGGCATAGTTCTTGACCATTATACGGTCGATATTGTGGCCTGCCAGCGAACCTATCTTATAGAGGTCTCCCAGAGAACCATTATGTGGAGATAGGTCCATAT
>CAZEAR010000108.1:3189-8250 GCA_964510365.1 uncultured Dehalococcoidales bacterium | reverse complement strand
GAGAGGCACGCCCTGTATGCCGCCGGACTGGGTACCTTCGGCCTGAGCGGCGGTTTTATCACCGAGCGGGGTATTGCGATGAGATGCGGTACCGTGATAGTAAATTTAAAACTGCCGATTACTCCCAGATTATATGATACCCATACTAAAAACTGTCTTTTCTATAAAGAAATGTCATCCTGCGGTATATGCATCAACCGCTGTCCAGCCGGAGCTATAACTATCAGAGGGAATGATAGAGCAAAATGCTATAATTATATGCGTGAACAGGTAACTCCACTTAATCCGAAATATGGAGTGGAAATGTCCGGTTGCGGATTATGCCAGGCAGGCGTTCCTTGCGCATTGAAAATTCCCGTAGGCACCTCTAATTGACGAACAGGATCCAGACTGAACTATTCAAAATAATCCGGATCTCCTTTTATTAGAGTCTAATCAGTATATAATATTGATTTATTTATTAATGGAGGTAATCTTATTAATGGAATCAAAGATAGTTTACTATGATAATCCGGGCGTAGAAAATACCGATCAGACCTTGGCTATTGCCAAAGAACGTGCCGATCAACTGGGCATCAGAAAAATTGTGGTAGCTTCTACCTTTGGTCGCACTGCCGTTAAAGCAGTGAAAGTATTCGGGGGTGAAAGGGTAATAATTGTACGGCGAAGCACCGGTTTTATTAATCCGAACGAACAGACATTCACCGAAGATAATATGAAGATAGTTCAGGACGAAAAGGCTTCGATCGTTACAGCAGCGCATGCTTTTGGTGGACTCTCACGGTCGATGCGCCAGGGAGATGTCAGGGAGTCACCGGCAACATATATAATAGGTGATATAGTAGCCAGTACATTGCGTATTCTAGGTCAGGGCATGAAAGTGGCCTGTGAGATTACGTTAATGGCAGCGGATGCCGGTTTAGTGCGAACGGATGAAGAAGTTATTTCCATAGCCGGCGTCGGTAGAAGCGGCGGCGCCGATACAGCAATCGTGGTAAAACCCGAACCTGCTCACCGGTTCTTCGATTTCAGGATAAAGGAAATACTCTGCAAACCGAGACTATAACTTCCTTTGCGTGGGAATAATTAAAGGTCGTTTCTAAATATTAATAAATCTGTAAATGAAACCGTTTTAATGGAAAAGATAATAGTAACGAAACCGGGAGTTTATTATATTCTTTTTAATTTGCCGGATTTTTGCCTGATCGGCGTCAACATTGCGCTCAGTATAATACCGATGACACTGATAATAATACAAATAAAAAAGGCCATCTGATAGTTTTTGTATATATCAAATAGATAGCCAGCTATTAATGGCCCCAATCCCGATCCGATGGCGTAGCCGATGGAAACCACACCGAAAACTAAACCGTGCGAGGTCAGTCCAAAAAGTCCTGCTACCAGTGGTGATTGTTGCGTATCGCAATTTCCATAGGCCAGTCCGAAAATAACCGCAAAAAGGAAAAATTTCCATGCCAAAGTCGCAGGCATTAGCCACAAAAGAGCTATTGCGACGAGGGAAAACCCCAGCATATAAGCGCGTTTATTACCTATCTTATCACCTATGCTGCCCAGAATAGCTCTACCGGCAATGCTGGTTCCACCCATTGTGGCCAGTATGGCTGCGGAACTGGTGGATGAAATTCCCAGGTCGGTTGCATGCGGAGCCAGATGTACCTGGACTGTATACAGGACATATCCGGATACGAAAAGCATGATAAAAATCATCCAGAATTGTCTGGTACCCGCGGCGTCTTTTAGCGATAATGAGTCGTTTGCTGCTTCCACATCTGTTTGCTTTTCATAATAATTTGACTGCCCGGTTTGCGCCGGGTCACGTTTTAAAAGCTGAGCCAGTAAAACCACAACTACAATTACTATAATCCCCAGTATCATATAAGAAGTGCGCCACTGGTAAATCAAAATGAGGTGATTGACTAGTGGAGGTATAACGAAAGCACCGGCACCTATCCCGGCGGCGACGATGCCGGTCATCATACTCCTTCTGCCGACAAACCACCTGGCGATCGTTGATACCATGGGTATGAAAGCACTGATCCCGGCGCCGATTACAACACCGTAGAATATATACAACTGCCATAAGTGATTAATCTGCGACATAAGTATATAGCCTGAACCCGATAAAATACCGCACAAAGAAAGCACTATGCGCGGCCCAAGTTTATCATTTAGTGCTCCCATGAAAATAGAAAATATGCCTGCTGTAATCCAGGAAGTGGAAAAAGCTCCTGCAGTCATAGCTCTGGTCCAGCCAAAATCAGTAGCGATAGGCTTAAAAAAGATACCAAAAGAATAGTTTATTCCATAGATCGCCAGCATGATGAAGAAAGCTGCTGTTACTATGATATAACCGTAATAGATCCTTCGGTTATTTGAGGGCACTTTATCGTTTTCTCGCCGCTTCATTTATCGTTTATTTTTGCTTTAATGGTTTCAATAATATTGTCGATAGTAGGCTGCTTGCACAGATAACGGCATTGATTATGAAAGCAATTTGATAGTTCCCGGTTAAATCGAACAGATATCCGGTTACAATGGGACCTAAAGTGGCTCCGAAGTTAAATCCGAAATTGACAAATCCCAGTATCAAGCCGTGAGAGGATAATCCGAATAATGTTGCCACTAAAGGAGAATGATTAGCTACCGAATTACCATAGGCAAGTCCGAAGATTACTGCAAATAGATAGAGCTCCCATGCTTCACTGGCTGTTAAAAGCCATAATATTGACAGTAACATGAAGGTGAAACTTATTATAAAGCCATTCCTGTTGCCGATCTTGTCACCCAGGCTGCCAAGTGCCAGCCTACCGACTATGCTGGCAGCACCTATGGTGCCCAATATTTTTGCTGCTACAGTAGCTGTAATCCCTTGATCGGTAGAGTAGGGTGTGAGATGCACCAGAACAGTTAATAAACAATATCCAAAACCAAAAAACATAATAAAGGATAGCCAGAATTGTCTGGTGCCGATTGCTTCCTTAAATGAAAATGCCCTTGCTTTAATATCCGCCATAGCTGCCGTTATTTTGCTTTCGCCGAATAGCGGCTGTCCTACCTCGGCAGGATCGCGCTTTAAAAACTGGGCCAATGAAACTACGATTATCAGGACTACTATACCGATTATGACGCAGGCGGTGCGCCAGTTATAATTCTCAATCAGCCAGTTGCTGGTTACGGGTGCAATCAACATACCGATGCCTATCCCTGTAACTACTATGCCTGACATCGTGGTCCTACGGTAAACAAACCACCTGGCTACTGTAGATAATAAAGGAACATAAACAGTAATCCCGGCGCCGACCATTACTCCGTAAAAGAGATATAGCTGCCAGGCAGCATTGATCTGGGATATTAAAATAAATCCGATGCCGGCAATTAATCCATTTATGGTTATCACTAATCTGGGACCAAATTTATCATTAAATCCACCAACGACAATGGACATTATTCCGGTCATAAACCAGGTTAAAGAGAACGCACCTGAGGTAAGGGCCCTGCTCCAGCCGAAATCCGAAAGTATGGGTTTGAAAAAAGTGCCGAAAGTGTACTGTATTCCGTAGATCGCCAGCATTATAAAAAATGCAGCAATAACCACAATGAAACCGTAGTAAAAACTGTTTTTATCAGCAGAAGGTTGAATATCTTTTTGCTGGTTCATAGCGGATATATTAACTATTCGAATACATTATTTTATACGAATGTCTTTTTTTATTAATTATTAATATTAATATTTATTTTGTTAATGTTTTTATTTCGATATTTACAAGGTAGACGTCTATAATATAAACAATTACAATTAACGGATTATATTAAAGTCGCCCTCCGTCGTTAATAACAATAATATGCCTGTACTTTACAAAATGGATGAATAATATATCCTGGGGCAGAATTATAATTGAAAAATCATTAAAAAGTCATTAATATCTGTACTATATTGATGCCAATAATAGAGCCATGCACCCGCAATGTCAAACAAATAAACAGGCAATATATGCACCGATAGCTAAGAATCCATGGTGTGAACAGATAAATAGTTATATCAGAGCTTAAAATGCATTTTTGGGAAGAAAAGGGTAATAAATATGATCTATTTGGATAATGCGGCAACATCCTGGCCCAAACCGGAAAGTGTTTATCAAACCGTTAACGACTTTATGAGAAATAAAGGCGGCAGCCCCGGTCGCGGTGGTAACAGCATGGCTACGGCAGCGCAGGAAGTGATTGAAGAAACCAGACTGCTTATAGCAAGGTTAATCAATGCTCCGGAAATAGAACGCGTGGTATTTACGCTTAATTGTACCGATGCTTTGAACATCGGCCTCAAGGGATTATTGAAATCGGGAGACCATGTGATTACCAGTTGTATCGGGCACAATTCCGTGGTACGGCCTCTAAATAAACTTGTAAGTCAAACAGGTATCAATGTTACCAGGCTGCAGCCTTCACCCGAGACCGGTGTGGTATCGGGACGCGATATTGAAAACGGAATTACTAAAAATACCAAACTGCTTATCATTACTCACGCTTCCAATGTAATCGGTGTTATACAGCCTATAAGCGAGTATGGGGCTATCGCCAGAAAACATGGCCTGGCTTTTATGGTGGATGCCGCTCAGACCGCCGGTAAACATAATATTGACGTCCAGGAGTCAAATATCGACATGCTTGCTTTTTCAGGGCATAAGGGATTATTAGGCCCCCAGGGGACAGGGGTGCTGTATGTTAGCAGCAGGGTTGAGCTGGAAACGTCACGTGAGGGCGGTACCGGTTCGCATTCAGAGCGGGAAGAACAACCTGCGGTCTGGCCATATCGCTGCGAGAGCGGGACCGTAAACGGAGTAGGAATTAGCGGCCTGGGAGCAGGTGTAAAATATATTCTCAGTGAAGGATTGGATAAGATCTGCAGCTATGAGTTGAGTTTATTTGACAGGCTTGTGGACGGTTTATCCGATATACCGGGATTTACTCTTTATAAAGCCAGGCACAGAGATATGCAGGCACCCGTTCTTTCTATAAATATCGATGGTTATGATCCGGGAG
>CAZEAR010000108.1:512-3179 GCA_964510365.1 uncultured Dehalococcoidales bacterium | reverse complement strand
CGGGAGAGGTGGGGACACTTCTCGACCAGGCATTCGACATCAAAGTAAGGACCGGTCTGCATTGCGCTCCGTCAGCCCACAGGACAATCGGTACCTATCCGTTAGGCACCGTACGTATCAGTCCGGGCTATTTTAATACTTTCGAAGAGATAGATTTAATCCTGGAAGCTTTAAAGAAGATCGCGAATAACAAATTGCCCGGGTCTATGCCCGGAAAAGGTAACAATAAAGTTAAATAATAGTCGTAATAAAGGCATTGACTTTAAAAAATTGATAATAAAGTATTCAACGTGCTGTTGACATATCCGCTTTACTGCACGGTCCCGTTTTGAATCCTGATAACTTTTTCCGCCCTTTTCACAATATCTTCATTATGTGTAGCGATTATTATTGTCTTTCCTTTTCGATGAATCGAATCTATGTGTTTCAGGACTTCTTCCTGTGCTGCGGAATCTAGATTTCCGGTTGGTTCATCCATTATGAGGATCTGAGGTTCATTAGCAAGAGCTCTGGCTATGGCGACCCTTTGCTGCTGTCCTCCGCTTAGTTCGCTGGCTCTGGAGTCAAATTTATCATCCAGGCCCAGAATAGAAAGCAGTTCTCTTGCCATTTTCCTCTGTTTACCCTCTCTGATCCCGGCGAACATTAAGGAAAGCTCCACGTTCTCCATGGATGTAAGATTTGGAATCAGATTGAAAAATTGGAATACAAAGCCTATATTGTTCAATCTTATACCGGTAAGTTCGTTATCAGACAATCGGGTTATATCTATACCTTTAATATAAACCTTACCTGATGTAGGTTTGTCAAGGCACCCTATCATATGTAGAAAAGTGCTTTTGCCATGTCCTGACGGGCCGGCAATGCATGTATAGCTACCGGTCTCGATGTCGACACTGATTCCCCTCAGGGCCTCGGTTTTTACTTTATCCCCATAGATTTTCCATAAGTCCTGAGTTGAAATAATGGATTCAACCATGTCTGATAGCCTCTACCGGAATTAGCCTGGAAGCTTTATAAGCTGCATAAAGTCCTGATATTGCGGAGATAACTATCGAGAAGATTAGAGTCTCAAGGGCTATAACGGTGGCATCAAATATACCAGTACCTCTGAAGTCTCTGAAAAAAGCTGTGAACTCATTTTGAGTTAGAAATGGAGAAGCAGCAAATGAAAAAATACTTCCGATAAAAAGCCCCAATAATCCACCAAGAATTCCATAAGTTATAGATTCGAGAAAAAATATACCGAAGATAGAACTATTCTTTCCGCCGATAGCTTTAAGGATTCCGATCTCCCTTCGCCTCTCGTATACTGCGGACATCATAGTGTTGGCAATTCCAAAGCAGGCAGCCAAAACAGCTATCGCTGCTATAAGCCGAAGGGTGTTTCCTACCGTTCCCGTTATTGACAGTATAGAGTTAAGCAGTTGTTTATCCGAAATAACTGAAACATTGGCTGTTTCCTCGATTTTTACAATGTATTGATCGACTCTGGTTATATCATCTACCCGGACCGCTATATATGATACTTTTTCTCCGGTTTGGTAGATATCCTGAACCGTTTTAATCGGCATAAAAATAGATATATCGTCATTTGATCCCGTTTCGGCAAGGATTCCTTTTATTGTGAAGTCATTTCCTCTAATTCGAACCGAATCACCTGTTTCTAATTGAAATTGCTTTTCCAGGCCGTGTCCCACAACAATATTGTTTTTGTCATTTTCTGTCAGGAATTCACCCTTTATAACATTCCAATTTTTGAATTCTCTCATCTGTGCAGGGAAAATGCCGACTACGGGTACCGGATTATTATCTATGGCAGATCGTTCCGTTAAATAAGGTACAGCAGTTATACCCTCTATTCTTGAAATATTATCTACATCTTCAAGCGGAATGGCCTCCGGCAATTGCTCACCGGTAAGTACGGAGATTTGTTCGTAGGCACACCAACCTCTTGGCGTTACTATAAGGTTGGCTCCTAAGAGATTTGCCTGCTTTCTTATTTCTCTTTCAAGACCTGATCCCAATGATAGCAGCGTTACCAGGGAAGCAATACCGATGGTTATCCCCAGAAGAGTGAAGAAAAACCTGGTTTTATTGCGGGTTATGTTTTTTAATACCAGTTTTGTAGGTTTCAATTTATAATTCGCTTTAACAGTACGTTATTACCCCTTATTACTTCCGAGACTTCGATAGAGTAGCCGTCCCTGATATTAATCATTTTACCGGATACAATAACCTTATCTTCCACGGAGGGCAATTCTCCGGAATATCTATCGGGAGGTGTTGATATCAGGATTTGGTTTGCTGCACAGGTTACGATTCCGCATAATTCGTATTCTCTTACATCTATTATACTGAAAATCGAATCGGACTTATTCACAAATGACACTATGCCCGCCACAGTAATAATACCACTGTAGGCTTCAGGATCGGCTGCAACATCATCCACATTGAGAATAATGGAGTTTATTTGTTCACGTTCAGGTCCCTTCAAATCCGCTGAGCATCCCGGTAGAAGCGAAATTCCCAGTGAAAATACCGCTACAAAAAAGAGAGCGTATTTCAACATTTCTTTAAATAAGTTTAAATTAATTAACTTATATTAATTATAACATGTTGAAACCCGCTACCTGTTTGACAATCTTTTTCATATAATATATACTA
>CAZEAR010000108.1:0-502 GCA_964510365.1 uncultured Dehalococcoidales bacterium | reverse complement strand
ACGTCAATTTGATGTTTTAAAATTGGTTGATAGGATTTTAGATGAAGTTATCAACCAGAGGACGCTACGGGACCAGGATACTGCTCGATTTAGCTCTTAACGGCAAAGGGGATCCGGTTCCGCTTAAAGATATTGCCAGACGAGAGGAGATGTCTCTCTTATATCTGGAGCGTTTGGTAGCGCCTTTAAAAGCCGCCGGACTATTAAGAATTGCCAGGGGCGCAAAGGGAGGAGCGACGTTATTAAAACCACCCCGGGAGATTAAGTTGAGCACCATTATACAGTTAATGGAAGGTACCATCTCGCCGGTCGATTGTGTGACCGATCCCGGGGTATGTTCGCGCTCGGACTCATGTATTACCAGAGACATCTGGAGTGAACTAAAAGAAGCAATGGATGGAGTCCTTGAGTCGAAGACACTCCAGGATTTAGTGGACGGTCAAAAAAGGAAGAACCAGTCTAAAGAATCTATGTACTATATTTAGTTTGTAATCGGCTAGTG
>CAZEAR010000107.1:7574-8307 GCA_964510365.1 uncultured Dehalococcoidales bacterium | reverse complement strand
ATTCTGCATTGCTGGTGGTCTTGGTACCCTCTGGGGATCACTTATAGGCGTAGCACTTATACAATTGGTGCAATACTTTGCCAGCATATATGTGCCTTTTCGGTGGCCTCTAATACTTGGCGGCGTCTTTATTTTAATTGTCATGTTCTTCAGGGGTGGTTTCGCTCCTATACTGATAAAACTGTGGAATAAGGTAATATGGAAGCACTCAGAGTCGAAAGTCTAAGTAAAGAATTTGGCGGCCTAAGAGCTGTTCATAACGTTTCTTTCGAAATAGAGCCAGGGGAACATCTGGCGATTATCGGCCCTAATGGTGCGGGAAAGACGACCCTCTTTAACTTATTGGGTGGTCAGCTATCTCCTACTAGTGGAAAAGTCTACTTGTTCGGACATGACATTACCCATATGCCGACTCATAAGCGTACTCACCTGGGTATGGCTCACTGTTTCCAGATAGTAACTCTTTTCAGCAACCTGTCGGTTCTGGAAAATATACTTTTGGCCTTACAGGGGACAAAAGCATCTCGTTTCCAATTCTTCCGTTCTTCTTCCGGCTATGAACCAATCAACGCGAGAGCCGAGGAAATACTCGGATCAATGGATTTATGGTCTAAAAAGGATGAACCTGTCCACTCTATTTCTTATGGTGAGCAAAGAAAGCTTGAGATAGCTTTGGGTCTAGCTTCAGACCCCAAGCTACTTCTGCTGGATGAACCTAGCTGCGGGCTGACGG
>CAZEAR010000107.1:0-7564 GCA_964510365.1 uncultured Dehalococcoidales bacterium | reverse complement strand
TAGATATTACCAGCCACATTCATAAACTGGGAGAAAAGATTACGGTCATAGTAGTAGCCCATGATATGGACTTAGTGTTTGGAGTGGCTAACAGGATTATCGTACTCCACCATGGTGAGATTATTGTGCAAGGTACTTGTGAGGAAATACAGACTAACGCCAAAGTCAAAGAAATCTATTTGGGCGCTGAGGAAGGAGCAGGCAGATACTAGAGCTAAAAGACATCCATACTTACTACGGAGATAGTTACATCCTTCAGGGGGTTTCGCTGAAGATTAATGAAGGCTCAGCAGTGGCTCTGCTGGGACGCAATGGTATGGGTAAAACAACAACCATCCGCACTATTATCGGCTTTAATCCTCCGAGAAGAGGCATCATAACTTTCAAAGGTAATGTTATTAATGGATTACCAGCTAATAAGATTGCTCAAATGGGTATCGGTTTAATCCCTCAGGGGAGGCGTATTTTCCCCTCACTATCAGTCGTTGAAAACCTAATTATGGCCGCTAGGAACAATAATAAACCGAATGCTTGGACACTAGACAGAGTGTACGAATTATTCCCCAGGTTAAAGGAAAGAGCTAAAAATAAAGGAAACTTGCTAAGTGGAGGTGAGCAGCAAATGCTGACCATAGCTAGAGCCCTTATGACTAATCCCAGTCTACTACTGATGGATGAGCCATCTGAAGGACTAGCTCCGATAGTGCTTCAGGAAATATGTGGAATAATTTCTAGTCTTAAGGAACAAGGTTTCTCAATTTTTTTGGTGGAACAAAATCTCTCCATGGCTCTTAAGATAGTTGACTATGTTTACATTATAAGCAAGGGGCAGATAGTCTATGAGGCTTCTCCAGACGTACTTGAGGCTAATGAGGAAATTAAGGCTAAATATCTTGGCGTAACTAAATGTTAGAGAAAATCGAGGAGGTAAAGAATGAGTGAAAAACAGGCGAAAGGTATCCGGCTATTAATGTCTGACCCGGTTCCGGTAGTCCCCGGGATTGATTTGGCACATACTTGGTACCAGAAAACAGCCACAACTGTGGCCAGCCAGGGAACAATCGTGGACAATGTGTCTTTAAGGCGGGGATATACCAATCCCACGCGGACATATACTGCGGCATATAATGCAATAGAGATGGTAAACAGGGCCTATGGGGCTGAGAAAAAAGAGTATGATGGCTTTATCGTAGGCTGCGCTTTCGACCCTGGTCTAAGGCCGGCTCGCTCTCTGGTAAATATTCCGGTGACGGCACCTACCGAATCGGCAGCGCTTTTGGCCTGCACCTTGGGCAGTAAGTTCTCCATCATAAATTATGATCCCTGCTTCAACTGGCATATGACCGAACTGATAAGGACCTACGGGTTAGCCGATAGGCTGGCTAGCGTCAGAAATATTCCCGGGCTAACCGAGGAAAAGGCCTTTGAGATGATGTTCGGGAATGAGCAAGACGAGTTTATCGGGATGGTGACCAAAGAAATGAGCAAGGCGATAAAGGAGGACGGCGCTGACGTCGTTTGGATAGCTTGCTGCGTCAGTTCTTCCTTGCTGACTACCCGTGGGATCTCACAGGTCGATGGGTGTCCGATATTAGACCCTCCGGTCGCCGCCGTAAAAATGGCCGAGACTTTAGTAATGCTGAAAAGGGCTTACGGCACAAGTATATGTAAGAAGAGCATGTATTTCCCGCCACTGCCTGGTTGGGAGAAGGAAATACCTATCGAATTTGATTAAGTATTAGTGGCTTAATATTTGCTAAAAGGGTATCGTTTGTATATTACCCTGTATAACAAAATAGTTTGCTATTTTGAGGAATTGTAAGATGATAAAATTAAGACCTTTTGACTACTTTGAGCCGTCGGAAATTAGTGAGGCATCGCAAATATTATCTAACTATGGTAATAGAGCCAAGATACTCGCAGGAGGGCTTGATCTAATACCGCGCATGCGGCGTCATGAAATTAAACCTGATTGTATAATCAATATCCAGAATATAAAAGATTTGGATTATATTAAGTGTAATAGTTCAGAAGGTATAGCTATTGGTGCCTTAGCAAGCATACGTTCAGTCGAAGTTACAACCTTTATTAAGAATAAATATCAAGCCCTATTCGAGGCTGCGCATAACGTAGTCTCAATACAGGTCAAGACTACAGGAACGTTGGTCGGTAACCTATGTGTAGCATCGCCTGCATCTGATATAGCTCCTGCGCTTTTTGTCTTAGGTGCCAAAATAAGGATAATTGGTAACTCTTCAGAACGATTGGTGCCTATTGATGCCTTTATTAGCGGAGTAAATCAAACGGTATTAGAGCAAGGCGAAATCGTGAAAGAGATTTTGATACCAAGACTCCCTGATTCAACAGAAAGCGCTTTTTGTCGGTTGTCTTGGACAACAGAAAATATCGCTAAGGTTAACGTAGCTGCTGCAATTACACGACATGATGATGAGGTAAGCGACATGAAGATAGCTTTGGGCTCGGTGGCACCTACTCCGATTCGAGCTAAAAAAGCAGAAGATATATTAAGAGGAAAAAAATTTAACTTGGAAATGATCGACCATGCAGCTGAGTTAGCATCAAATGAGACGCAACCTATAAATGATATCCGTGCTACCGCTGAGTATCGAAAGAAAATAACTAAAATACTGGTAAAAAGTGCTATAGAGAATGCATGGAAAAGGCTGAAAGATAAAAAGGAACTTCAATGAAGAAACAAATTGTTGAATTCATAGTAAATAATGACTCTTATGAAATTGCAATCGAACCCAGCATGACCTTGCTTGAAGTTTTACGAGATGAATTAGAACTTACAGGTACAAAATGCGGCTGCGGTCTTGGCGAGTGTGGTGCTTGTACGGTTCTGGTCGATGGTAAACCGACCTTATCTTGCAGTACGCTAGCCATGAGCGTCAAAGGAAAAAATATTCTTACAATAGAGGGATTAGCTAACGGTTTTGAATTGCATCCTGTTCAAATGGCCTTTATAGAACATGGAGCTTTTCAATGCGGTTTCTGTACTCCAGGGATGATAATAACTGCTAAAGCTCTTCTAGATGAAAAACCATCCCCGTCTAGAGCAGAGGTTGAGGAATGGTTTGCTGGTAATATATGTAGATGTACCGGTTATATTAAAATTGTGGACGCTGTGCTTACAGCAGCGAAAATGATAAGAAATAGTGACAAAAAGTAAATACCGAAAACTCTATAATGAAGGTAAATACAGGTAATCAGATGATCTAGATAAACTCGAATGGGGGAGGAAATATATTAGAATTATTTTTTGATATTTGAGGGGATTGAAAATGATAGATAATAAGTATTCGTATATTGGCAAGAGATTAAAAAAAGTAGATGCACTTCCTAAAGTTACAGGTCAGGCAACATATTACAGTGATGTAAAGTTACCTAATACCTTAGTAGCTGGTATCCTGACTAGTCCATATGCTCATGCAAAAATAATCAGTATAAATACGAGTAAAGCAGAGAAGCTACCGGGAGTCAAAGCTATCGTGACCGGTAAAGAAATGTCTAAAACACCACTGGACTTTTACCAGATAGCAGCGGCAGGCCATTCTTCTAATTTAGCCCTCGCGGTAGATAGAGTGAGGTTTATAGGAGAAGAAGTCGCGGCAGTGGCTGCCGAAGATGAAAATATTGCTGAGGAAGCCTTGAAACTAATCGATGTGGAATATGAGATATTAGACGCTGTTTTTGACCCGATAGAATCTATGAAACCAGGTGCTCCGAGCCTGTATGATAAATCTCCGAACAACATAGCTAAGCATTTTTTCCGTGAGTTTGGTGATGTTGATAAAAGTTTCAGCGAGGCAGATTACGTGTTTGAAGATGAATTTAAAATACCATTTCTATTTCATAGCATCCTCGAGCCTCAGGGATGCATATGTAAGTGGGATGCTGATGATAGTTTCACTATATGGACCCCTACCCAGACGCCTCATTTGCTCCAGTGGATGTATAGTACAGTATTAGAAATTCCAATGGCTAAATGCAGGGTAATATCACCTTATCTAGGAGGAGGTTTTGGGGCAAGAGCACACACTATTTATCCTTATGCGATAATCTGCGCTATATTGGCTAAAAAAGCAGGCAGACCTGTGAAAATTGAATTCAGCAGAGAGAAAGAATTTACCCACGCCTGTGTCGCTCCTAAGTTTATTATTAAATTAAAAACTGCTGTTACCAAGAAAGGTAAAATTATTGGCCGCCAGGCAAAAATAATCATTGATTGTGGCGCTAACCTGTACTCAGCTGTCCCCCAAATGGGTACGGCCCTTAATGTTACTTTTTCTCATCTTTATAAAGTGCCTAATATGAGACATGAAGGTTACATTGTATATACCAATAATCCAGTAAGAGCCAGTGCTTTTCGCGGTTTTGGTAATCCACAAACTACTTTTGCTATTGAGTCTCAGATGGATATAATCGCGGAGAAGCTGGGTATAGATCCGGTAGAACTTAAATTAATGAACCTGTTTAAACAAGGCGAAACGAGTACACTGGGATGGGAAATCAATGCATACGGACTTCCCGAATGTATTAAGAAGGCTACTGAAGAATCAGATTGGGAAAAGAAAAGAGCGGTGAAAATACCTAATCGTGGCATAGGTATAGCATGTGGGATGCATCAATCGGCATGGCGCGGAGCCTATGGTTCAATCGAGACCTCGTCTGTTACCATAACTGCTAAAGAGGATGGTTCATTTTGCTTATATACTGATTTTTCTGAATTAGGAGTTGGTGCCTGGACCATTGCGCAAGCGATTGCCGCCGAATTAATAGGTTGTCATCTGGAAGATATACAGATTATTGCCGGGGATACATCTATTGCTACGTTTGACCTGGGATCATATGCCTCAAGGGGCACTTATTCTCTGGGCAATGCAGTTAAAATAGCAGCTACCGATATGAGGAATCAACTTTTCGATGTTGCTGCTAATATGTTGGGAGTAGCGGTTCATGAATTAGAAGCAAGAGACAGCAAAATATTTTTAAAGAGAGACTCTCAAATTAGTATAACAATAGCAGAGGTCACAAATCGTGCTTGTTTTACGCTGGGCAATATATTAATAAGTAAGGGCATCTGGAATGCACCTACTACCTTAGTTGATCCCAGTTCTGGAAAGTGGACCAGCCCTGGACCAACTACAAGCTTGGGATATACCTGTCAGGTAGCTGAAATTGAAATAGATCCCGATACAGGAAAGGTTAAGGTCTTGAGTTTTGTATCGGCTAATGATGTTGGGTATCCGATAAACTTAACTGGTGTTGAAGGTCAGATTGAAGGTGGCATTATGATGGCACTGGGTTATTCGCTTACTGAGAATATAGCAATAGAAAATGGTGAGGTGCTAACCAGGAATTTCTCAGACTTCTTTATGCGCGGGACAATGGACATACCCAAAATTAAACATATCATTATAACAACAGATGACAAATATGGGCCTTTCGGCGCTAAGGGCGTGGGAGAAATAGTTGGTACTCCTGTTTCTGCAGCTGTTGCCAATGCCATTTACGACGCGATAGGCATAAGGTTAAGAGAATTGCCCATGAATCCGGAAAAAATATTGCTTACTACTAAAAGAACATTGTAAACAACCAAGGATAAATAACGTGCCTCCCCCTGGAACGATACCAGTTATAATCTCGTAAAAGGGGGTAGAAATGACCCAAAAAGGGTTCACGCCGGAACAGATCATCAATAAGCTTAAAAAATCCTACTGATGTTGAAGCCCAAACTATGCCCTGCTACTCTAATAGCCTTATTTTACTATACGGTACTATGATCAGCACGTAGGCCGGGATATCCCCCGCCCAAATGTAACCCCAGAAGTTGAGGCTATGTCAATTTAGCTCCTCAGTCCGCCGTTCCAGGTAAAGTATTTGTTAAGGATAAGTTTTTATATGAGGTTTTTCCGGAGGATATTCTTTAACTACTTCCAAGGCATAAGAGCTCCCGGACTTTACGACCTTAACAATGCGTATAGGGAGCATTGCGATTCTACCCTCAGAGAATGAGAAAGCACCGGCAGGAACGTTCATTTTAACCTTGAGCAAAGCCGCTTTTAAATTATCTGGACTGGTATCGACTCCATTGGCTCTCAAAGCGGTGAAAAGTACTTTAATAGTAGCATAGCAATTAGAAGCTTTGTCATCGGGAGTGTAACCATATTTTGATTCAAATGCCGATGTGAATTTCTTAGCTTCAGGGTCATCCAATGTCGGCAGATATCTGTCCGACTCAATCGAACCGAGTGACATGTCACCTAATTGATCCAAGATTGGACCCAAAGGATCATTTTCAGTATTTATAATGAGGGGAAATTTTTTGTCCAAGCCCAGGTCATAGTACTGTTTGTAAAGGGCCAGGTGGTTTTGGGTCGCCAGAGCGTCATTGGCGAAGGCATCCGCCGGTTGAAGTTTTGAGAGATAGGGTACGTAATTGGTTTCCATAAGTGGAGCCCACAGCTCCTGGATTACTTTGCCGCCTTTTGATGCGAAGGCATCCTTGAATCCATCTAGAAACTGGTAACCGCAGTTAAAGTCTGAACCAATACTACTGGCAGTGCGAATACCGTTATCATAAGCCCATAAGCCTAATGGATAGGTATTATCATAATATGATGGGCACATCCAAAAAGCGTACTTATTACCAATCTCATCTTTATCTAAAAAAGGCTCACTCGCTTTTATATTAACAATTGGAACTGATGACGTATACGGCATAACAGTAAATGCCGAAGACCCATAGAAGGGGCCTAAAACCACATCAACTTTATCCGATTGAACCAGCTTCTTGGCTTTTTGTAGGGCGACGGTGGTATCTAAGCCGCCCTCATCCTCAAATATTATCTGAACAGGGTGTCCGGCGACTTGGTTATTTTCCATCTCAAGAGCCAGATTTTGGCCATTCTGCATCCCTTTGCCCCACTGTGCAAAGGGGCCAGTTAACGGTAACAGGGAGCCAATTTTAATAGGTTCAAGTTTAGTACCGGTAGTGGGACTTGCAGCTGGATTGCAGCCGCTCAAAACTAAAATACATAGTGCAATGAGTAGTACGATCGGTGTAAAATACCATTTTTTCATTGATTCCCTCCCTTATATAATATATTTAAAGTGGTTACGATCACACTGTATTGGTACAGTCGTGTGGGAAGCATAATTTTACCCGGAAACGCTCATTATTCCCTATGTTAAAGTGCAGTAATTAACACGTTTAGAAGATATCAATTGTAGATAAGAGCGGTCTTTATACGTTTCATTACATGAAACAACAGTATCAATATAGCTACGCGCGTGATTCTAACACACAATTTTACAATTGTCAATATAAAGTCTCTTCCGATACAAGATGAACCTGATAGAAAGGCAGCAACTTGTTTATGATTGGGACACGCTTCTAATCATGAACGACGGAGAATTACACACAATAGAATAAATCAAGCAGTTTTTAGGAGGGAATAAAGAAGTTGAGCTCAAGGGGATTACGGTAAAGGAGAAATACAAGTATACCGGAATATATTTCGACCAGCCACTGTCAACA
>CAZEAR010000106.1:0-8310 GCA_964510365.1 uncultured Dehalococcoidales bacterium | reverse complement strand
GGCTAGTCATGTTATCCGCAGCAAATATTAATTGTTCTGCTGGCAACATAGAAGGATCAGCAAGCTCTTCTTCTCTAAGCTTCCTGTCTTCTCCGGTATTGATTGAATGTAACCAAATATACTGAGTCGTCCCTTCTGCACCAAGTTCTTTCCAGCGAAATAATTGTCTGTATTTCAGTGTGCCACGATTTTTAGCATACCAGAGTAAAGTATCGTATACTGGATCAAGAAATTCGCTTGCCTTTCCGGAGGTTTTCATAGTTGCTATAGCGGAAATATAATTCTCACTCCCAAAAACCTCATCCATCAGACATCTAACCAAATGAACGTTCTCATCACCGATTTGGACAAAGATGCTGCCTGTCTCTGTTAGTAAATCACGTGCAACAACCAGTCTATCCCTGAGGTAAGCCAGGTAGGAGTGGATACCAAGTTTCCATGTGTCCCTGAATGCTTTTATCTGCTCGGGTTGTCGAGTAGTATCTTCGGCTTTGCCGTCTTTTACGTCCCGCTTACGAGTGCTGACTTGCCAGTTAGATCTAAAACTAATTCCATAGGGCGGATCGATATAAATCATCTGTACCTTTCCCTTAAGGCCTTCTTTCTCCGCCAGGGAAGTCATAACCAGCAGGGAATCCCCCAGTATTATGCGGTTGGACCAGCTTTGCTCATGCCGATAAAACTCGATAAGGTCTTCGAATTTAAGCCCGTTGAAATCGGAAAAAAGCTGTAGCTGAGACTCTTCTTTGCCCTGTTTTGCCTGCTCTTTCAAGTCATCGATTATAAATTTGGGGTGTATCTTCTCCTGGATATAGATGGGTACGGCCGGCACTTCCAGGTCTTCCGCGTCCTGCTCGTCCTTGCATTTCCAGACGAGCTGAGGATCGAGTGAGGTATCACGCGGATAGATTATTTTCTTCGGTTTTGCCTCATCCTCTGCCACAAAGTCCCTTAATTCCTCAGTAGGGATATTGGTGCGCTTGTCTTTTTTATGAACTGTGGCCTCGACCGGTATAGATTTATCACTTTTTGCAGCCATCGCTATTTCTCCGGAAGCTTATTTATAGATTCCAAGTATGCTCTGATAGTATTTTTGGCATCCCAGGGGTCCGAGATTTCTAAGAATGCCCAGTTTCCACATCGTCCATAGTTATTAACAGCGGGAATCCAGAGGTTACGAGCGGCAGCTACCTTAGCGGCTTTATCCTTTCTCTGTTCACCACTGACCTCTATGAGTAGGTTTATGATTCCATCTGCGCTGTCTCTCTTCATTCTGACAATATAATCCGGGAAATATTGTCTTTCTTCTCCCTTAAGGTTATAGGGTATGGTAAACCCAAGATTATGATTTTTTACATAGCTAACGACTTCTGGCATCTCTTCCAGTGCCTGAGCCATTTTTTGTTCCCAGGATTCTGTATCGGCAACCACATGGGAAATATGGCATTTATCGGCAGCAGTAGGATAAACCGGCCGTGTGGTATCGAAATCTACGTAACGCGTGGAACCTATATAGTCATATGGTTGTAAAATAGGCTTTAATACTTTTACTCCCTCTTCTGAGGCAATGATACTTTGATAAATATGGTCTGCAGCATCATGCTTAAATTCAGCAAGTAGCAACATTTGGAGGAAGGTATTGTCTTTTAATACTACGCATTCTTTTATCCATCGTCTAGTAATATCTAACAATTGTTTGAAGAACCAAATTTTGATATTTCCTTTATCGTCTCGAAAATACTTTTCCAGAGTTAATTGTGTCAATTGGAATACTACTTCTTGTTCCCTGTGATCTTTTAATCCATATATTGTATGCAGGCTGGTTTCTCCGATAATGGGAGCATTTTCCGTTTTAGTGGGCAGATCCGTTGTAGAAATAGCCATTATCGAATCTTGAGTGAAGTTAGCCGATATTTTTTCTGCAGGTAAATCATAGCGGTAACCGATAAGGCGTGGAAAGGTGATTTCACAGTTTATCCGTTCTTCCAAAGCCCGAACTCTGGTCGGTGTGGGCCCAGGTTTGGGATCAGTGGCGGATCCGGAACATGGTATAAAGGAGAAGGGTACACCATAGACCTCGGCATATTCCGGATCAAACATGCCATCGGGCTTAGTAACGTAGTTAGTTCGCCGTAGCCCACGGCCTACTACTTGTTCACAGAGTAACTGAGTACTGAAAGCTCTGACTCCTAGAATATGGGTCACCGTATTGGCGTCCCAGCCTTCGGTCAGCATAGATACAGATACGACACACTTTATATTCTCTCCCAGTTTTCCCGGTTTGCCTATGGTATTAGCAACTTCCCTAAGCAAATCTTCGTCAGTCAGCTTTTCGGTGTCTCTGCCGGGAAACCTGATACGGTACTCATGTTTAAACTCCTCTATCGCCAGAGAAGCAATTTTTTTAAAATCTTTGCTCATAGCCTCTCCCGATTCAAGCTGCTCACTGTCAATAAGCATAGTATTGGGTTGAGGCAGCCATTTGCTATAATCATCATGGTTCCGAAAGATAGGGAGTTGCCCGGGAACAACTACTGTTGAGCCATCTTTTAACGGCTTTGTCCAGCCTGAGATATAGTCATAAACCAGTTTGGAAACATTGGTGTTATTACATACTACAATAAATACCGGCGGAGTAAGCTCATTGGCTCCGTTTTCTTTAGCTTTTTGCCATTGTTTGAAATATTTTTCGTAGTTTTGGTACAGGCTGTGCAAAGCTCCTTCTAATTCTTTGGGAAGATTACGTTCGCTGCCGAGTTCATCGGCAGTGCCCCGCCCCTTTTTGGGCAACTGGTCTCTAATATATATCCAAATATTGCGGTAAATCGGCTGCGGTCCCACCATGGCATCATCCGCTACCGGTACACGCGGCACTTTGACAATGCCACATTCAATTGCATCTACCAATGAGAAGTCCGATAGAACCCAGGGGAAAAGAGTACCTTCGGAATAGCCTGATCCACGAAGAAAAAAAGGTGTAGCCGAGAGATCATAAACAGCTTTGATGCCAATTTTACGTTTAACCGCTTCCAGCCCGGAAATCCAGATGCGGGCTTCTTCTTCCCGCTTTTCCGATTCCTTACGTTCATCGCCGACTAATTTGATTTCTTCTACTTCTGGCTTATGCCGGTAGCAATGATGTGCCTCATCGTTTATCACAATAATATTTTTTTTATTGCCTAGCTCGCGGCAGACACGGCGCACCATCTGATCGGGAGTCTCCGTAAAAGAATTCTTTTCACCTTTAGAAAGAATATTCTTGGTTAATCTTCCGGCATTAACCAGTTCACGAGGTTTGAATGCGTGGAAATTGGTGATGATTATGTTGGCTTTGCCTAATTTTTCCATTTCCGATGCTGGTAAGATATCTCTTTCACGATAGAAGTTGTTGGGGTCATTTGGATAAAGGACACGTAATCTATCGCGTATTGTGATTCCCGGTGTAACGATTAGAAAAGTGTCGGAAAAGCGGGTATCTTGAGGATTAGACAGCTTATTTAAAACATGCCAGACTATCAGCATAGCCATGACAACAGTTTTGCCGCTGCCTGTTGCCATCTTGAAGGCAATACGGAATAATTCCGCATTGTTCATTTCATTAGCAGCACGAAGATCGTTTTCAATCCAGGAATCACCATATTTATTGGCAACCTCGGTAATATAAATGACCGTTTCAAGAGCTTCTATCTGGCAAAAAAATAGCTTCTTATCGCGTTCGGGATTGTTCCAGTAATCCAATAAGTATCGTGTAGTTCTGGTAATACCTACATAGCCTCCTTGACGCCATAAGGACACTCTTTCTCTAATGCGGTTAATGAATTTATTCTCTTCAATACGATCCTGAGTCCACTCCGTTTTAAAGGCAAGCTGTTGTAGTTTACCTTTCTTCTTAATAGGTGCAATCGGAATAAAGTAAGCGCTTATACGCCTCGCTTCGACGATATCATTGGTGATGCCTTCATCATCGAAGCGGAAGTGCTTCTTTGGTTCTGAATAAGGAGAGTTTAATATAGGATTTTCAATTATAATCTGCGTCACTTATAAGCGCCTTTGCTAATAATTTGAATCTATTACTAGGACGAAGGGCGTAAATCTTATCTGATTATTGTTTTATTATATTACGCCACGATGGTATAGCAGTCAATACATTGATATATTGGACATCATTAAATTTAGTTTATTATTAGATGTAAGATTACTGTTTTTAAGAAGGGCGAAAAAGGATCTGGTTAAAGTTCTATCTTTCAAGCAAGCTTTCTTTGGTTCGAATTCTCTTGCCTGCTCCATTTAAATAAAAATCTGTGGTTCAACTTGTATGTGTTTAACAATCCTTTTTACTTAAAAAAATCTCTGAGGGTATCCATTCCATTCCATCCTCTCCACTAACACCGTAGGCCCTCTTTTAATAATCGTCTAATCTCACCCTCGTGAAATCAAGGAAACAAGCTGTACCAATGCTTTAACTTCTAGATTATAGGTTGCTAGTTGCTAGTTCCCTTGCCATTGACAGGCAAAGGCTCCTGATAGTGATAGTAACTAGGACAAATCACCCCAACGGTGCCTTATAGAACTTCATGCTGTCTTGGAATGTGACTGACCTGGTGTATCTCTGTACCATCTCTAGGCTTTCCCATCTGCCAAGGTCTTTAATCGTCATTGTATCAACACCAGATTTCCGCAATAGACAGGCGAAAGTACGTCTGAATGTGTGGGGATTGCAGGTTATTCCAGTCTTATTTTCAAGTCGTCTAAGCATTGTTGCTATACCCCATTGATTAAGTCCCCAAATGCTTCCATTACAATTATATTGATTAAGCCATGTTGTTAAATATTCATAAGACATTTGACCAAATGGAGCATAAGCCTCTTTTCTCCCCTTCCCCACTATTTTTATTGTGTGATTATTCCAATCTATATTGTTATACTTTATATCAACCAATTCTGTTAATCTTAATCCACTCTCTGCAAACAAGGCGATTATTGCCCTATCCCGGATACAATTAGCATTGTCAATTAGGACTCTTACTTGTTCGCTTGTAAGAGCAGGCAATATAGGCTTACCTAGTATGGGTGCTTGTAAGCCCGCTGTAGGATTATTAAAACCGTATTCAGACTTAAGCCAGCGATAGAATGTCTTAAATGCTCTGTACGAAGCGTGCCTTGTTGCTAAACCGTTATTGTTTGCAGGGATAGAATTTAGGTACCTTTGAATACTCTGTTTTGTAGCCCTAGTATAATCAATACCAAAGATAAATTTAGACAATCTTTGTTTGTAAAACCTTAGTGTCTTTGGACTGACTCCCATAGCTTTTCTTGACTCCAAAAATAATTTATAATAGTCAACCTGTGGCTCTTTTGTTTTAGCATATTCAATTAATGCTTGAAGCAATACTTTTGATGGTGGGCGCTTCCCATTTTTCACTTGTGAGATATAAGGTTTGCTTAATTTGCTTAACTCTGCTAGTTGTGATACGGTTAATTTGTTAAGCAATTTGAGTGTACTCGGCTGCCTTCTAAGCAGCGGGTCGGGGGTTCGAATCCCTTCAGGGACGCCAGTTCAGTTTCAAACAAGCCTCAAATCAGGCAAAATACTTATCCGTGGTAAATTATTGACCGGAGATGAGCACTACGTAACCGACCACTCACGGCAGCGCTTTATAACAGTCAGCGTTGCTTTTGCCGCATTCATGGTCGTTCTAGACGAGTACATAGTCAACATTTCCCTGCCTTCTATCGCTCACCACTTCAATGTAAGCACCAGTATAGTAGCCCACGTAACGTTAGCCTATCTGCTAATCATCACCTGTACATTACCGATATTCGGCAAAATAGGCGACAGGATAGGACTGAAAAGGATTTTTATGCTGGGTTTCTGTGTTTTCGTCGCCGGTTCTTTACTCTGCGGTATTTCGAACAGTCTCTTAATGCTGGTAGGTTGTCGCTGCATTCAGGGTTTGGGCGGGTCCATGCTGTTCTCAGTCGGTACAGCCATGATTCCCAGATATCTGCCGGAGCACACTAGAGGATGGGCATTCGGGACGATATCATTATTTGCCGGACTCGGTATCGCCCTGGGAGCGCCGATAGGCGGCTTTATCACAGAACTGCTTGGCTGGAACTGGATATTCCTGTTGAACGTGCCCGTAGGAATTGCCTCTATTTTTATAGTTAACCGGGTGATACCGGACGATAGAAATAAAACCAAAAACGACAAGAAACCTCCGTCTTTCGATATAGCCGGCTCCATACTGAGTTTTTTAGGTCTTTTATCTTTTATAATGGCGCTCAATCAAGGGCAGGAACTTGGATGGAACTCACCCCATACAATATCGCTCTTTATCATTTCGGCTATTCTATTTACTCTATTCATTATCCAGGAAAAAAGGTACAAGTATCCTCTACTGGACTTTAATCTCTTTAAGATACGCAGCTATGCCTATGCTACGTTGGCAATGTCCGTATCCTTTGCACACTATGCCGGAAGCAACTTTTTAATCCCCTTTTATCTTATATTAGATAAAGGCCTGTCGCCCAAAATTGCCGGTTTAATAATTATGATTTATGCCGTAGTCTATATGCCGGTAGGGGCAGTTATGGGACGTCTCTCCGACAGAGTCAGCATCTATCTTCTACCTTCGGTAGGACTGGCCTCGGTAACGCTGGCCTGTGTTTTCTTTGTATTCACCCTTAAATCTCCGGGGCTGCTGCCAGTTATCATCTTCACGGTCTGGCTGGGGCTATCCTATGGAACATTTATTTCCTCCAATAATAACCTGGTAATGAGTTCCGTGCCCAAGAATATGCAGGGTATTGCATCAGGAATTAGCCGTACAATGCAGCATCTGGGCATGATCCTGGGAATATCTTTATATGAGACGATATTCTCCCTGGTCGTACCGAATGCCTCCCTGGATACCAGCTTAAGCCGGGCAGCAGTTCCGCGGGGTGTACTCCTCAGCGGATTCCAATATGCTTACATCGCCGGTGCGGCAATATGTTCTATTGCATTCATTCTATCCCTGCTTACCAGGAACCGAAAAATAACCGCCAATTAGGACATAATGCAGGGGGATATAAAAATCACTTGAAGAAATCACCTGGAGTTAAAAACAAGGTCCCGTCAGAATTCAGAAGATTTATGGTCACTTTCTTACTGGAAACAAGATCAATACCTTTCGCTACAAGTTTTACCTCTACTTTCCACTCCAGGTAATGTTTTGCTAATAAGCCCAGTTCACCAGCTGCATCAAACCCTGTTTTCAATACCTGCCCTAAGAGGCTATCAGATGAACCGGATTCACCGGCAATATCCTGAAGGCTCTGTGTACTTATCAGAAAGTCATAACGCCTGGTATTACCAGCTTCATATAATTGCTCCAGTTCCAGCATCAATTCATCCCGATATATCTCCCTTCTGGTCACGTTCCTGTTTGATTGATCACGCCCCGGCTCCTCAGTTACCTCTTCACCAATCAGTGCTGCATATAACTTTTGTCCTTCGATTCGCTTCCGGATTTTCAATTCAAAATAGCCTAAGATTATCTCTCCAGGACTGAATGTAGTCTGGCTAAGAGAGATTTTAATACCGCCTCGCATGAACTGAAGTACTTTATAAACTATAAAAGTAATGAGAGCTATTCCCAAAAGTGCACATAATATAATAATGTATACAGGCACAACGCCATTCCCCTATTCCCGAGTTAATACTCCAAACAGATACAATTATTTTATCATAGTCATATAAGTAGAATGAATAGTATTATATTTAATAAACATCTTTTTGATAGACGTTTTACCTTACCTGTTAAAGGAAAAATCATGAATTAGCTCTCCGTGCTAATATCATATCCCGTAAAGAAAAATTGAGTTCATTAGAATTCTTTTAAGAAGAATACAAGTGGTGGCATTCGTGTGTGCCCCTGCTTTAGTCCGGACTGTCGACACTTCTTGTACCGAAATATATTGATTAATGGGGAGAGGTTTTGAACCTCTCCCGTTTTTTCAATACAGGCAACCAATTTCCTAACAAAGTAGTAGATTATCTATCCTTATGTAATCAGGTCCCCCCCATTTTGCCCTTACCATCTGTTTTGTTTCCAGTCTTTCTGGTCCTGGCTAGCACGCGACAAAATCATACGCCAGAATCCATTCGACAAGGTGAGAATTCCAAAGGCTCCCCAGATAATTGCCACCTTCTCAGAATCCCAGATCCAAGCATTGCTGGGAGTAGTATGTACTTCCGGTCCGGTTGGCTTCATGGACTGGACGATCATTCTTGCCCTCATTGACACCGGGTTGCGTGCCAGTGAA
>CAZEAR010000105.1:7663-8385 GCA_964510365.1 uncultured Dehalococcoidales bacterium | reverse complement strand
CTATACCCCTTTTTAAATACAATTTCAAAGGCGCTATAGTCAGACCTTTCTTATTTACCACGCCGGAAAGATATTCAATCTGGTCGCGATGCAGCAGCAATTTCCGGGGCCGGTTGGGTTCATGATTCTGGTAGCTTCCCGGCTGATAAGCGGCGATATGGGCGTTGAACAGCCATAATTCGCCGGCCTCCGGCTTAGCATAAGAATCGCGTATATTCACCCTGCCACTGCGTATCGACTTTATCTCGGTACCTTTAAGAACGATACCAGCTTCAATGCTTTCCAAAATGTGGTAATCGTGATACGCTTTTCTGTTGACGGTTATCGTTTTCGAGCTCATTTTCTGTGCTAAGATTTTATCATTATATTTGATAATAAAGAAACATGGAGGATGTTATGTCAAGTCTTCCCAACAAATACTGGTTAATTATACTGGCTGTCCTTATCTTACTCCTCATCAGCGGAGGCATAATACTGGGCATAAATATATACAAACACCGGCCGGTGGAGATTTCTCTGACCCAGACAACACCTCCGGAATATCCTATCGAAATCTATATCTACGGCGCCGTGCAAAGTCCCGGCTATTACCCGGTAACAGAAAACGACTCTATCGTAACTTTAATATCTTCTGCGGGACCGATCTCGGATGCCGATCTCTCGAAGATACAAATATCCGTACCCATAGCGGGTGAAAGCCATTCGCCGCAGTTGATAAATAT
>CAZEAR010000105.1:6098-7653 GCA_964510365.1 uncultured Dehalococcoidales bacterium | reverse complement strand
GGATCGGACCTACCAAAGCTCAGGCCATAATCGATTATCGAAATAATAAGGGAACATTCCGCAGGATCGAGGACCTGACTAAAGTCAACGGTATCAGCGAATCGACCCTGGATGATATAAAAGACCTGATTACATTAGAGGACTGAAGCCGCAATGGCGCTAATATTAATCAGCATTGCCTGGACCGCCGGCATCTTTGCCGGTTCAAAGCTGTCCCTGCCCGCATACGTTATCCTCACAGGCTTAATACCTCTGCTGCTGATACCATTTTCATCCGGACATAGAAAAAGACTGCTTATAAGCGGTCTCTGTCTGCTGGCCTTTATGGGAGGCATACTTCAATTTCAGTCGGATATGTCCAGGCTCAGCCGGCAAAGTCTGCAAAACTATAATAAAGGTAACCATGAGATAGTAGGCACCATAATCAATGATCCCGAGTTTAAAAGCAGAACACAGGTCTTTCAAATATCGGCAGATAAAATTAAGATAGAAAACGAATTCAGAAAAATATCGGGAAAGGCTATCGTGAGAGCACCGAGATATCCTGAATATAGATATGGAGATATGCTCTCGATTACGGGCATGCTGGAAGTTCCGCCGCAAATCGAAGAATTCGATTATGAATCATACCTGGCTCGAAAAGGCATACGTTCCATTATCTACTATCCCTATATCGAAATAATAGAAAGAGGTAAAGGATCATGGTTATTAGCTGCCATATATTCTTTTAGAGGAAGTCTGTCACAGAGTTTATCGCGGGCTCTGCCGGAGCCCCAATGCTCAATTGCACAATGTATGCTGCTGGGAATCAGGAGCAATATACCGGCTCCGGTTTACAATATGTTCATAACCTCTGGAACTGCTCACCTCCTGGCTATATCAGGACTGCATCTGAGTATAATAATAGGTATACTGCTGAGCATCGGCATCTGGCTTTTCGGCCGGCGGCATTATATTTATATCTGGCTGGCCCTCATCGCCATCTGGTTGTATGCGATACTGACAGGTATGCGCCCGCCGGTAGTCCGCGGAGCCGTTATGGGAAGCGTATTCCTAGTGGGTGAATACCTGGGGCGGCAGCGGAGCGCGTCGACAGCTTTATTATTCGCCGCAGCCGTTATGGTCGGAATCGAGCCTCAGCTACTATGGGATGCCAGTTTTCAACTCAGCTTCTCAGCCATGGCCGGACTGGTATTTCTGTTCCCCCACTTTCAGCGTTGGGGTAAAAAGCAAATCATGGCTGCCTCCGATGATGAAGATGAGAGATCATCTCCGGCTACTGTCATTATCGACACCCTGGCAGTGACCCTGACAGCAGTTATCGCTACCCTGCCGCTGATAGCTCTTCACTTCGGTTCCGTATCCCTGGTAAGCCTCCCGACCACCTTTTTTGCATTACCGGCTCTGCCCGGTATTATAATTACCGCTGCAATTACCGCTGTAACCGGTCTGTTCCTTCCCTTCCTGGCCCAGATTATCGGCTGGACGTCCTGGATTTTTTTGAGCTATCTGATTCTGATAATACAGATATTCGATGCCCTGCCCTTAAAATACA
>CAZEAR010000105.1:4858-6088 GCA_964510365.1 uncultured Dehalococcoidales bacterium | reverse complement strand
TTTAGGCGATATCCGGGTATGGCAGATACGGCTCTACTATGCTTTACTTATAGGTGTTATTATCACTTTCAAACAACACAGGCAAATGTACGACCTTAGCCGTAAAGCAATCAGCAATATAAGACATTATGTCTACCACATAAGCGAGTTTGTTCTCAAACAACCAAAAAAACTGGTCTTTCTCCCCACTCTCATTATTGCGGTCCTAATCTGGGCAGCGATATTGAACCTGCCCGACGATAAATTACATGTAAGTGTCCTCGATGTCGGTCAGGGAGATGCAATATTAATCCAAACACCTGACAGACAGGATATATTGATCGACGGCGGACCGGACCCCGGCACATTAAATATCGGCATCGGCCATAAGATGCCTTTCTGGGACAGGTCGATCGACCTGGTATTCTTGACACAGCCTCAGGCTGACCACGTCACCGGCCTGATAGATGTATTACAGGACTATGACATCGGTATGGTAATAGAGCCGGGAGTCGGTTATGAGTCTTATGTTTATAACCGGTGGCAGGAAATAATCGCGGAAACCGGAGTGGAGCATATCAGCGTACGGTCCGGACAGGCATTCGACCTGGGTGACGATATAAAAATACAGGTGCTGCATCCTCCGCAGCGTCTGCTGCAAGAAACATCCGACGATGTCAATAACAACGGAATGGTGTTGAGGTTGGACTGGAAAAATGTCAGCTTTCTATTCGCCGCCGATATCCACAGTGACGGCGAGCGCTACCTTATCGCCAACCGTGCCTGTTCAAACAGTACTATATTAAAGGTAGCCCATCACGGCAGCAGGACTTCGACCACGGAGGAATTCCTGGATATCGTCTCTCCTGATTTAGCCATTATCTCCGCCGGAAAAGATAACAGATTCGGCCACCCCCATCCCGAGGTCATGGACAGGCTGACAAGCAGAATCGGCAGAGACAGGATATTTATCACTTCGGAGGATGGGACGGTGGAGTTCATCACCGACGGTAACAGGTTATGGGTGAAACGCGGTTTTTAAAATGCGATCCTCTGCCGTAATCTATCTCCTCTTCGTTTTTACCTGTCGGCTTCGCAGAATTTAGTAGTGGTCTAATTTGGACATAAATTCAACACTTGACACAAATTTAATATTATGTTAAGTTGAACTATGTTTGGATTTTTTGGTCGTGCCCTAGAAGTTATCTTGGTGATATTTATCACTACAGCTTTTACTGGTATTCTAATTGA
>CAZEAR010000105.1:0-4848 GCA_964510365.1 uncultured Dehalococcoidales bacterium | reverse complement strand
CTCTAAGACAGACGACCCCTTAGCGAAACTTGGATTTGGTGCCATTTTGATCATTGGTGATGTAGCTTTCTTCTATGCTGCAACGAAGTATCTATTTACAGGCGAAAGCGAATAGTTCTCAACCGGATAACTTCATACTAGATCACTATCCAGAATTTGATTCGCCGCCCTTTTCATGCGTACAATATTATCTAAGTTATCATGGCAATACCGGGTGGTAAATCAACAATGAGAATGCGAACGTTATTAACATTATCGATGGCTATAGTTATAGCGGCTGGTTTAATCGTGGGAGCCTGTTTTTCTCCTGCTCTGGCGCAGGATGAACAGTCCATTTCTCTCAAGAATGTGATAGTGAGCGTCTATCCCGAATACGATGATCCGCTGGAACTGGGATATCCGTCAGTACTGGTGATGTTCGAAGGCGAAGTGGTCACTTCAAATCTACCGGTTCCCATCCGCTTCTTAGTCCCGACCGATGCGGCAATGTACTCTGCCGGTTCAGGACCCAGAAGCCAGTACGTGGGAGGACCTCCCGATCGTAAACCATCAGAAATTGAGGGGTGGGACGAGATCAGCTATGAATTGCAAACGAAATACTTCGTTGTGGAATATTATGCTCCCATAGCTAATCAGCCGGAAAAGGTTATCAAGTACGATTTCATTCCGCTATATCCTGTCAGCAATCTGGAAGCTGTAGTCCAGGAACCAAAGCGTTCCACTAACTTTACGGTATCACCCCAGGGTTTGGTAGGAACCGATAGCGAAGGATTCCAGGTACATGTCTATAACTATAATAATGTCAACCAGGATGCTCCGCTACACTTTGATATTAGCTATACCAAAGCCGATTCAAGACCGTCGACGGCTAACGATGACAGCGCCGGCTCGCTAAATACAAACATAATCATTGTCGTTATTGTAATCATCGTACTCCTCGTCGGCACCTTTATCCTGTTATCCAGGTTACGACCCAAATCACGGCCTGCGACTACCCGCGCCGAAAGAAGACGGGCAAACAGAGCTCCGCGGCGCAGATAGGTCTTTAAGGCCAGCTATCGTAATAACTGCGGCAACGTAAGATAATATATCGATCCATTTTGTCGTTATTTGCGGGCTTCGAATCTGGCGGAGCGCGTTGTATCGGCTTCAACCTTCCCGGGCGCAACAACTCCGTATTTAACACAGCTTATGGATTAAGCACTTTTTTTCTAAATGTCTTTATTTCAGGCGACCACATCGCAATCATAAACAAGCTTTAAATATATAATATAAAGGTAGCTTGTAGTTATATAACGTTACCTGTCCCTTTTACGGATCAATAACTCAATCCATAAACCAAAACCTTACTATGTCGTTGTATTATATATAGCACATATAGCAGCAATTTGTTACGGGGCTAGCCTTTAAATCGTCTTATTAACAAAATTCGATAGTATTCTCGCCCAATCCTGTTGATTTATAATAAATTTTATCGTAGAGTATTAGGGCAGAATCAGCGATCATATCCCGATTTTAGGAGGCATAATGAAAAAAGGACTATGGCTTTGTTTAATTATCCTGGTAACAGCCATATTTTTGGTTTTTCCCATTCAAGCCAGTGCATCTGCAGAGCATAATATAACTGATATCATAAATATCAGCGCAGGATCGTTCTGGGACGAATTCCCGCCTTATCTATGGCTGGTATTCGGCATTGTCGGCGGTATACTGGTAATGCTGGTCATTTATCTGGTATTTACATCACCAAAAAGAAAACGAATATTAACCGGCGTCAAAACCGGAAAAACAGGCAATCCGCCCACGGCGGTGCCGGCACAGCCAATACCTTCTCAAACAACACCGGGGCAGCCGGTGCCCTCGCAACCGATTCCTGCTCAAACCGCGCCCGGAGAGCCGATACTCCTGCAACCAGCCCAGGCATCACCCAAACCTGTAACCGATAAAACAGCCCCTCAACCTGCCGGGACAGAATCACCATCCCCGGGACCATCCCAGGCGCAACCCGTACCGCACCCGATGCCCGTTCAAACGGCTGATACCAAACCTGAACCACCCCAACCAGACCAGGAACAGCCGGCACCACGTTCCATGCCACCCAAAACAACAGATGCCGCACCTGTTCCTGCACAGCCTACCGGGCCACAACCCACACCAGCTTCAACGCCTATCCAAACGCCGGATGTCAAACCTGAACCACCTCAACCGGCCCAGGAACAACAAACAACTCCACGTACAATGCCGCCTCAATCGGACCAAGCCCAGGCACAGCCAATACCGCGCTCCATACCGCCCGCTCAAGCCGCGACTGCCAGACCTGCACCAGCCCAACCAGTTCAAGCACAACCAGTACCAGGTCCAAGGCCTGCTCAAGCAGCGGCTGCCAGACCGGTACCGGCTCAAACAGCTCAGGCACAACCGGTACCAGGTCCAAGACCCGCTCAACCAGCGGCTGCCAGACCTATACCGGCCCAATCAGGCGGAGTACGACCGATGCCGGGTCCAAGGCCCGCTCAAACACCAACTGTTAGACCTGTGCCAGGTCAACCAGTCAGACCACAGCCGGTATCTCCAAACGTGGTGTCACTTCAACCACAAGCAGTAAAAACCGCTATATTTTCGGCAAGAAATCTTAATATTACGCCGCGTCAGGTTAAAAATGGAGATCCGATAAACATTTCCGCCACAGTCATGAACACGGGAACGGCATCCGGAGAGCACAGTATGGAATTACGTATCGGCGGCGAAGTCGAAAGCGTCCTTAAGGTGTCACTCGATCCCGGATCCAGTGAAATAGTCAACTCAACGGTTACCAAAGATAAGCCGGGAAATTATACCGTTGAACTGGACCGGCTGCGCGGCGGTTTCACCGTAATACAGCGACGGCCGGCTTCTTTCTCAGTAAGCAACCTGATTATAAGTCCGGAGAAAGTAAATCAGGGTGAAAGTGTTGCTATAAGTGCTATTGTAACCAATAGCGGAGAGACCGAGGGTACTTATAGTTTGGTGCTCAGAATCAAAGGCATCACCGAGAGCGTCGAGGACGTTACGCTGCCTCCGGGAGGCAATGAGCGAATTACTTTTAATATAACCAAGGATGCTGCGGGATTTTATCCTCTTTCCATCGATCATCTGAGCGGCAGATTTGTAGTTGAAATGGACTGGACGGGATAGCGACCGGGATACTATTTTCAGTGAAAATTCCTTAGAGGTCTTCCTGTTTCTGCTCAACAGGTATCTTCCACAATTTTTCATTATCCTCGATCCGGTCAATATACAGTGAACCATTGAGATGGTCGATTTCATGCTCAAGTGCCTGGCCGAGGAGTCCCTGTCCTTTTATTCTAATTTCTTTCCCGCTTCGGTCCTGGGCTTTCACTTTAACCCAATCCGACCGATTAACTTCACCCTGATAACCGGGAATACTCAAGCATGCTTCTGTCAGCGACCGTTCACCATGTCTTTTAACAACCTCAGGGTTGATCAGCGTAATTACTTCCTCATCAGGTATTTCAATTACAGCTATCCGGAGCGGAACTCCCACCTGCGGCGCAGCCAGTCCGACTCCGGAAACCGCACGCATAGTTTCTATCATATCGTCGATCAGCTTCTGAATGGAACTATCGATACTGGTAACTTTCCTGGCCTTTTGCCGCAGCACGTGCTCTTTAAGAGTATGAATCCTGAGAACCGCCATATCTTTTAAGATTAAACCACACTAACAGGATCAATGTCCACAATCCAGCCGGAAGGCAAAGATATGTCAGATAAGAAATCAGCCAGTCCATGGCCGCGAAGTATTATCTGCCACTGGTATCTGCCTCGTATCCGCTGTAAAAAAGCCGGGACAGGGCCAATGATCCGTAAATCAGGCAATCCCATTCTGTCTCTCTCGGCAGCGAGCAACTTGCCCATTTTCTCGGCTTCTCGCCGGCAAGCCATCGCATTGGTATGATTAACAACAAGCCGGGCTAACTGGCTGAAGGGCGGATAACCAAACTGGCGGCGGTAAACAATCTCGTGGTTATAAAAATCTTCATAATCGTGTCTGGATACAGCACGTATAGCATAATGGTCCGGATTATAGGTCTGGACTATTACTTTTCCGGCAATAAGCCCCCGCCCCGCTCTCCCGGCTATCTGACAGGCAAGTTGAAAGGTCCTTTCTGCTGCTCTGAAATCAGGCAAATTCAAGCCGATATCAGCATTAATTACTGCGGCCAATGTCACCATAGGTAAATCCAGACCTTTAGCAATCATTTGAGTCCCGATAAGTATATCTGCCTGATTGTTGATGAACTTTGATAGAATAGATTGATGCCCCTTCTGGCCGGTGACCGCATCGCTGTCCCAGCGTAAAATGCGTGCACCCGGAAACAATCTCCTGGTCTCCTGTTCCACCCTTTGTGTCCCAATACCCAGGAATTTAAACCTCCGCCCGGAACACTGGGGACAGGTAGCAGGCATTTGACATGAATAGTGACAGTGATGGCAGACCAGCTTCCGGGTCGATTCATGGTAGTTAAGAGCAGCAAGACAATGGCGGCAAAGAGGAACGAAATCACAATCACGGCATTGAACAAAAGTAAAAGTACCACGCCGGTTAAGAAATAGAATTATTTGCTCATGCTTATTCAAGGCAAGCATCATTTCATTATATAAAGAGCGGCTGATAAAGCTCCTGTTGCCGGCTTTAAGCTCCTGGCATAAATCCACTATTTGGACTACCGGCAATGGTGAAATACCTCTGGGAGTAATACGGTCCATAAGTTCTACAAGTCGATACTCACCCCGTTGAGCGCGATAGAAGGTCTCCACATCAGGAGTAGCACTACCCAAGATAACGGC
>CAZEAR010000104.1:0-8437 GCA_964510365.1 uncultured Dehalococcoidales bacterium | reverse complement strand
AGCAAGCACCATAGAGGTCACGCTCATAGCTCATACCCACGCTTAACGGTGTTTCCAGTGATTTGTTCACCGCAACCTTGGCAAATCGCAATATCGCCGGGCTGTTTCTGAGCAGGTCCTTAATAAAATTTTCCGTAGTTTCAATTAATTTGTCCAGCGGAACAACCTGATTAACTATGCCTAGCCTGAGGGCTTCTTCGGCTGTGATCATGCGCCCGGTAAATATCATCTCTTTGGCCCTCTTTTCTCCGATCAGGCGCGGTAGTACCTGTGACCCTCCGCATCCCGGAATAAGGCCTACCCTTATCTCAGTCTGACCGAGTTGGGCATTTTCCGAGGCAATTAATATGTCACAGGCCAGGGCCAATTCACATCCGCCACCCAGAGCTAAACCATTTACCGCTGCTATTACCGGTTTGGGCATTTCACGGATAGTTTCATATGGCCGCCTTATTCCTTTGGATTTCATTACGTCATCGGGATATCTTGTCGGGAACTGGCTTATATCGGCACCGGCGCTGAAGGCTTTCTCTCCGGCTCCCGTGATAACAATTACGTATACCTCATCATCTATTCCGGCCTGATCAAGGGCTTTAACTATCTCGGAACGGAGGACGTCATTTTGAGCATTATATACTTCCGGTCGGTTTATGGTAATCCAAGCAGTATTGTTTTTTTTCTCATAAATAAGGAACTTGTATTTACTGGCCATTGAATTTTCCTCCTGGTATATCTTGTCTGTACTAGGACACGTTTTCTACTTTCAACAATGTCCTATTTGATGATATGGCGCGCCTATTCTAGCACTGCGATTTGATACGGTCAATTCCGTTTCGGTGGAAACATTTGGGGTATAAGTGTTTAATTTGAGAATAGAGTGGGTAGTGTTGTAAAATAGGAGAATTGCGCGCAGTGGAACCAAATTCTAAACGGTACCATGTCCTTAGTATGACTTACGAATTTTTTTGACACATGAGGAGGTAATACATGGCAAATATACTTGACGGCGTGAAAGTAATTGAAGTAGGACATGTGGTGGCCATCCCAACGGCCGCTGCTATGATGGGTGATTGTGGGGCGGATGTAATTAAAGTTGAACCACTTACGGGTGATCAGTCACGCAAGTTTCGGGGGTCAGAGATGAACCCCGGATTTTACCTGCATAATAGGAGTAAAAAAGGTATAGCCGTAGACTTGAAACAGGATGCAGGTAAAGAGATCGTCCATAAACTCGTTCGTGATGGTGATATTTTTCTGACTAACTATCTGCAACGCTCCCTGGAGAAGCTTGCAATGGATTACGAAACCATTAGTAAGATCAAGCCTGATATTGTTTACGGAATCGTTACTGCTTATGGGTCAAAGGGACCGGATAAAGAAATGCCCGGCTACGATTTCGCAGCGGGTTGGGCGCGTTCCGGAATACAGTATATGCTGACTACTCCGGGGATGATTCCGCCTACATCTCGTCCGGGTATAATTGATCGAGTATCCTCACTTCAAATATTCGGCGGCATTATGGCAGCTCTATATAATAAAGCAAAAACCGGCAGAGGTCAGAGAGTAGAGTTTAACCTGTATCATACGGGCGTATGGATGGTGGGTGCAGATATAATGGATGCTATAGTCGGTGCTCCTCTTCTGGTAAACGATCCTAAAAAATCGGCTAATCCTTTTTATGACACCTATAAAACCAAAGATAATAGGTGGCTGCAATTGACAGCGGCAGACCGATATGCCCAGGCCTCGGATCCCACGGGCAGTGTTTTCTGGAAAGCTTTTTGCACTGCCATAGATAGACCGGATCTGGTAGATGATGCCAGATTTACGACAACTGCATTACGTCAGGAACATCGTCAGGAATTGATGCCGATTATGGAGGAGGTCTTCGCTTCAAAGACCTATACGGAATGGGAGACACGATTGAGGGAAAATGAACTTAAATACGGTCCGATCCTGTCTCCTAAAGATGTTATTACAGATCCTCAAGCCCTGGCTAACGATTTCTTCGCCGAAGTCGATCAGCCCGATGTCGGTCGGTTAAAGCTGATAAATAATCCTACATACTTCTCTCCGGATGCAGCTACCATCAAATCTCCGGCACCGCTGCTGGGGCAACATACCGAGGAAGTCCTTTCGGGGATTGGTTATAGCGCGAAGGAAATAGAACAACTGAAAAATGACAGGGTAATCCTTTAAAAATATCTCTTTGAGGGACTGTATATCTTGAGGTTCCAACTCAAGGTGCTGCACCCTTTTTCTAGGGTCATTAAACCGGTTTTTATTGAGATTATTAGAGGTATGTAATTTGAACTAATATAGGACTCTATGCTATGATAGCCAGCCGGATGGGAGGTATTAGGGGAGAGCGTAAACTAATCCGGAATGAACTTTCCACTCAGTTGCTTTGCATAGTCCAAATGACACCTGATCAGGAAATAGATTATTAATTTAATTGGATAACTATTAAGTAAAAGGAGGTTCTCATGACTGAAGTTAAACAAAAAGTCATCGCTGAAGGATTATTTGGTCCGGCGGAGGACGGTAAACCGAGTTTAATCGTTACTCATTGCAAATCATGTGGAGATTACTTCTTTCCCAAAACGTTTACCTGCTATAATCCCAAATGCAAGAAAAAGGAAGTAGAAGATGTTTTTCTTAGCCGGAGAGGTAAGGTAACCACTTATACGACTCAGTATTATCCACCGCCTCCGCCTTATGTAGCGGGTGAAGATTTCCAGCCGATACCGATTGTGGCGGTAGAATTCCCGGAAGGTATTAATATTATTGGAATGGTGGAGGATTGTGATCCAAAGGACTTAAAAATCGATATGGAGATGGAATTGATTACAGGCCCTTTATACACGAACAAAGACAATGAGCAGATAATATCCTGGAAGTTTAGACCTGTATAATTTGCTGATACTGAATAATAAATTGTAAGGGAGTTATAAAAATGGAAGAAGTCGCGATATTAGGCGTAGGATTGCATCCCTGGGGTAAGTTCCCCGAAAAGCCCTGGGTACAGATGGCAGTAGAAGCAGCCAGCGAAGCACTTAGTGATGCCGGTTTCGAGTGGACGGATGTCGAGGCTGTTGTTTCCGGTTCACAGCTATGGGGTGGCCGCAAGGGTATTTACTCGGGTAATTACTTTGCTGAAGCGATGGGGGGGACTGGTCTCCCTGTCGTCAATGTCAATAATGCCTGTGCCACAGGTGGTGTTATGCTGAATGTAGCAACCACGAAAATTGCCTCCGGGCAGGCTGATATAGTTCTGGCAATTTCTGCCGATAAATCGGCCAAAGGTTTTTTCCCCTATCTGCCGGTCTATCATGATGAGCCGGTACCGTCCAATGATACGCTGCGCTGGAATATGGGATTGCCCAATCCGGCTTACTGGGCATTCGAAATGCGTAAGAGGATGATTAAGTATGGAGACACCGAGGAACACCTGGCCAAGATAAAAGTGTTGTGTAGTAAACATGGTTCATTGAATCCCAAGGCCAGATACCAAAAAGTATTTACTATAGAAGACGTTTTAAACTCACCGATGGTAACAGATCCGTTGAGGCTTCTTGAGATATGTGCTACCAGTGATGGCGCCGGCGCCGTAGTTCTCGGTAGTAAGAAGGCAGCTAAAAAGAGTTCGGCAAAACCGATTTATATTGCGGCTTCGGCAACAGGTACTCCTCTTTACGGTGATCCCACGACAAGTATCCCGGTGGTCAGCTTCAATCCTAAACCGGGAGTGCCCTTGATCAGCGAAAGCTATATGGCAGCCACAGGGGCCTATGAACAAGCCGGATTGGGACCGGAGGATATCGATTTTGTGGAAATCGCGGATAACAGCTCCTGGCACTTTTTACAGTACCTCGAAACAATGGGTTTCTGTAAAGAAGGCGAGTGCCACGTTAAGCTTGATGAGGGTTATTGGCAGATTGGCGGGAAACTTCCTGTCTGTCCCAGCGGTGGTTTCGCAAGTTTTGGCGAGGCTACAATGGCTCAAGGATTTTGCCAGTTTTATGAAATAGTTAATCAATTGAGGGGTCTTTGTGGGGATCGACAGGTCGAGGGAGCCAAGGTGGGTATGGCCGAGGTTTACGGTGCCGCGGGAAATAACGCTGCGGTGATCCTGAAGAAATAGCTTTTAATACTTTCGAGGTTTAATTTAAGTTTCGATTATTACTGTGAACCGAGCAGGGAATCGTATTCCAGGATGCTTTGGATTTCGTCCAGACCGTTGAATCGGCCGAATTTAACTTTACGTATGATTCCCTCGGTATCTATAAAAAATGTTCTGGGGATCGTGGTAATTTTATATTCACGAGATGTTTGGCCATTGGCATCCAGTAATATGGGCAGGGTCCAGTCTTTATTTTCAAGAAATCTCTCGATTCTTGAGCGATACTGTATTGTGTGAATAGCCAGAATAATTAATTCACTATTATCCGAATTATCGTATAATCTCTGGATATCGGGCATTTCGGCTATACAAGCACCGCATGAGATAGACCAGAAATTAACCACTACGACTTTACCTCGGAAATCACTTAAATTTACGGTATTCCCGTTAAACACGTATTCCTGCGGCAAGTTGTCACCGGTAAAGTATTCTAAATTAAAATCAGGGGCACGATCACCTTTTTTAACGCCGGTGGGGACTGGAGCTAGAGTGGTAAAAGTTACCCCTGTATAAGGTTCGGCTTTGTTTCCGTAGCTGTCTTCTGAGATTATTCTGAAGCTATATTTTGTACTGGGTTTTAGTCCGCCCAGCATTGCCGTACGAATGTTAGCTGAGTCTTTATCGGGGATTTTTTTGTTATCGTACCGTTCATCGATGCCATATTCGATATAACTTGATGCTTCTTTATCATCTAACTCCCATGAAATGATTGCACTCCTGTCACTTATTTTCGATGGAATAACGGTCACTTTTGAAATCACCGGTGCAGTTGTATCCGGTGGCATTTTAGTGGTAAATGATTGTTCAGCTTCATAGATGATTTCGTTACCATCCGAATCTATACATGTTATCTTATAAAAATAGTTGGTATCGGATTTCAGACTGTCTAATGTGATTCTATGGTCTAGGGTTGGGTTATCATCTGATGATACTCCTTGTGCATATGTTTTATCTGTACCATACTCGATCTTGCTGGTGGCTGGTTTATTGGTTGTCCATGTTATGGTGGCGCTTGAGTACGTTATATCGTCGTTAACAACATCAAGTATTAAGGTTTCAGCTGTTTTATTGCCGTTTGTTGGGGTTGTTTGTTGAGAAATTGTCGATGAAAGGGAAGAAGGAGATATCAGGGGAATTATCTTGACTATGCCGACGACAATGAGAGCTGCCAGTACCAGAGTTCCGAATATTGTTAATACCCTTTTGAAGGGGAAGCCGATGTTGAAGTTGTTGGAAGCCCTCCGAATTTTTTGTAACAAAGAGGCGAATGAAAGTCCATTTGTAGACTCCACTTTCCACTCCTCGGATTTATCTATCGTCTTAGCTCTCGGGAATTTTTTAAACAGCTTTGAGGCCGGTTTGGCTTTCTTCCAATCTTTAGGTGCCGCATCTATTAACGCGCTTGAATCGGATACCGACGATACCTCACGAACAGGCGCTTCCTGAAATATATCCTTCGGTTCGGAACCTAAAGGTTCCATTGTCGGTGAATAAGCCTCTTCCTGTGGTGCGGCTGGGGTTTGCCATGGTTCGTCTATTTGTCTCGATGTCATGGGACCGATGTAACCGCAAAACGGGCATTTCTCATCCATAACATTTGTACTATTAATAGTGGTTTTACATCGGGGACAAATCGGTTCAGCCTTTATGTTTGGAGCTGCAGACGGTGGCTTACTATCATCCGTTATCGGTTTCTCTGTATATACTCGTCTGGGTCGTTTGTACCGGGAGCCGATTACTTCTTCCCGCTGCCCTCCAAATTGACGGTGATCGAAAAGATGTCCGCAATTATGACATTTTCCGGATGTAGTATCGGCGATTATATGACCGCATTGAGGACAGCTATGTGAGTGTGGTTTCTCCGGCATTGAGTGATATTTAGGATCAATATTTATCGGAGTCAAATCGCCTCCATTTTAGTAAGTTTATATTAAATTGTTGCTATTGAAAAATTGCCATCCAATGGCTATTGTGTTTATAGGTTCCCATGTCCAAGCCATATAAATAGTAATACTGTAAGAACAATAAATATCACGGCGCTGGCAATTATAGCTATCAAAAGCCATGGAGAAAAACTTTTTTTGGTCTCGTATCCCCAGAATACAGCTTTAGTGGCTGTCTTTTCTTTATTGTGATCAGTTGATTTATATATATTAGCTCTGTTTTTGTTTTTTGAGAAATTACCTGTTGTTTTAATATCGGATCGGATTGATACTGGTCTAGATCCGCCTATTCTAAAGGAATTATGTTTGGTATGCGCCGAGTTGTTCCTTATCGCTGTAGTTGCTCTATTAGCAGTTACTGATGATTTATTCTGCCGAAGTTGCATATGGCCGACATAGCCGCAAATAGTACATTTCTCAGCATCATGAGCGACATTGGCGCCACATTGGGTGCATTGGAATTCCAGTTTCTTTGTAAAAACTCTGGTTGGTCTTTGTTCCGACTCATCCTTTTCGCTATCTCTATAAGGCGGTTTCCAGCTGGGATCCCACCATCCACATTGGGGGCAAACACCAAGTTGTAGCGGCATCGCTGAATTACACTGGCAGCATAACCTGATTCCACAACCCCTGCAATTAGAAACTCCCGACGCATTGGGAATTCGACAATTGGGACATAATACTATCTTTGTTTCCAATATTTTACCTGATATGTTAGATTGGTATACTATTAATCTATTCTGAAACAGACCCCAGCTTTTCCAGGATTTCGTCTTTATCGGCGAAACTACCCTCTTTATAATCTCGAATGATCCCTTCCGTATCAATGAAGTAAGTTGTCGGCCATTGTGCTACATTGTATAGACTATTTGTTGCTCCATCCGGGTCGAGTAAGACTGGAAAAGTTAGTTCATGGGTATTGACAAAATCCTGTACCACCGCGGTTCCATCTTTACGATTGACAGCAAGCACGACCAATTGTTTTTGACCCGACCAGGTACTGTATACATCTTCGATATCGGGCATTTCAGCTATACAGGGGCCGCAGGCAGCATACCAGAAGTTGACCATCACTATTTTACCGCGCAGGTCACTCAGATTTACAGTTCCGCCGCCAAGTTTATTTAAAGAAATATTTGGAGCACGGTTACCGATATTGATGCCGACAGTTATAAAGGCACTGGTTGTAAAAGCCTTTTTAGATTCATAAACAGTTTCGTTACCATCGGCATCCGTACATGTTATTTTATAATAATAATCTGTTTTGTTATCCAGACTACTTAAAACAATGCTATGGTTTGTTGCTAAATTATTGTCTACAGATTGTGTTCCATACGACGTCGTCTCTCCGTAATCTATTTTACTGGTAGCTTCTTTATCCGTTGTCCATTTAATGGTAGCGCTTGTCTCATCGATATCAACAACATTAACTCCGGAAATGGCAAATGCCGATGAAGCTACTTCTCCCTCAGTACTAAAAGTTACGTCTTTATCAGATATAACTTCGTTCCCATCAGCATCCAATGATCTAATAGAAACATGATATAGTGTGCCTTGCTTTAGATCGGATACGGCTACTGAGTGAGATGTAACTAGTTCTTTATCGATATCGGTCCATGGTAGACATAATATATCACCCTCGCACAACTGTACCTGACTTGTTGCCGGTACCTCTGTAGTCCAGGTAACCGTAACACTGTTTTCAGTTATCGATTTCGTGGAAATATTCTTGATATTAAAAGCATTATCCTCAGATAGGGATGTTACCGGTGGTTTAAACTCCTGACTCGCTACATAAATGACCATACCTATTAGAGCAGCCGCGACAACCATAATTGCTGCCAGCAATCCCATAGGGAATCCACCTCTTTTTTCCCTGTATGCGCGTTCCTTTGGTTTTTCACGGGTACTTTTTTCGGCAAACGGTTTCCCCGGTAACGGGATGCTGGCAACTTTAGGAGTAGCGCTTTCTCCTCTATACATGGATGGTGCGGTTGCCGGTATCGGAGTAACAGGATGAAATACATTGCCTTGAACTCTTTCTGTAGTGCTTACTGCGTGCAGCGGCGGTGTAGGCCGTCTGGAACCAATAGTTGCATTGCAATGAGGACAAATTCGAGAATCCAGGGAGATCTTTTGACCGCACTGTGGACAGGAGCGCCCTTGAGCGACCTCCGGGACCGGTTGAAATTGTTGAACCGGAGGACTTGGCTGCCTGATCGGAGGGATGAAATCAGCTGTTTTTGCAGGCGTTGTTGAATATTGTTGTCCGATACTATGTTGCATGGGGCCTATATGTCCGCAGTTTGGG
>CAZEAR010000103.1:5757-8438 GCA_964510365.1 uncultured Dehalococcoidales bacterium | reverse complement strand
TGCGTTATTTTGCTTCGGACAATGAAATCGCATATTGCACTATTTCCAATTGCGGCGTTTATGACTATAAATTCGGTTTAGGGGGCGATAACGGCGAGGGCATTTACATCGGTACTGCTGTTAATCAACTTCATAATGATAATAATCCCACAGCAGATCGAGATCAGTCGAAGAATAATTGGATACATCACAACCTCATCAATACCCAGGGTGCAGAGGCGGTGGATATTAAGGAAAGCTCATCCGGCAACATCGTTGAGTACAATATTTGTACAGGACAAAAAAATCCCAATTCAGCTTGTTTGCAATCCAGAGGAGAAAGCAATATTTTTCGTTATAATGAAGTCTATGACAATGTTGGCGCGGGTATTCGTCTCGGTGGTGAAACCCAAATGGATGGAATCAACAATGATGTCTACAATAATATAATTCATGATAACGAATCCGGTGGAATAAAGATTATGAATATACCCCAGGGGAGAATATGCTCCAATACTATGTCAGATAACGAAGGAGGCGACTCCACAGGCTCTTATGGGGCACAGTTTGATCCTACTGCTTCCTGTAGGGACTGAATTAGACTGCCACTATCTTAACTACTATACTCTTTCTCTAATCCATTTCTGTTCTCTAATTGTTATCATCGCATAAATTCTTGCAGCAGCGATTATAAAACTGACGCCGGCATATAGTGGTGTTAGTAGCACGTCCTTGGGTTGCCGCCTCAAATGGGGAAATATCTTTACCAATCTGCTAAAAATCCACCAGCAGAAGATACCCAGAGCGGCAATCCAGTTACTGAAACTAAGAGCGATGATGAAAATAGTTAGAGCTAAACTTAGAGTAAAGGGTGAGATAAATCGATCGATCATATAGAAGGCGAGATAAGGATGCTTCCATACCCAACGTTCCACTACGAGTGCGGTGATATCCGAGCCGAAACTATTTCTTGACCAGCGAACTCTTTGTTTCCACAATACTTTAAAACTTGAAGCAGCCGTAGAATAGACTTGAGCATTGCTTTGAAAATAACTCATCCAGCCATATTTCTGGATTAAACGAGTCAAGCATTTATCATCTCCTGATTCCTTTTTTCTACCCAGTAGAATCTCGTTTTGGAATTCATCTAATAGCGGGAGAAGTATTTTCCGGCGATAAAAAGCAGTTCTACCGGAAAGGCAGGTCAGTACTTTACCCGTGGCTGTTTGTGAGGGCCATTCATCGGCATTTCTTAAATTCCATATAATGTCGGTTATTTTCTGCCAGATAGAATGGCGATACATACTATTTTGTCTTGTAACCACTCCTCCTATGTTAGGGTGTCCAAAGGGAGTAAGTGCTTTTTCCTTGACATCAGACATCCAGACCGTGTCACTGTCAGCCAATGCCACAATTTCACCTTTTGCTTCTAATATCCCATCAGCTAAAGCTGCTCTCTTTCCTTCTTTGGCAGTAACCAGCAGCTTCGCCCACGGTTTGCCCTTGGCAAAATTACAAAAGGCGTCGATACATACTCTATCCGTAATATCGATTACAGCAATGATTTCATCAGGGGCATTAGCCTGCCAGGAATCTAGTGCTAACCTGAAAACTTCGGGATCTTCATTGTAGACCGGCGTAACAACGCTTAGCGTAAAATTACTAGGAGAAGAGTATCCGATTTGTATCGGCCTGTAGAAAGAAGCACATATTTTCTTGAAGAGCCAAACTCCCCATCTCCACAAACCGATAATTCCTAATGGTGAAAGCAGCAGAGCATATTTAATAAACTCTCCAGCTTCCATTTATCTCTTGACTTCCTTATTCTTTGCTAGAACAGGCGATGGTTGCCACATAGGATTATCATTGTTTGACTGTTGTGCTAATCCTTGACCGGCTAATTCTTCCATTTTTAAATTAATTGAAGTGACAGCCGAGAGTAATTGCGGATCAATCCCGTTCTTTTTAGCAAACGTTAGAAATGCCTTGGTGTCTTTTGGTAAACAATGCCCACCATAAGGTCTGCCGCCAACTGTACCATAGGCTGGATTCCAGAAACCCTCGGCAGTCCGGCTTACAATTTTCATTACGGAGTTTGCATCGATACCTAATTTCTTTCCTAATAGCCACATTTCATTTGTAAATGAGATTTTCGCGGCATTGTAGCAGTTATGGACAAATTTTAAGAACTCTGCTGATTCCAGATCGGTTCTGAATATCTGGCTATCAAAATCTGCATATAAATTTGCCAGGTTGTCGCCTGATTCTTTATCTAGCTCACCGATAACCGTCGCCCAGGCGTGAATAAAGTCATCCTGGCTTGATTGAGCTCGTAAGAATTCAGGCTGCATGCAAATTCCAAAGTCTTTACCTGCTGTCAGGCCTGAGTATTTTTCCAGTAACGGGATCAAAATGTTTCTGGTAGTACCGGGTAATACAGTGCTTCTGATAACAACAAGCTTCCACCTATTATCCATCCGGTCCCTCAACCATTTACCACAGCTGGTGACAGCAGCAATAACATAATCCAAATTCATATCGCCATTGCTGTGTACCGGAGTTTGAACACAGATAAAGGCTATTTCAGCGCTTATATCTTTAAGTTCATTGGGTAGACCAGCTTTAAATCCCTGTTGTTTTATTTTATTTACAGTCTCGATATTTGTATCAACGAATGTAACTTGATGCCCTTTCTTAGAAAA
>CAZEAR010000103.1:0-5747 GCA_964510365.1 uncultured Dehalococcoidales bacterium | reverse complement strand
CCATCCTGTGGCATATCCTACTACGCCTGAACCAATAACGATGATTCTTGACATTAATTTTTTTCCTTTGTCTAATCTATAAATTTGGTTTAAGCGATTTTTCTTGGTAACAACTTCCATATCTTTAACTCTATTTGAAGAATAATTATACCTTGAATGTCAACTATTAAATACTCATACGGATATCACGTATGCTAAATATATATAATTTGATATTATAAATTTAACTGAATTTAGTGTATGTGATTAATATCACGTACTTATTAGCTCGTCCGTAATCATTGGGATAATAGACTGGATAGCTGCTCTAACTGCAGGACTTCTATTCTCTGTTGTCTGGCAAACTGTTTGGCCTGGTTGCTGACATCGGGTATCCCGATAAATACTTTATTACGAATACCGGCATCATAAGCTTCTGCATCAAATTTTGAGACCTCCTCAATACCTATTGGTTCTCCACCTTTTGCTGTAGCTATTCCGATAACAACATTTGGTACAACTACTCCGTCATCTCTTTGAGCGAAAATATCGAATATATAATCTGCCCCCGATTTTCCGGTTATTTTCGCATTCACAAATACCTTATAATCTCGTTGCTTAAGGAATTTTACAATTTCGCTCTGTGCATTTGTTCTATCAACTATATTGTGAACATCATTTTGTTCACGGCTATGTTCCGTATCAGCCGTTGCTTCAATCTTTGCATGCTGCTTGCTTATGAGATAAGATACCAGAGCTTCCAGACTATCGGCTTCAAAAACACCTATCATCTGTCGCTTGGCAAAGTTCACCGCTTCAATGCTTAATTCAGGTATTGCGACCACCACTTTGTAATTAAGTTCGGAATCATAGGTACTTGTATCAAACTTAAAAAGCTCGTCAAGTTGTACCTTTGACTCTCCGGGCGAAGCGACTAAAATACCGATACCCAGATCTATTGTAAGAAATTTATCATCCCTGGTTGCTAAAATGTCAACAGTATGGATTGCTCCCGAACTACCTGATAACTGAGCAGATTCCTTTACCTGATAACCTCTTAATTCCAGTAATTCAACGAGTTGATTCTTTGATTTTAACTGAAATTCAAGCCATCCCCTTTTCTCTGGATTAAGACTGTATGAATAAACCATGATCTCATGAAGTTCATCGGTCGACCATATTTTGCCGGTTCTCAGGCTGCGCCATTTAATAGATGGTGTCCGGGTGATCTCATTACAATCAAGGCATTTATTATATATTCCCGCATTGCGGTAATCAGCACCAACAAGTTTTAGATTTTTATGACATTTGGGACAATTATATCCACCATCGGATCTATAATCCTGGTCCAGTCCGGAGTAACCACAGCTAAGATGTTCCAGTAATTGCCCTTTGATTAAATTACCGGACCCGCAGTATGGACAACGTTCTATCGGTATTAGTTGAGACGATGCCTCCGGATCAACCTTGATTTTTTCAAATAAATGTTTGATTAGAACATTCTTCCTTGCTAATGAGTCAAGAATATTCAATGTGTCCTGACCTGAAGTCTCGAGTAACCTGTCAACTTCAGGGTAAGAAAAGCCGTTTACAGATGTAAGATTTATGGTTGGTATAATTTCGGGAAGCCGTTTTGTGGCCAATGCCTGAATAAGTTTGATAACCGGACCTTCTTTCTGTTTATCTAAAGAGATTCTTTCATCTTCAGTCTGCTTATGATGTACAGCGGTTTCTTCATATTGCAATAATGCCGGAGTAGTTGAAGTGGCCAGCACTACTGCAGGTTCACCTGTCTCTAATCTCATTGTATGCTTCACTGGTAATGTTCGCTTCATTAATGCTCTGATCTGAGCCAGTAGCTCCTGTGGGACTACCGGTTTTTTTATGTATAAGTCAAAACCAAGTTCATCTTTTTGGGGCCATATCTCTGTTTCTAAACTTGAGCCCAGCAGCACAATCGGTATATTTGAATGCTGTTGTACTTTTTGACAACATTTGTAGCAATTCATATCCGATATCTGTTCATCGATGACAACAATATCGAAGCTGCCGTTGCCGGTATTGAGTAATCCGCTGAGACAGTCGGGACTGGTGGACACTTCGTAGTTATTCTGGATGAAGTAATCCATATTTGTCTCTTTTAGATCAGGATTATCCGATACGAACAGGATATGGCTCATTTCTGTCTTCTTATCTATTTCCCTGCATGTAATACTCTAGCTTAACATAACTGCAGTAGAAAGTGAAATTATGTTATCGGTTCTGACGGGGATGAACTCATTCCGGTAATCTCACTATTAGTCGCATGGCTTTATCCGCTAATAGGCCTTGATGACCGTGAGAATATGACCGGGATCTGGCAAAAAACCATGCCGGCACAAGTCTTTGCGGCAGCGGCGGGACTTATCCGGACAACAATAGGAGGCGAATGGGCAGAGTTAACCGGCCGTATACCGGAGCTCAATTCCATTGGACAGGTCCAGCCCCAAAAGGGCTAGAATCTCTGCATGTACCTAAATAGAATGCTTTGGTGTGTATTGTGATATGCCTCTTAAACACATCTCTTACTTATTTAGCGGCCTTGCTAAAACCTATGTATAAAGAGCAGGGAAATATTAATCCTGCTTAACACCGAAAAAATGTTACAATTATTGATAACGGATTGACGGGAGTGAATTATGTCTTTTCTCTGGGTTGACATGTTGTGGCTGTTGCTGTTAATACCTTTGCTTGTTTATATCTATTTCTTGATACAGCGCCGGAGGCAAAAATATGCATTGAGGTTTTCCAGTATTCCACTTATAAAGCATGTGACGGTAAATCGACCCGGCACAGGACGACACATTACTCCAATTCTGTTCATCCTCGCGCTGATAATTCTGATTGTAGCGCTGGCGCGCCCTACTGCCAGTGCCCTGTTACCATCGCAGCAGGGTACGGTTATTCTGGCAATAGATGTTTCCATGAGCATGCGGGCACATGATATTAAGCCGAGCCGGCTGGAGGCGGCAAAAGCTGCTGCATTAACCTTTATCGAAAAACAGCCCAAGAATGTCAGGATAGGTGTAGTATCGTTTAGCGGTTATGCTGCAGTTGTTCAAGCACCGACTACCGATCGCGAATCGATAAATGCAGCGATCAATCGATTGAGGTTGCAACATAGAACAGCAATCGGAACAGGTCTGCTCACGTCACTGGACGCAATTTTTGAAAAAACGAGCCGGAAGACAGCGGATTCATCCGGTGCATCTGTGCCCTCTGATATTGAATCCACGCCGATGCCGTTACCGCCTGGTACCTATGCACCTGCAGCTATCATTCTATTAAGCGATGGACGAAATACTACGGGGCCCAGGCCGCTGGATATCATTGGACAGGCAGTTGATCGCGGTGTGCGAGTATATACGGTTGGCATTGGAAGTCCTCAAGGGGCCGAAATTAATTTTGGGGAATACTCAATTTATATGCGATTTGATGAAGAAACACTTAAAGGTATTGCCGAAAAGACGGATGCTCAATATTTCAAAGCGGATAATGAAGCTGAGTTGCTCACCATCTATCAAAACCTGAGCACACAGCTGGTCCTCAAGTCGGAGCAAACGGAGCTCACCGCCATCTTCACCGGACTTGCAGCTATACTGATTCTTATTAGTGTTATATTTTCCATTTTCTGGTTTGGCCGCCCGCTATAAATATTTTGCTCATATGACCGTCGTCGTCTATGTTTATTCTCTGTAACTGAAATCTTGCCAGATCGCTATATAATTGTTTGGAGTAAATAAAAGCTAATATGGAGAAAGGGCTAATCTACCGAGACTAGCCCTTTAATTCTTTTTAATAAACTAGCTGAAGTCTATAAACCAGCGGCATTTAATAAAGGCTCTTCATAGTTATCGGGATCGTTGGTGAAGTATTCAGGATTACCGGAATCCCAACCAGCGCTCTTTAAACCCTGAAGCACCTGTGATGGCGTTGAGCCCGGATTTGTCAGGATATATAAAGCGGCAGCACCAGTTATGTGAGGTGCAGCCATGCTAGTGCCGCTTAATGTTTCATATCCTCCTCCCTTATAGGTTGAATAGATAGAGACCCCGGGTGCAGCCAGGTCAATGTCGGTGCCATAGTTACTGAAGTAGGCAAAGGCATCATCCTCTTGTATTGTCTGAAAGCGTCCCTTGCCATATACTTGAGAATTAGCCAGACCACCAAATTGTCCATCAAAATCAGCAATGGCTGAAACAGTTATTACTTCATCATATGTAGCCGGGATATATGCATCGGCGTCGTTTGATTCATTGCCAGCCGCCACTACCAGCGTTACCCCGATATTAGTAGCATTGATTACTGCCTCGTGTAGCGCTAAACTCGACCCCTTTGCTCCTAGACTTAGATTAGCCACATCCATCCTATCCGAAGTATCTTCGTCCCCATTCGGGTCGGTACACCAGCCTATGCCGGCAATAACATCGGAGAGCCAACCATTACCCTTCTTATCTAGCACTTTCACTGCATACAGATAGGCTTCAGGGGCTACACCTATTACACCAATGTCGTTATCTTCAGCAGCGATTATTCCGGCAACATGTGTGCCATGGCCATTATCATCTATCGGGTCATTATCATTGTTAACAAAATCATAACCGCCCTTATAGTTAGCGTCCAGATCAGGGTGTGAGTAATCAATGCCGGAATCGATAACTGCCACTTTGACACCTGCACCTGTATTGCTGTTAAGATCAGCATCGATACGGTTAATCCCGGTCGGAATCTCTTGAGGTGGCTGTTGTTCCTCGCCGTTACCCGGGCCGCCTGCCCACGGTGGTTTGGAAAAAGCGGAAACTCTCTGATCCATCTCAACAAGCTTAACCCCAGGTTCACCGGACAAGGCACTTATGGCAGGAATAGGTAGTAATACTACAGCTCCCTCTATTATAGGCAATTCTTTTACCTGAGTTGCGCCAAATTTATCCATTAGAGCGTCTCTAGCAGGTTGGTTTACTTCGGGGTAGAAAGCTACCAAGGCCCTTACACGACTAGAGTTTGGGCCAGCCGCCTGAACGGTTGATCCCAAGACCAAAGTAAGTATTAAAGCTAAAGCTAAACTGATAAAAGCAAACTTTTTTTTCATCTAGTTCACCTCCTGTTCTATTGATCGCGACCTGATATTACTCCCGCTATTAAGACTTCAAAATAATAAATTTTCTGCTTTATGAGCGGCTCGGTTCCAATTAAACATTTCAGGATGAGTATCTGAAATAATGCATTACATTATTTAAGTGCACCACTAAAATCTCCCAGCTATTATTTGGTAATATTAAAACGAATCTTATAAGTAATAGGTTTACATGAAGTGTAAAACATAGTTGGTTATGGGGTATTTTATTACGGAATATGTGGATGTATAACGGCTTGGGAAATAACCGTTCGTTAGTCAAGTTGTAAATACCATAGTGTTCCATCCGGTTATACTTATCAAGGTAAGGTTATCAAAATACTATTATAAGTTCGTTAAAATATAATTAAATTTTTAATAAAATGTAAATCATTTAATTTGCAAACAAACCTCTTTAGCAACAAGTCTATCTATATAAAACAAGAATATTATCTGTCGCTGTCAATGAACTTCTGCTCAAAAAGGAGTCTAGATACAATTCTGGTAAATTCAGACAAAAAGGAGATGCCGGTCAGAAGGTTTTCGGATGGTTGTTAATATTTACTGGTGGAGCTGATGGGATTCGAACCCACTACCTTCTGACTGCCAGTCAGAC
>CAZEAR010000102.1:6259-8451 GCA_964510365.1 uncultured Dehalococcoidales bacterium | reverse complement strand
TTCTAACTCCATAAGCAGCGCATGCTAACAAGTAAGGTACGTTGAAAGCGCAATCATCCTCGGTACGCATAGTATTCTCCTGCCATAACTTAAGTACCTCGAGAGGATGCGTCATTACATGGATATGGTCTATATCCTCCGGTGTCAGGTTATTCTCCTGCATAATTTCGCTTAACATAGGATTAGCGCCTCCACAACACCAGCCGGCAGGATATACCTTGTAATTCATTCGAATTACCCATGAACTCCCCAAATCGGCAAGAAGTCTTTCAGGTCGCCATCGGGTATAACCGGTAAATTTCCAGAAGCCGCAATCGCCGTCAAAAAGGTCCGTGTCTCCGGTATATCCCAAGCTTGCCAGTAAGGCGGCAGTCACAGCACCCTGGGCAGCCCAACCTCCGGGATCAGACTTTGTCATCCGTACCGGGGCTGTAAGCTCCCACTTTCGAAAAGTATTGGGCATAGCAAAATAACCGGCTATACCGAGTGCATTTGCCATTGTTTCCTCATCGAGGCCCATAATCTTGCTGGCACCTGCGGCGGCCGGGACTATCTCATAGCTAGCGCCACATACGTCGGGATGTCTTAATTCATATTTCCCGCTTGCCAGTCCTACGCTCTCATAAATAGGCGAAAGCGCTGCCGACATCCTTGCAGATAGCTCGTGCGTTACCGCGGTAGCCAGGATCAGATCTTTTCCTGATACTCCCATTTTCTCAGCCATTACCAGTGGAGGAGGAACAATATGCGGGGCAGAATGTATACCGAAGCCGACGCAGCCATAATCCTTTGCATCAATCAACTCACCATCGGCAAAAGCAGCATTAACACACGATACCTTATCACAGGTGCCCAGTATGGTTGCCTCCTGTGGCCCACCCAGCGTCTTGGCCAATTTAACGGCTATTTTCCCCCTGTCCGATTCATTGGCAGCTACTGCATTGCCGGCGCAGTCCAATAAAATACGCTTGGTCTCTTGAACAATATTATCGGGCAAGTCATCATACTTTGCCTTCTGAACAAAGTTCACTATTTGCTTCATTATTTCATCCATACAATTCCTCCTGAACAAATTATAAAATCACACTCGGCTATTTTATTATTAATAAGCCGGTATAGACAATATGATACTTACTGTTACCCTGGTCGATGCCATGTCTGGGCGGACGTAATTTTGAATATTATTACAGATTTTGGATTCAGATTCGGGCGTTTGGCTTTTACCATTTCTACACCCCGCTGGAAAGTTTCCCCCGAGTAATAACTACTGGCTATTCCTTTAAGATGGCAGACAATGCTCTCAGTCCAAAAGGTTAATGAGACTTTATCCCGCCGCTCTTCCAGATTATTAAGCGTAACAGTCATAAAGTTACTTACCAGCATAATCTCATCTGCAGACTGTATTTTTTTGAAGTGTACCGGTATCGTTCTCGGACTGCCGTCATCATTTATGGTAGATAGCATCCAAAGGTTCGACTTATCTGCTATTTCTCTAACCTCTTCATTTAAATATGTCATACTAACTCCCGGACTTTCGGTTGTATTATCTTTTTTGATATTTTCCTGCTTAAAATATCAGTAGTTTATGAACTCCGTATTTAATGACCTTTTTTCATGGCATAATTCAGGATTATTCTCAAATGGCTATAAAGCCTGTATCGGAAGGAAAGACGCTTTTTACTGAATAATAATTTCCGAGTTAAGTGAATAAGTATATTTACATACCTGCATCCCTCGGTTGTGCTATATTGTACATAATTACATATTTGTTATCAATACAAAGCACTTTTGTATTTCTATCATCGGATGAAGGAGTTGTCCTTACTGCGGATAGAGAGCGATTCCGAAGAGGTTCCTCCCACCGGATAACCAGCCATAGATTAGCCGATTTGAATTGAGCAATTGATTAACTAGTAGTATACTTTTGCAGTAATATAATATAACGATACAGATAAATTTATTCAGCTTGCAGCTTTGCAATTACACAATCCGATTAAACCGATATAATTGTATCTCACGATAAAAAATAATACAGTGCTCAATTATAAAGATTGCGGGTGATGGCATGAGCAGAGAACAAAGATTACTGAATGTGGACCTTACCAGCGGCAAAACAAGTGTCGAATTGCTTGATCCATCTTTTGCGAAACGCTTTATCGGTGGGAGAGGGGTGGGGGCATATCTGCTATATA
>CAZEAR010000102.1:0-6249 GCA_964510365.1 uncultured Dehalococcoidales bacterium | reverse complement strand
ATATAACAATGTGCCCAGAGGAACCGATCCGTTATCCCCGGAAAATGTACTGATACTCAGCACCGGCGCTGCAGTCGATTCAGGAATACCAGGATCAAGCCGGATTGCTTATATTACCAAATCAGCTCACAGAACTTTTTCATTTTCACACTCGGGGGGAACATTTCCTACCATGCTAAAACGTTCCGGGTATGACCATGTCCTCATACGCGGCAAGGCAAAACATCCAGTCTATATATTTATCGACGGGGACAATATCGAAATCCGCAATGCCGGACCGCTATGGGGCAAATTAATCTGGGAGACCGATGAGTTAATAAAAAAAGAGGCAGGGGACAATGTGCTTGTAGGTGGCATCGGCCCCGGCGGTGAAAACCTAGTTCCCTTTTCCTCATTTATAAGTGAAGGACATCATGTCGCCGCTAAAGGCGGCGCCGGCTTTGTCGCCGGATCAAAGAATTTAAAAGCTATAGCAGTCGTCAAACAAAAAGGCAAAATCAAAGGTGATGATGACCGCGTTTCTGAACTGGCTTCATTTATAAGGCAGAAGATTCGAAGTTCAGCAACAGCCGATTTATTTAAGAAAAGCGGTTCATTAAACTTCGTCATAGACCATTACAATATAGGCGCAATATCAGGTTTTAATTATACACGCAATAACGTCAGTGATGAGGGACTACGCGCTTATCATCCCGATATCTTTGAAAAAAACATGAAGGCCCGGCGTGAATCTTGCTACGGCTGTCCCGTAGGTTGCAGCCAGATATTTGAAGTCAATGAAGATATTCCGGGATTTGCCAAGTCCGGAAAAATCGAATGGGGCTCGCTATGTGCCCTGGGATCTCTACTGGGAATCTTTGATTATGAAAAACTATGTTATCTGGTATGGCTTTGTGCTCAGTGCGGAATTGATGCTAAAGAAGCAAGCTCGATTATCGGTATGCTTATGGAGATGTATGAAACCGGTGTAATCAACGAAAGAGATTTGGACGGGATAAAAATGACCTGGGGCAATTTCCAAGCTGCTAAAGAAATAATAAAAGCCATATCTTACAAATCAGGAATCGGGGCTGCTCTGGGTAATGGAGCCGAAGGTGTATTAAATAAGTTTGGAGATAAGGCAGAACGTTATTACGGTTGGGTTAAAGGTTGCGGTGTGTCCGGATCAGATGTGCGAGCCGATTATTCATGGGGGCTCGGGCATGCTCTCAGTATTAGAGGGCCTGATTGTCAACACCATTTTGCTATGATCGCCCGCCTAGGCAGAAAAGATATGGCCAAACAACTGTTCGGCAATGAAAAAGTCGCTGACAGGTTAAGTCCCGAAGCTAAAGGCAGACTGGTATGGTGGAGTGAAAACTATAAAGCAATTGTAGATTCCCTGGGATTTTGTATTTTTTTATCCCAGATGGTAATGAGGGTACCGCCGACATTCATCGAATTTTATACTCAAATATATAATGCCATAATGGATGAGAATATCCCAGCTAAAGAACTATTGAAAAATGGAGAAAGAATAGTCCAAATAGGCAGAGCATTTAATTCAAGGGAGGGCTTTTCCAGAGCTGACGATACTCTACCGAAGCGTTTTATCGATGTGCCGGCACCCGATGCACCTATAGCCGGCTCTACAGTTCCTCTATCACATCCAGGTATGCTGGATGAATATTATGCCTGGAGAGGATGCAACAATGAAGGCAATGTAACCTTAGAAAGGTTAAAAGAAGTAGGTCTCGATGAAATTGCTGAGGAACTTCGCTTAGTTGGAAAGCTATCTGAAGATAAACAATCAATTTCCTTTAGTGATAATCAGGCCACCAGAAGTCTGGATAAAGAAAAGACCATAAATGAATTCGATATCCTTGTCAAACATGAAGCCGATCCGATACAAAAAGACTCATCCGAATTCGAATATATTGATGATCGTCCACAGTTTACATGAGTCTCATTATAGTGTTCTAATACTGTGATTTGCCGGTGAAACTAAGAGGACAACCGAGAGGAGTTATATAATATGGGTAAAAAAGTGATTAAGATACCTAATTCACCTGAACTACCCTTCTCTCCAGGAATAAAAGCTGGAGACTTTATCTTCGTTTCCGGTCAACCCGGTTATGAAGATCCCGTTACCGGTGAGGAAATCAAAGGGATAGAAGCACAGACCAGGCAGTGTTTGGAAGGGATAAAACAAGTACTGGTTGCAGCAGGTTCATCATTAAGTGATGTGGTAAAAGTAAATGTATATTTAAAAAATGCCGCAGACTTCACCGCGATGAACAAAATATATAGCAGTTACTTTAGTAAAGACCAACCAGCACGATGTACCATAGTACCGGATCTGGTAATGCCAAACATGCTGATTGAGATAGAATGTATGGCTTACTGCCCTTAAACTCCTGATTTGTCCACCGAGTCATTCCGGTTTAATATTAATAAACTTAATTCAGGGCAGGGAAATATTTATTATGAATGGAAAATATATTAAATACAGTCCCTTAATAGGGGGTATTGATAATATTGGAGAATAAAACTATTGACATTTAATCGCAATTCAATTATACTACGCAACCTAGTGAAATCTCCATTTCAACATATGAAATATATCGCCAATTACTTCTTCTACTTAATCGCTCTATCATTATAGTTTAAAGCAGTAAATTCACCCTGAAATACAGGAGGGAGGATCATTAAGTGTTTGAATTTATAGAACCCAAAAACCTGGATGACGCCTGTAACCTTTTAACCAAGTATGGAGAGGGTGCAAAGCTCATTGCCGGAGGTCAGAGCCTTGGTATTCTGCTCAGACAAAAACTTATAGAGCCAGATTACATTATTAATCTCAAGAATTTAAATGAACTCAACTACATCCGCTATAACGACGGAACCCTCAGCATAGGTGCTTTAACAAGTCACAGTTCCATCAAGAAATCAGCATTAATTAAAGAGAAATATCCGATTCTGATAGAAGCAGAGGAGCGGTTGGCACATACACAAATCAGGAATTGGGGGACCATCGGCGGTAATATCAGCCATGCCGATCCTGCATCCGATCTTGCGACATCGCTTATCTGTCTGCAAGCAAGAGTCAAAATTAAAAGCGTAAGAGGAGAGAGGGTAATAGATAAAAGAGACTTTTTTATCGATATGTATACTTCAGCGTTAGAGACCGATGAAATATTAATCGAAATAGAGGTTCCGGAACTGCCTCCTAATTCAGGTTATGCCTATAAAAAGGAGACCATTATTGCAGGAGATTATCCGCTGGCCTCGGTTGCTGCCATAGTAATTCTGGACAACAATCTTCAAATAATAGAGGAAGCCAGGATAGCTTTTGGAGGACTTGGACCCACGCCATTGTTCGCCGGAGATATTGCCCAGCTATTAAGCGGTAAAAAGGCAGACAGCGATATCGCACAGGAAGCCGGAGCTATGGCAAAGCGCTTGGTAACTCCCACCGGTGATGTATCTGCTTCGGCAGAATATAAGCAAGAGCTGGCCGGGGTATTAACAACGCAAATGATAAATCTTGCTATAGCACGAGCTAAAAAAGTCTAGCAGGACAAGGGGGACATCAGATGAAGCAAGTTCTGAATTTATCGATCAACGGGGATAAATATGATGTTTATGTGGAACCTTCAAAATTTTTACGAGATGTATTACGCGAAGACCTGCAACTAACAGGAACAAAAGAGGCATGCTCTTCCGGTCGATGCGGTTCGTGTACGGTGCTTATTGACGGCATGGCGGTGAAGAGCTGTTTGATTCTGGCGGCTCAAGCTCAAGGACATGAAATCCTAACTATAGAGGGATTGGGGAAAGAACAATTGCATCCTATACAGCAAGCTTTTATCGACTACTTTGCAGTTCAATGCGGTTACTGCGCATCCGGAATGATACTTTCAGCAAAGGCGCTGCTGGATGATAATCCCAATGCTACTGAAGAAGAAATAAAAGAAGGACTGAGTGGGAACCTTTGCCGCTGCACCGGATATACAAAAATAATCGAGGCAGTAAAACAGGCTCAAGCCAAGATGACCAGTTAAAGGGGGAAACATGGAGCAATTTTCAGTTATCGGGAAAAGCGTTATAAAAGTCGATGCTCTGGAGAAAGTAACCGGGCAGGCCAAATACACAATGGATGTATATTTACCCCGCATGCTTTACGGCAAGATCCTGCGAAGCCCACATGCTCATGCCAGAATCATAAATATCGATACTTCAAAAGCCGAAAAACTTACCGGAGTGAGAGCAGTAGTTACCGGCAAAGACGCCCCTGACGAGAAACTCTATGCTTTGCGCGATAGATATGTACTGGCTCGCGACATAGTTCGATTTGTGGGTGAACCGGTAGCTGCTGTAGCCGCAGATACTCGCGATATCGCAGAAGAAGCCTTAACCCTTATAGAAGTCGAATATGAAGTGCTACCGGCTATATTTGACCCCGAAGAAGCGATGAAGCCCAATCCTGAAATAGTGGTTAATCCGGGTATTACCAAATTTTTTTCACCTTTCTATCAAGGCCGCGATCCACAAAAAGCACAGATATATACCTTTATTAAGGACCAGCCTAATATCAACGGCTACTACAGAGCCAGGAAGGGAGATGTACAAAAAGGATTTGAAGAATCCGACCTTATCGTTGAAGAAAAATATATAAGGCACAGGATACAACACTGCTGTATGGAGCCTAATGCGACCGTGGTGCAGCCCTTGGCCGACGGTGGGATTAATGTATGGGCTACAAGCCAAACAATCTATACAGAAAGAGAAGATGTCTGCCGTGTTTTCAAGATACCGCCTGCTAAGGTAAGAATGATCGGCCTCAGTATGGGTGGAGGTTTTGGTTCAAGGGTTGAAGGTCTGGGCATATCGATACATATTACTGTGCTGCTGGCGCTTAAGGCACAACAACCTGTAAAGCAGATTTATACCAGGGACGAAGTATTTATCGACGGTATAACCGAGATACCAATGATTATCTATATAAAAGACGGAGTAAAAAAAGACGGCAGTCTGGTAGCACGACAGATAAGAATAATAATGAACGGCGGAGCATACAGCGGCAATAATATAGTGGGCTGCTACAACGGTTCCTTTGCGACATCGGCAACCTATAGAGTACCAAATTTCGCAATTGATACATATATGGTAGCTACAAATGAACCGGTTTCCGGACCTTTCCGCGGATTCGCCGCCAATCCGCCTGAATGGGCAGTCGAGTCCAATATGGATTTGATAGCAGAGAAACTTGGAATGGATCCTTTTGAATTAAGGCGCAGGAATGTGCTGAAAGAGGGGGAACCGAACGGAATTGGGGAGATTACCCGCAATATCGAGCTCGAAAATTCCATGGATAAGGTAGAAGCGTGGCTGGAATGGGATAAGAAATCAGAGAACCAACCGGGTCCCTGGAAGCAAGGCAAAGGCTGTGCGGTATCGAATAAACTGACAGCAGCTTCGAACTTCGCTTCGGTGGTAACAGTAAAGGTGCATTACGACGGTATGATCGAAGTCCAGCATACCGCTCGCGATTTGGGACAAGGCTGTAATACATCGATATCTCAGATCGCAGCCGAAGCTTTCGCTACTTCCATGGATAAAATTAAAGTGGTTTCCTGTGACACAGCTATTACTCCACCCGACCATGGTACTATCTCTAACCGAGTTACATTTCATGTCGGCAATGCTCTGCTTGTGGCCTGTGCCGACGTCAAGCGTAAGATTTTCGATAGAGCATCTGCAATACTGGGGATGCCTCCAGAAAACCTAGTTATAGAAGATGGCTTCATTCATAAAAAAGGGACTATGGATGTAGGAATTAAAGTTAGCAATTTGTTCGCTCAACCCGGACCGTATCTTCCCAAGGAAGGAGAACTGATCGGCAGAGGGGTTTACGTTGCCCCCGTTATTCCGGTAGATCAGGAAAATGGACTTTCAAAGAGAGTGGTGGCCTATTATTCATGGGGTGCCTGCGCAACTGAAGTTGCTGTTAATGTCGAGACCGGTGAAGTCAAAGTGCTCAGGGTAGCCCAATGCTTCGATATGGGCCAGACCATTAATCCAAAGATATGTGAGGGACAGACTGAAGGAGGAATCGGGATGGGTATCGGAAGCGCCCTGTATGAAAAAATGGTACTGGAGGATGGTGTGGTGCTGAATCCCAATTTTGTAGATTACAAGATACCTTCTGCCGTGGAGGTCCCGACTATATCAAATATGGCAGCGATGGCGGCTGATATTGTTCCATAC
>CAZEAR010000101.1:0-8462 GCA_964510365.1 uncultured Dehalococcoidales bacterium | reverse complement strand
GTATCCTCACTGCGGAAAAGCAGACCTCTCGATGAAAGGTCTTCGAGAACGACGGGGTCGGCATCCTTAACAAATTTACCAGCAAATGAGTATGTACCTTTCATCTTGCCTTCCAGGTCCACCGGCTGAACAAAATCGAGGTTGTTACTCATACCCGCTTCAAAGTCCACCTCTCCAAATGCCGGAGCGATATGGACTATACCGGTACCGTCATCCATGGAAACGAAATCCGCTGAAATAATCCTGTAAGCCAGATCAGGTTCCGGCTGCTGGATCTCAAACATGGCACGCATACCTTCGGCTTTAGACCCGGTATCTGTTTGAGGACGGCTCCTTTCTACTCCATAATCATGCGGATTGAATAATGGCACATAATTAATGTCTACCAGTTCCCGACCATCAATAGTCTCTTTCTGTATATATCCTTCCGACTCCGTTATTCCCCTTAATGCCGAGGCCAGAATCAGGTATTCATCTTTGCCTTCCATTATGCTGTATTCAGCTTCGGCGGCCACAGCTAGAGCGGTATTGCCCGGCAAAGTCCAGGGAGTGGTCGTCCAGGCCAGCAGAAATACCGGTTTATCGACGGAGGATAGTATGGAGCCGAGAGCCGTTTCTTTGTTTACCGATGTATCGATGAGCCTGAATTTTATATAGACCGAAGGGTCCCTGGTGTTGTCTTTATATCCCAGGGCCACTTCATGCGAACTCAACGATGTCCCACAGCGCGGACAATGCGGAGTAACCCTGTAGCCCTGATAGATCAGGCCTGTATCCCAGAGGTTTTTTACAATCCACCAGCAGGACTCAATATAGGTATTATGTAAAGTAATATAGGCGTGCTCCAGGTCTACCCAGTAACCGATCCGTTCGGTTATAGCATCCCAATCTTTGAGATAGCTGAAGACACTGTCACGGCAGAGAGCATTAAATTTGGCGACACCGTAATTCTCAATTTCTGTCTTACTGGTAAAACCAAGTTTTTTTTCTATCTCGAGTTCTACCGGCAGTCCATGCGTATCCCATCCCGCTTTTCGCGGCGTATAGAAGCCCTTCATGGCTTTGTATCTGGGAATAATATCCTTGAACACACGGGACAGGACATGATGAATACCAGGGCTGCCGTTGGCTGTAGGCGGACCCTCATAAAGAGTAAATTGCTGTGCTCCCAGGCGTGAATCTACGCTTTTTTGAAAGATGAGATTTTCTTTCCAAAAACTGAGGAGCTGGTTTTCTAGCTTCGGAAAATTGACCTTGCTATCTACCAGACGGAACATGTTCAACGCTTCCTCAATGAAACTACTACTTTCCTCGAATTCCCCTCTCCGATACTCTGAGTGACGACATCAGGATGATCGGCAAGTGTAATATGGATAATACGGCGCTCGTCTGCCGGCATAGGTTCAACATTAATGGAACGCTTGCTGGCAACAACCTGGTCTGCTAAACGTAAAGCCAGATTACGCAGAGATTCATACCTGCGCTTTTTGTATCCGGCTATATCTACATTCAATGGCGCCCATGTCTTTAATCGCTCCGAAATGATAACCTTGAGAATATATTGCAAAGAAGCCAAAGCCTGACCGCGTCTGCCGATTAAAACTCCCAAATCATCACCTTCAATATTTAAAGTTACCGGCATATTAATATCGGTTGGAGGGATAACAGTGATTTTCGCCTCCAGGCCCAGAAGCTTTACCAGTTCTTCCAGTACCTCCTCCGCTGCTTTTAGCAATTCGTCATCGCTCTGCGGTTTATCTACAACTTTCACCACGACCCTGGCCTCCTCCGACCCAACACCCAGTACACCGGACCGTCCCTTTTTCATGACTTCTACTTCAACCTGGTCTTCGCTTACTTTTAATTTTTTTAACGCTTTCTGAACAGCTTCTTCAACTGTCTTGGCACTTATTTCAATTTCTTTCACCTTCCCAAAATCCCCTTCTTTTTATATGCTTTCTGAATAGTTTTGGATTGCTGCTCCGACGGTAGAGGTTTCTTGGGTGCCGCCGCTCTGAAAGTCGGCATTTGCAGGTATCCCCAACCACCGGTAACAAAATATTGAATCACGATACTGATCAGATTCGAAATCAACCAGTAAAGGGCCAGGCCACTGGGAAAAGATAAACAGATAAAACCGAACATAAACGGCATCATTAAAGTGGTCATCTGAGTCATCTGCGCCTGTTTAGGATCGGTGGGAGGAGCAGTTACCATTTTCTGCTGCAACCACATAGTGACACCGACCAGTACAGCCAGTATCATATTGGGCTGCGATAGCATCAGCCCCATAAAATGCTCATTTAAGGGAATAGCACTGGCAACAACCACCCAGTTATAAAGATGCTGGGACAAATCCAATAAATTTTCAGGGGTCGAAGCTAAAGCTCTGATAATAGATTGATAAAGCGCAATCCAGATAGGTAATTGAATCAGCATAGGCCAGAGGCAACCCAGCGGATTAATACCTGCCTCCTTATAAAGCTTCATCATCTCCTGCTGCAGCTTCTGCTGATTTCTCCCGTATTTCTTCTGAAGCTCCTGTATTTGCGGCTGTAAAGTTTGCATCGCCTTGGTGGACCTGGTTTGCCTTACCGTAAGCGGGAAAAGCGCCACACGAACTACAACTGTAAGTGCAATTATTGCTACCCCAAAATTATTGGCAAATATCGTGCTTAAGGCGATCAGCACGTTCAGTATCGGTTCAAGGATGATAGCATTCCAAAATTCAGCCATTATTCAGTTCCCAGATCGGTTTTAAACTTCCAGATTATTTTAGCGCTCTGTACATCGACAGCATAGACATAGCTATTCCTGGCATGAACATAGACAATGCCATCCTTGGTATACAAAGGAGCTATCACTTCAGCTTCGATAGATACAGTCCTCTCGATTACTCCGCTGTCGGCATTTATAAATTGCATTTCTCCGGATTTTGAAATCGTTATTAAAAGATCATTGACCAGCACCGGATTCGATGCCACTGCACCAGTAGTCTGCTTCCATTGCGCTATACCGGTATCAGCATTTATGGCGTAAACCGATTTATCGAGACAGGCCGCATAAATAATATTGCCCTTGATTACCGGCTTCGCCCAGAACCAGTTACCACCCTGGAAAAGCTCCCGGATTCTACCATCGGACTTATCGGCAGTATAAAGAAAGCGATCGAAAGCACCGAAGATCAGTTTGTCTTTGTAGACTACCGGTGTGGAACACATGGCTGTCGGCAATTCGACCTTCCAGATCTGGCTGCCATCCTGGCTCGACAGTGCGAAAAGATCCCTGTTGAAGCTGCCGATATAGACAACACCTTCGTCCACTACAGGAGTCGTCCATATTTTTTCGCCGGTATCGAATTCCCATTTCAGATCGCCGGTGGTTGTATTCAAAGCATATACTTTCCCGTTTGAGCTGCCAACATAGATAGTATCGTCAACTACTACCAGATTCCCGACTATACCGCCGATGCTGGCATTGGTCGCCCGGGGATAAACCCATCTAACCGCTTTGGTATCCGCGTTCAAAGCATAAATTTGGCCGCCATAAGTCCCTACATAAACCAGGTCTTCAGCTACAGCCGGAGTGCTATATATAATACTTTTCGGTAATCCGGCACCGCCACAGGTTAACAGCGGACCGCAGGGATTCGCCGGAGCAGCGACTTCGATAGTATAATCCCATTCACCTTCATCAGGGAAAATTTTATTCTCGCTTCTGGCTTTAAGGCTTAAGGCAAGTAACGCCCCATCCCTGGAACCAACGAATAAATTCCCGTTATTACTGGCGAATCCCGACCATCCCTGTGTACCCGGGCCTCCACAACCGACATTGCCGCCGGTAGGACTCAAACAACCAATCGCCAGGCTTACAGCCAGTATAATTACTACTGCTATTACCAGATTTAATTTTGCTTTAGTCAATCAATAAAACCTCTATTTCTATTTACAGCACTAAGGAACCGGATCATAACCCCCATCAGACCACGGATGGCAGCGAAGCAAACGCCAAAAAGTCAACCAGCATCCTTTAATTGCACCGTATTTTACAATCGCCTGGTATGCATAATGAGAGCAAGAAGGAGTAAAACGACAGGAAGAGGGAGTTACCTGTGATATAGTATGTTGATATAGCTTAATTAACTCCAGTGCTAACCACTTCATCCTTTTTTAATAACAAACCAGCTCGATTAAGTAATTCCAACATCGATTTCTCAAGTTGATGAAAATCAGCGTCGACACTCTTTGAGCGCGCAATAATAACGATGTCCCATCCAGGCTTAATATCTCTCGTTCGTATGATCTCCCTTAATCTGCGCCGAATCCTATTCCTCTCTACGGCATTTCCAATAATTTTTCTTATGGAGAATCCAAACCTGCTGCAGGCAAGCCCGTTTTCCAAAGATTTTACTACTAAATATCTGTTTCCTCTGGCAATCCCCGATTTATATACTCTTTCATATTGCGGTCTTTTAGTTAAACTCTGATTCTTGACCATAAACATCATGCTAGACAGGGGTTAATTGCCACCGGCCCTTTAACTTCCTTCGTTTAATAACCATTTTCCCACCCCTGGTGGCCATCCTGGCTTTATAGCCGCACTTTCTTTTTCTGGCAACTGTTTTAGGCTGATACGTTCTTTTCGGCATCTGAATTTTCTCCTGAATCCGACTCCGGGGCTTCCGGTTCCTGGATTTCTGGTTCCTTGGCTTCCGGTTCCTTGACTTCCGATTCCTTGGCTTCCGGTTCCTTGGCTTCCGGTTCCTTGGCTTCCGGTTCCTGAACTTCCGATTCAGGAGCAGCAGGTTTCTCGTTTTCCGGTTCTTTTACTGCAGTTACAGCAGCAACCGGCTCAGGGATACTCGGCTCCTGAACCACCGGAGCCTCTATTCTCGGAATAATATGTGTTGGAGCATATGGTAATAATGCTAAATACCTGGCTCTTTTTATCGCTAACGCTAAACTTCTTTGATGTTTGGCACAAACGCCCGTTCGACGACGTGGCTCGATTTTGCCTCGTTCAGAGACATATCTGCGTAATCTGGAAATATCTTTATAATCAATAGCAATCTTCTCAGCACAGAAAGCGCACACTTTTGGCTTAACGATAAACCTCCGTGTCCTTTCTGTCCTGGTTCTTGTCCCACGACCTTTTACCATCCTTTAGTTAATGCCTCCTTGAAAACAAAGTTTTAAAAAGGTAAATCTTCGGGTTCAACTTCATCGGAAATCTCCGCAGTACTTTCATCGCTGGGTAATACAGCCGTAGCCTGCTTATCAAGAAATAATACTCTATTAGCAACTACTTCCACACGCCATTTCTTTTGACCATCCTGTCCTTCCCAGCTGCGCGTGCGTAAGCTTCCTTCTACATAAACCCTCTGTCCTTTTGTTAAATACTGATTACAACTCTCTGCCTGTTTCCTCCAGGCAACCACAGTAAACCATTCTGTCTCCTGCTTCCGTTCACCATCAGATGTCGTATAGACTCTATTGGTAGCCAATCGAAAAGAGGTTACCGGGTTACCATTGGGAGTGAAACGCATCTCGGGATCAGAGCCGACATTTCCTATTAGCATAACTCGATTCAAACTTGCCATATTCCACCTTCCCGTTTAAATTATAGCTATAATTTAATTATCAAATGCCTCAAAATCTCACCAGCAAATTGAAGGTTTGCATCAAGTTCTTTAACAGATTTTGGCTCTATCTCAAGATGAGTAAGAACATAATTCCCCTCTAAAAATTTTTTTATAGGATATGTAAACTTCTTTCTCCCCCACTGAGTAACCTCTGTTATATTTCCACCAACCTTCTTGGCAAAATCACCAACTTTATTAATGACATTATTCAAGTCGCCATCGGCGACTTCAGGGCTTACTATATACACTATTTCATAATCTGGCATCTATCTACCTTCAAAAAGAAAAATTCGGCATATTATAACATATCATAAAAAATAATACACAGGACTAGCCGCCATATTAAAATCAACGGTACCCGCCTGCCGACAACTACATTATATCCTTTATCAAAGTCCACGCAAACAGTTATGCTTAATATTTGTATCTCTTTCCAGCAAAATCCGGCCTTCATTTAAAGTAAAATCTTGCATTTTGAGGTATTTCCAATTAATATTCCTTATAAAATGCCAGGAGCCTCTCTTGGAAATCGGTATAGTAGGTTTACCTAAAAGCGGCAAGACTACAGTTTTTAATGCTCTGACCAAAAGCACAGCCGAAATATCCTCATATAAATCATCTGCCGTAAATCCTAATATCGGCGTATCAAAAGTACCCGACCCCAGACTGCCGGTCATGGAGGACATCTTCCAGCCCAAGAAGGTAGTGCACGCAGAAATAAAATATTTCGATATAGCCGATACAGCAAAAAGTTTCGGCAAGGGTGAAGGCATCAGCGGCCAGTTTCTAAACTATCTGAGTAATGCAGATGCATTACTGCAAGTGGTTAGAGCTTTCGAAGATGAGAAGGTGCCACATATCGAAAATAGTATCGATCCTCAAAGAGATATCACCAGTATGGACCTGGAGTTAATTGTTTCCGACCTGTCGATCATCAATCGAAGGCTAATAAAAATCCAGGAGTCCCTGAAAGCAGCCAAACCGGCGGAACGTGAACAACATTCTAGAGAACTCGAACTTCTCCAAAAAATAAAGTCAGGGCTGGAAGATGAGATTCCCATCAGGCAGCAAAGCTTAACCGGCGGAGAACTTAAAAGCCTGTCAAATTATCAGTTTCTCACTGCCAAACCTTTGATGGTACTGGTCAATATAGGAGAGGACCAGCTTGACAGGGCTTCAGAGTTTGAGAACGAGGTGAGCGATATATTTTCCGGTTCTCAAACCGAGGTTATAGCTTTATGCGGAAAGCTGGAGATGGAGTTATCACAACTTGATGACAGTGAAGCCGGGGAGTTCCGCAAAGAACTGGGGCTGTTATCACCGGCCACGGACCGGGTCATAGAGACTTCATACAAGCTACTGGGATTGATTTCCTTTTTTACAACTGTTTCCGCCGAGCTTAAGGTATGGACAATCACCGCTGGAACGGCAGCATTAAAAGCAGCGGGCAAAATCCATTCCGATATCGAGAAAGGATTCATCCGAGCGGAGGTTATAAGCTTTAACGATCTGGTCAAATGCGGTACCCTTGCTGAAGCCCGAAAACAGGGTTCACTGAGACTGGAAGGTAAGAATTACATAGTCCAGGATGGAGATGTAATTACCTTTCTCTTCAATATTTAATAATTGTATACTATAATCGCCGGCCGGGAAGCCTAAATTTGCCGTTTATAATATTAAAATACAAATCTATGTTGTCATATTTTTTTTATTAATGATATAATCAATTTCTCTCTCCAAGCATGAACAAATATCGAAAATTAGTGATCTGAACAAGGAGAAATAATGAAACAAGTACCCAAGTTCATTGCCTGGTTCAACGAGGTTACCAAGAATGATATCGCTCTAGCCGGGGGTAAAGGAGCAAACCTGGGTGAGATGACCCAGGCACAGATACCTGTCCCACCCGGTTTTATTGTGACGTCCGATGCTTATTTTGAATTCATTAAGGTATCGAAATTAGCCGACGATATCCGTTTTCATCTTTCAGAACTCGATGTGAACGACAGTAAGAAATTACAGGAAGTATCCACCTTAATTATGAACAAAATACTGGAAAGTCCCATGCCCACTTTTATAGAGAAGGAAATCAAACTAGCATATTCAAAATTGAAACACAGTATCGTAGCGGTGCGGTCATCAGCGACTGCGGAAGACCTTCCGGATGCATCGTTTGCAGGGCAACAGCGCACTTTCCTGAATGTCGAAGGCGCAGACGAGGTAGTGAAAGCGGTCCAGGGCTGCTGGGCTTCATTATTCGAACAAAGGGCTATATTTTATCGCAATGAACATAAATTCGATCATTTAAGTGTCGGTATAGCAGTACCCGTACAAGCTATGATACAGTCGGAGGCATCCGGGGTACTGTTTACCATTGAACCTCTATCCAATGACCTGTCTAAAATATTCATTGAGGCTATCTACGGTTTGGGAGAACTCATCGTCTCGGGTGAAATCACTCCTGACTCTTATCTTGTGGATAAAAAGAAGTTCAATATTATCGATAAAAATATAGTAAATCAGAACATGCAGCTTATAAGAAATGCAAAAAATCCGGATAATGCACTTAACGCAAATGTATTGTCCGAAGTCCCGAAATCCAAACAGGATAAGCAAAAGTTATCGGATGAAGAAATAGTCGCGCTGGCCAGATTAAGTATGAAGATAGAGGAATTATATAAGTCTCCGCAAGACATCGAGTGGGCCAAACATAACGACCACTTTTATATAGTACAATCCAGACCCATTACTACTATAAAGGAACAAAAAGATATCGATTCCATCCCCGTGATAGAAGCCGAGGCCATATTAACAGGTGTAG
>CAZEAR010000100.1:0-8568 GCA_964510365.1 uncultured Dehalococcoidales bacterium | reverse complement strand
CTGTAGGAGTCGCTATCCCAAGGTAGATTGGTAATAAAGCTAATAGAATGACGACTAGAAGGGGTAATGATTTGAATAAGGATAAAAACCTATCTTTCATGCTGGTGCTATTTGTATCCCGGGGAGTTAAATCTGGATTTAAACTAGATACTATGATTACATATAAACAAAGTATTGAGCTAGTGATTAAGCCCGGTATAATTCCAGCTATAAAGAGCTTGGCGATAGATATATTGGCGAGTAAGCCATAGAAAATGAATCCGATGCTCGGCGGGATTAAAATAGCCAGAACTCCACCAACACCAACTGAACCCAACGCTAGATATTTGTTATAACCCCTTTTTAACATCTCAGGAAGGCAAAGCTTTGCTGTGATAGCAGAACCAGCTGTTGTTGTGCCACAGGCGGCAGCAATTACAGTACTTAAGATTATACTGCAAACAGCTAAGTTTCCGGGTATAAATCTCAGCCATTTTCCAATGGCATCAAACGATGACGCCACCGCTCGTGATCGGTTAATAAATTCGGCCATAATTATAAATAGCGGGACAGCAATAAGGAGAAAATCCGTATTTATATCATAGGTAACTTTGGCGATTATATCTATTCCACCAGGCCAAAATATTAATAACCCAATGAGGCTCAATACGCCGAGGCTGAAAGCTATTGGCACACCTAATGATACTAGCAGTAAAAGGCTTAAAAATGCGATACTCGCTAGAATATAATAAGGCACTCTACTAACTTCCTACGTTTAAGGTTTTGCGACAGTTCAATCTTTACTAGCACAGTTTTAATAGTTTTTTGAATTTTGACTTGATTGAACTTCACCAGTAATAGGTTGCAACTGATTTGTCTTTCTTACGTTACGTATGCGATCAATATTCCTACAAATCCTGATAATATATTCAAGTGAAAGAAATAAGGCTCCTATCGGAATTACAAGATATGCCGGCCATAAAACAAAATTAGCATCTTGGCTGTGCCAATTCTGACTAACACTGCGCATAAAGGCTCCGTAGCCTGTCCAAAGGAGAGAAATACAGAAAAACAATGCTAAAGACGAACTCACTATATCTAGAATAGTACGGTTTTTAGTGGAGAGGTATTTTGATACTAAATCAACTTTTACATGCCCATCAACTTGTTGTGTGTAGGCGGTAGCGAGCATAACTATACCTAGTAACAAAACCGCTGATCCCTCTACCGCCCAAGTAGTAGGATTTCTTAGAAAATACCTGACAAAGACTCCGTAAACCACCAATAGGATCATACAAAGCAAACATATCCTAGCGATTATACAGAGAAATCTACTTACTAAATGAACTATCTCCGCAAAAAAAATGCACCCTTTTCTAATCTGCACCTATCTCTCCAAGACAGGGAAAGTATCCTAACTATTTTTTCCTACTAAGTAATATCTACACAACAAAGAATATTCTATTTTCAGCTAATACAATATACTATAATCTTGCTATATGGAGATTTATACTATCTAGTATTTTGCCTGATCAAATCAGCCATTTTTTTTGCTTCGGGTCCGAGACCATCAACAAAGGCATCAATTGGTTTGACACAGGCTTCTCGCCACCGCTTTGCCTCATCATTTGGTAATTCATAAACCTTTACACCAAGTCCAACAAGCTTTGCCCAATAATCTTCACCGAGTTTGATTTGATCTGGAGCATATTTTTTAGAAGTCTTTTCTAATAAATCTTTCATTAATGTCTGGAGATCGGCAGGCAATTTGTTCCAAGTATCTAAGTTTACCTGTGTTTCTATTGGCATCATACATAATGGATAGTTTACTAACCTGGTTGCATAAGGCATTTGTTCATAGGTTTTAAATAAAAACACATTTAATGATGCATCCATACCACCATCTGCAACTCCTGTTTGTATGGCGGTAACCCTTTCTGCCATGGGCAAACTTAAAGGAGTAGCACCAAGTGCCTTAATCGTCATTGCAGGTATGCCGGGAGTAGAATATAACATTAAACCTTTCATATCCTCTAACTTATTAATTTGTTTCTTGCCATTGAAAATACCAAATAAATTATCACCCCCACAGGCCCCAGCCGCCAGACCTATTACCTTAACATTAACTTTTTTTTCATACAGCTCTGACCGCATCTCTAAAAGGCCTTTATCATAATATATTTCCGCTACATCTTTAAAACTCATGGCGAAAGGTAAACTTAGCGCATTATTCTCGGGTATTGCCCGAGCATCAAAAGGAGGCGATTGAAGTATGATATCTACATTACCCTGGGACACAGCATCCAGTTGTCCCGGAGGCGGCACTAATTCCCCGGCAGCATATTGCTTTATCTTAATTCGGCCGCCAGATTGTTCTTCAAGGGGCTTAATATAGCGTTCAGCATAAGTCTCGTTCTCTATTTGGCCCCCGGGAAACATGGAGCTGAGTACCAGCTCAAAGACCTCAGCCTTTGGTTTAGCACAATTCGTTGTAAATGGTACCAGAATCAATAATGTTGTAATTAGCCCAACAATTACGAGCAATCTTAATAATCTATTATTTTTTTGTCTCTCCATCTTTTCCTCCTGTTCGGTTATTTTATCTTCAGCACAATACCGATTAGATATTAGAATTAAAAATAAATGATCAAATTTAAAACAGGTAATCGAAGTAATATTTACAAAAGAGGTCGTTGACTTGGAGCTGTATTTGTCTATGCTGCTAGCATACTTTTTTATTGAAGTAATTCTTCGAGCCCTAACTGAGTGATTTTTTCCTTGGTTGGTATACCTTTATCTATATCCCACCCCCTTTCAGTGTAGTAGTCTTGAAGCATCTTCTGAATATCCTCTTTACTAATGCGACGGCCAAACCAATCCAAAAGATAATGCTCCCCTGGGAATCGACCGTGATTGGGTATTTTTATCAAGGTTTCTAAGTTATTTAATATTATACCTCCTATCTCATCATCATCTTTTATAAAGCCTTCTCTTACATTTAAGAGTTTCTCTGTATTCCAAACTCTTTCACCAATTTCTTTAAGCTTTCTAGCACTCATCTCAATGCCGGTTACTGCTGAATATAATTCAGATAGTAAAGGTATATTTGCCATTGGTTCCCAAATACGATGCCCTGAATCGCATATCCCCATAGAATTATATAGACCTCGGGCATCCTCAGCGTGTTTTGTTAATTTCCCAATATTGAAATCATCCCTAGTAAACATATGCTCTATCTCATCATTAGTACAAGCATATCTTTCCTTGCAAGCTATCATAACATCATTAAGAGTACGTTCATAGAAAGGCCAACGAGTATCTTGCTGTAGATCAGGTGCTGCCGGAAAGTGTGTTGGCCCGTGAACATGCATTGCTTTTATTCCTACCATCTCAGGCATTCCTATACCTGGGCCAAATCCTGTATACCTAGGATCTGCTATACAATCAGCGCCCTTCATAATATAAAAACCTGCTTCAGGATCTGTTCCAGGGTCTACACCTATTTTCTGGTATACTGAGTACCATCCATCGGCTATAATTTCTCCGATATCTCGTCTATTAACGATTTTATCTAGCAATTTTACATAGCAGGCAAAGTCACCCGTTTTCAAAACTAGGCCGCCGGTATCCTTTTCAGATATAACACCACGTTCAAACATTTTGGTGATAAAGTATAGCATCCTGCTAGCCGTGAATTGACTGACACCATATCTATTAAACAGATCATTTAATTTTAAAGTTTCCCTATAGTCTTCTATTTGCAACATCCGGCCAAACTGCAAAGCGCACCAGGCGTGGCCGGTTTGGAACATCGTATTCTCAAATTTACCATCTCTTATCACAAAAATTTGCCTGCATGCATCTAAACAGCCCATGCAAGCAGACCTGACATCCTTGGATTTTTCATACTCATCTGGAGAGTAATCCCCTTCACAATCAAATAAGACCGGAAGTTCTGGTTTAATAGTACCCCATTTACTTTTATGTCCCCCGCCCCATGCCGGGTGTGAGATTATCTCTCTACGTTTGTCATTAACAACCGCCATAAATTTATCGGGTTTAGCTACTTTAATCCCTTTAGTGCCGAGTGCAACCACGGCCTTTAGGTTCTTCGATCCTAACACTGAAGCTATACCCATGCTCCCAAGGCTTCCTTTTTTATCAGCAATACCCATGGACCATCTCACTAAATTTTCACCAGCTTGTCCTATAGCCCATACTCCGGCCTTTCCCGTTCGGCCTCTATGTCTCTCGCTTAGTTCATCTGAAGTTTCATAAATATCTTTTCCCCAAATATCACTTGCATTGCAAATCTCTACATTATCATCTGTAATCTTTAAATAAGAATGCTTCCTTGCTTTGCCCGTTATAACTATATGGTCATAACCAGCGTTCTTGATCATGGCTCCAAATCGTTTATTACCACCCATCCCTGTTCCAATCCCATGCTTCTTATTGTTTGCAAAAATAGGCATTTTGGTCGTTACTGCGACTTTAGATGCCATTGGTGTCACTGTACCACATAAAGGACCCACTCCGATTACTATTGGGTTGTCTGGCGAATAGGGATCAGTGTATGGTTTTAGTAGGTCGAAGATTAATCTATTGTTGATACCCTGGCCGCCTATAAACTTCTTAGCAAGTTTTAGGTCTAGTGGGTATTCTTTGATTTCACTGCTAGTCAAATCAACATGGCAAATCTTGCCGGCGTAACCATAATATTCCATTTAATATCAGCTCCAATCGGAAGTTATATCCGTGTTATTGCACCATAAACACAGTAATCAGCACAAATATGGCAGCTAGCTAAACATTGATCAGTGAACTCTATTGCTTCATATGGGACTATGACAACATTTGATTTTTCTGGATTGAAGGTGCCCGTATATATAAATGAACATTGTAGCTGGCAGATATAGCACCCTACGCATTTATTGGTATCTATTTTAATGTTTGTCTTTTCCATATTGTTTGCCAAAATATAAGCTTTGATGGCTTTAAATTGATTTCTTTTAGTGAAGCTTTGGATATTATCTTTCAATTTACCTAGAAGGTAACGGGATTTCTATCATTATATAGGTATAATAAATATAATTATGATAAAGTTATTTCGGTAGCTAAGTTTAAATTATGCTTTATATTTTGTCAATCGACTGTTATGGAACTTTGACCCTACACTGAATACTGTTTATCAGTGTTCTCAAATAGATTAGCTACTACGAGCTTTATTTTAGACACGGAGTTTCTAGTATCTTTGAGATAAACAATAGGAGAGGGAAATACCTTTAAATATAAGGTGGAGATTATTAAACACTCCACAACAAAGCATCAAAATTGTATTAGCTGCAGATTGGATTTGAACTGATAATCACACATTCCATCGTTATGTTGATGTAATGTTACCCAAAGACTATATTTGCATTACTCCAAATTCGGTAAAGGCTATTGATAATTCCATAAGAGAAGATACCAAAATTACTAACGCTTCCTGTTCTTTTGATAACTCGATACCAAGACAATGTGAGGGATTCCGACCCTGCCCACTCAATCGATAGCTTTGAGCTTTTCCATCTACTTGTAGTCCGGTAACACCAAAATCATAGCTATCAGCAAAACGGGACGAACATCTCCATGTTCGTCCCGTGGTGATAAATTCTAAAGGCACAGTGATCTTGATATCTAAGTGTTCGGGTATAGCGATTATCTGAGTATTAAATATCTCCAGAGCTAACTTTTTATTTACATAGCCGCATCCATCGAGATTTTGTTTAACCCTATTACAAAATTCCTCAAGCTGTTCTTCTATCGATACTAAGTCCAGCTTTTGTTGCTCAGACGATTTCGGTATGAGCCAGCTTAATCTGGAGAGCACTGGAGATTATTCTGGCTTATTTGTTTGATTGCGCGAGAGGATAAATGAGACTTGGGAAGAGGTAAATAGGTTCGTGTAACTAAATTTATGTATATTTTCATTTGTTGGGTTACTGCCGCCCGAGTCATTTGGTAGGCGTAACTGCTATAGTGGGTGAATAGTAATAATCGCACGACAGGTAGATATAAAAGAGTAGGGAGTGTTTCAAAGACACCATTCAGAGATACTTGAGAACAGTTTAATTATTGAGGCATTTGCGGGCTAGAAAAAATATGAGGCAAAATTAATATAATATATGTATGTTATCCCGTAACCCTTTTCCCTTCTTTCCGCATCTTTTGCAAGAATGGCAGTACCTTGAAAAAAGACTTAATTTTCTGCCGCATGCTCTGTGAAAACATGAAGTGCATCGCTTCGACCATACCTTCTTCGCTGCCGGGCATAAGTGGGTAGTGAAAGAACTCCTTTTTAGCCGGGTTAGTGTTCTCGATCATAGACTTGATATTAGTGAAAGCCCTGATGCCTACTTCGCTGTGGTATGCTCCGATGCCCGATCCCTTGACTCCGCCGAAGGGCAACGTTGGTGAGATAGGGGTCATGAGCGAGTCATTGATATTAACCGAACCAGTTATGATCCTGGAGGCAATTCTGCATCCCTCCTCCATGTCACGTGTGAACACGGCACCAGAAAGGCCGTAGGATGTGCTGTTGGCTATACGGATGGCCTCGTCCTCGCTATCGTAGGGTATGACCGGCAGCAACGGACCGAAGGTTTCTTCCTGCATAAGTTTCATGTCCTCTTTAACGTCGGTGAGCACAATTGGCGGGAAGTACATGCCCTCACGCTTGTGTTTCAAAGCGTCCTCCGGCAATATCTTTGCCCCCTTTCCGACGGCGTCGGCGACATGCTGCTCGACAATCTTAAGTTGGAAGTCTAATGTCATGCTGCCTATCTGCCCAGTGGCTATGCCGGACTTGATCTTCATGACTATGGTCATGAGCTTCTGCATAAATTGATCGTAGACAACCCGGTCGACCAGGCACATTTCGATGGCTACGCAGGTCTGACCGCAGTTGGTGAAAGCTCCCCACGCTACTGCATGTGCCGCACGGTCCAAGTCGGCATTCTTCGTGACGATGGCAGCGTCTTTGCCACTCAATTCCATAACAGCCGGCACTAGCCTCTCGGCCGCCTTAATGCTTATCATGCGTCCAGTCTCGGTAGATCCTGTGAAAAAGTACATATCGATACCGGGGTTGTCGACCAATACTTGACCTGTCACCGAGCCTCTGCCGGTGGCTATGTTAACAACGCCTTCTGGTAGCCCTGCCTTTTCCAGTATCTCACGCACGATGATACCGCTGTCGGTGGTATAGCTGGAAGGCTTGAGCACAACGGTGTTACCTGCGGCAACAGCTGAGACCACAGGCCCGACTGAGAGAAAGAGGGGATAGTTCCAGGGGGAAATAATAGCAATAACACCACGCGGCTCGTAAACGTAATAGAGCCTGCGGCCTGGCATCATGATGTTGCCCTTGACTTTGACCGGTGCCAGGAACTTTTCTGCATTCTTAGCATAGAAGTGTATTACATCACAAGAGGGATAAATGTCGGCTATGAGTGCATCAAAGCGGGTCTTGCCATTCTCGGTGGCTATTCTCTGAGCATAGTGCAGTGAATTATCAGCCAGTATCTCCGCCGCACGTGCCAATATCTTCACCCTCTCTTTAATTGGTACCTTTGACCATGATTCGAATTTCCCGCGGGCTGTCTCCACTAATGCGCCAACCTGTGCCGCATCCATCAACGGGTAAGAAGCGACCTTAGTACCGACTACGGGGTTAATCACATCGAACGTCATAGCTTAACTGCCTCCGCAAATTAATGTAGCGGGATTCCCCCGCCCGGCCCTGCGTGCCTATGGCATATTTTAACGGAAAGGGGGATGGAGAACAAAAGGGGATGATATTTGACTTTTAATAGTTTAACTGGAAACACTGGCCTGCGCCTACAATCTTCGGTTAAATAAAATAGGATTTAAACGAATACCCTCGAATAACAATTTTTATTATGGTTTAACATACATCCCGATGTTTGTGCAATGGTGAAGGTGGTTAAAGCTTACCAGCCGACTGCATCCCCTAAATAACTCATTGCTACATCCTTGATCTATATTGCAATCGCAATGCTAACTGTTTTTACTAAAAATTCACTGCAGTGAAATGTGAATACCTATTCCACACTTTGAGCCTTGATAGCATCCTCGATATCCTTATGAAAAGGACAGCCCGGCATGGGACATTTTGGTATTCCGCCATCCTCTATCTTCTTCTTCATCCCCCTGGCCATCAGGCAAACATAGGACTACACCGTAAAACAAAAAAACAGCTAGACTGGAGTCACTATAAGAAGGTTTATCCTGGAGAAGAGAGCTAAAATCCTCGTGATTTGCCCGCCGAAAACGATGTTAAATAAAATATCGTAAGAGGTAAGGCAGGTCAAATTATTGCAAGACTAAATTAAGAAATGATATATATATAGATATTAGGGGTGGGCCAAAAGGGAGGTTTGTGTATGAAAAACATTAGAGTAGGAATATTACACTCTTTATCCGGTACTATGGCCTCAACTGAAATGCCTCTTGTAGACGCAGCTTTATTTGCTATTGATGAGATCAATAAACAGGGTGGAGTACTGGGCAAACAATTACTTGGTA
>CAZEAR010000099.1:0-8637 GCA_964510365.1 uncultured Dehalococcoidales bacterium | reverse complement strand
AGTGTTAATTAGTCCTATTGGCGGGGCGGAGAATCGGGAAAATAGATGATGACAGGTTTCAAGCATTACGATATCATTGACATGGGTTACGTATCCGGTACCACAGGTCTCTAGAATATGAAGCATTAGAGGAGATATTATTTTGAAAAAGATATTAATTGTAAGTGTCGCGGTTATATTATTAGCGGTAGGACTGTTTTCCGGCTGTGCTGGAAATGAGCTCTCACAACAGAAACTGGAGCAAATGGTGACCGATGTGTTGACTTCCAATGCGGTGGTTAAAACAGTTAAATTCGAAGTGAATATGCTGGCAGATATGGAGGTAGTCGGTGGTTCCGACGCCGGTAAAATTCCCGTTAAAGGGAGCGGGAACGGCATTATAGACAGTGCCAATAGAAGAATGCAGATGATAATGAATATGACTATTGATATACCGGATAAAGGTAAACAGGAAATACCTGCCGAGTATTACTTTGTGGACGGCTGGATGTACATGAAGGTGAGCATACCCGAAAAGGGCGATCAATGGTTGAAGATTAAGATGCCTGATAGTATGTGGGATCAGAAAAGCCAGCTTAGCCAGCAAATAGAACTGCTTCGAACAGCAGAACAGATAAATTATCTGGGTATTGAGGATGTAAACGGAACCTCGTGTTATGTAGTTCAGATAATCCCGGGCAGTGAAGCGCTGCGTAATATGATGTCGCAGGTAGATTTGCCGGCGATGGGAGACATAGATATGAATAAATTGGACTTAGCCGATTTATTTAAAGAGATTACAATCAAGGAGTGGATAGCACGGGACAGCTTTATGTTCATTAAGACAGAGCAGCATATGGTTATAGAAGTAGGTGCCGACGATATCGGTGCTTCAAAAAGTGATTTCCAAAAAATAATCGAAAATGTTAATGTTAATATGCGATTTTATGCTTATAATGATCCGGTTAAAATAGAACTGCCGGCGGAAGCTTTGCAGGCTCAGAGCATTAGCAGTAATCGTTAGTAATTCAGATAGATAGCGGTGGATTGATGAATCAAGTATTTTCATGCCGGCGGTGCGGAACGCAGAATTCGGTGGGGCAATTATATTGCCGTTCCTGCGGTGAGCGATTTGAGTATATCTGCAGTTGTTGTAACGGTACGATTTCTCTACCGTCTCGATTTTGTGCCAACTGCGGCGCAAAGTTAAACCAGCCCGGCCCACCAAATGCCGAAATGGCGCCGATAAAATCGGTGAATTATCCGGATGTCAGAGGTATTAATCAATATAGCATCAGTGGTAAACAGCCGAAAGCAAACAGCTCGTCGATTCTGGGATTCATTGGATTGATAATAGGTATAGCTGTTATTGTATCGGGACTAATATTTGTCAATAATTCGGACCTTCTGAAAATAAGTTCAGCGCCACCCCCGTCTATCTCACCGCAAGTGGATACCACCCCGGCTCAAATAACAACGCCGGAATCTGAAGCGGCCGGTATGGATAGCACCTATTATAATGTACCCGATTATGTTAAGCAGTATTCGATTAAACAGGCTCTGTTTAATAGAGCATCAGGTGAATCCGTAAACCTGGTCAACAATCCGAATGCCAAGGACGTCAGCTTTGATGAGTTAAAAGCTTTTATACTGAAAGATAACACGGATGAAGAAAAATATATAGAAGGGGTTAGAATGTGCGTGGACTTCGCCGAGTCCCTTCATAATAACGCCGAGCAAGCCGGTATAAAAGCGGCAGTGGTGGGTATAAGGTTCCAGGGTGAAGAAGTAGGGCATGCTATAAATGCGTTCGTTACTACTGATAAAGGGCTGGTGTATATTGACTGTACCGGCGAGGGTACAGAACCTGTTACCGTTAATGAATGGGTCGATAAACCGACCTATACTGTAGAGCATGATAAAATTGCTTACATAGACAAAGGTGAGAAATACGGCGTTATCAGTATAGATAGGGCAATGTCGCTGAAATATGATTTCTATACTGGTTATGTCCAGGACTGGCAGAAATGTATCGATATGGTGAAAGCATATAACCAGGAGGTCCAGGAGTATAACAGCGAAGTCGAGGGCAAAACATTTTATGAGGGCTCCCCGGAGCTGGCTAGAGTACAGGCCTGGAAGGCAGAGCTGATCGAAAAAGAAGCACAGATAAGAGCGCTGGCAGAAAAACTGGGTAATTATATGTTCGAGCCACTGGGCATAGTAGATACCGTGAGCCTGTACTGGTAATAATCGGCTTTTATCGATATAACTTTCTTTTCCAGGGAATTGATAACGTCTGCTTTTATCAGGTCCTTTCACCCCTGCCCGTGATGTATGCTATCGGTGTAGATTTTTAAGACAAAGCGCCCAAAATGTATGGTATCAAGTAGGAAATGAGGGCCTATATATCCAGGTTTTTTACGCTTTTAGCGTGGGCCTGGATGAATGATTTCCGGGGCGGGACCTCGCTGCCCATAAGCGTATTGAATACCTCGTCGGCTTTCAGGACATCCTCGACCTCGACTTTAAGCAGGGTTCTCGATGCCGGGTCCATGGTTGTCTGCCATAGCTGCTCCGGGCTCATCTCTCCCAGGCCTTTATAGCGCTGGACATCCGTTTTGCCGCCTTTAAGCTCGCCGAGCTTGGTATCTTTCTCTTTATCGGAATAAACCCAGAATTCCTGTTTGCCCGCTTTAATCCGGTAAAGTGGCGGCTGCGCTATATATAAATGGCCCTGGCTTATTATCTCCGGCATATTGCGGTAGAAAAAGGTAAGCAGGAGCGTACGAATATGGGCGCCGTCGACATCGGCGTCCGTCATTATGATTATCCTGTGGTAGCGTAACCTTGTGTAGTCCACAAGTTCGCCGATCCCCACTCCCAGTGCGGTTATCAGGGCGCGTATCTCCTCGTGTGCCAGTACTTTGTCCTGAGGGGCTTTTTCTACGTTAAGTATCTTACCGCGAAGAGGAAGGATGGCCTGGAAGCGGCGGTCCCTGCCCTGCTTGGCCGATCCTCCTGCTGAATCTCCCTCGACCAGATATAGTTCACATTCCTCGGGTTTTTTCTCAGCACAGTCGGCCAGCTTACCGGGAAGCGTACCCGCTTCGAAGCCGCTCTTTTTAAAAATTAAGTCGCGCGCTTTACGAGCTGCTTCTCTGGCTTTAGCCGAGACCAGGCATTTATCTATAATCGACTTAGCGTCATCGGGGTGCTGCTCTAGGTATAACATCAGGCCGTCCGCTACCACGGATTCCACCTGTGTTTTTACCTCGGGATTACCCAGTTTAGCTTTGGTTTGTCCCTCGAACTGCGGCTCGGCGACCTTAACGCTGATGATGGCCGTGAGGCCGTCCCTGACATCTTCACCGGATAAGTTAGGATCGCTTTCCTTAAGCAGCTTGTTTTTCTTGGCATAATCATTGAGAATGCGGGTGAGGGCGGTACGGAAACCGGTAAGATGGCTGCCTCCGTCTATGGTATTGACACAGTTAGCAAAGCTGAGTGTGGATTCGGCAAAACCGTTATTATATTGTAAAGCCGCTTCCACAATGGTGCTGTTGACCGCACCGGTCACATAAATGGGGTGTGGATGAAGAACGTGCCGGCTTCTATTGGCGCGACCTACCAGGCTGGCTATGCCGCCTTCGAAATAATAGGTTACCTCCTGGTCGGTCCTCTCGTCATAAAGATATATTTCCAGATTCTTGTTCAAAAAGGCGAGCTCTTTAAGACGCTGTGAAATAGTATTAAAATCATAGTTGAGCTCTGAGAATATCTCGATATCAGCCAGAAAACTTATGGTGGTACCGGTCTCTTCCGTTTCACCGACCACCTCTACCTTTCCCTGAGGAATACCGCGCTCGTATTTCTGGCGGTGTATTTTCCCCTGTCTCTTTACATTTACTTCAAGCCAGGTGGAAAGTGCGTTGACCACGGAGGCACCGACGCCGTGTAAGCCGCTGGATACTTTGTAGGTGGTTCCACCGAATTTGGCTCCGGCATGAAGCAAAGTCATCACCGCTTCCAGGGCGGAGCTCTTGGTCTCGGGATGAATATCCACGGGGATGCCTCGACCGTTGTCGATTACGGTTACCGAGTTATCCTTGTGTATAATCACCTCGGTCCGGTCGCAACAGCCGGCCATGGCTTCGTCAATGGTGTTATATACTATCTCATAGACCAGATGATGGAGACCGTGATGGTCGGTGCTGCCGATATACATTCCCGGCCGCTTCCGCACTGCTTCCAATCCGCCCAGGATCCGGATATCTTCGGCATTATAGTCATTTAAATTATTTTCGGTTTCTTGTGTCATTTCAGGTGTGATTTAGTCCGGAATATCGAAATATACCAAAGGATTTTTTAAAGTTAAAGGATCAACGGGAACAATCAACAAATCCCACATCTTGTGCTGTTAACTATGGTATATACAATTTATCGTACATTATATTTTACCATAAGGTTAACTAAAATAAAAGCTGCCAGCTTCCTTTTTATAACTATCACATTGGAAAGTATCGACAATTTTATGAGTTAACTGAATGTTTTGACACGTTCGCGAATACGATGGTAAAATATCTGTTGGTTTTGTTTACCCTGTAGTATTTATGTGAAGTAATTGCTATTCGCTTGCACAGTTTGAATAATTCCACGTAATAAAAGGAGGATGCCCTGATGATTTTAATCGGTGAGAGTATTCACATTATTTCTAATGAGATTAACAATGCGGTACAAAATAAAGATGCCAAGGTAATCCAGGATTTAGCCCAAAAACAGACCGCAGCCGGCGCTGACTATATCGATATCAATCTCGGACCGGCCCGGAAGGACCCCGAAGCAGTGGCGGAGTGGCTGGTCAATACAATTCAGGGGGTCACCGATCTGCCGATGTCAGTGGATACCTTGAATCCTGTAGCCATGGAAGCCGGCCTGAAGACGTGCAAAATCAGGCCTTTGCTGAACTCTTCTTCCGGCAGGACCGACAGTAAGGAGAAAATGTTGCCGCTGGCCAAGAAATATAATACCGATGTTGTTATCTCGGTGTTGACTGATAAAGGGTGTCCGCCCGATTTAGATTCCAGGACTGAGAGCATTATGGAGACGGTAGACTATGCCAACAGCCTGGGAATCCCCAATGAAGATATCTGGGTAGACCCCATTATCCTCCCCGTAAGCGCGGACCAGAAGCAGGTTGCCGAAGCTGTCGAGTTTATCAGTATACTGGCGGACCTGTTACCTGGAGTGAAGTCCACAGTTGGACTTTCCAATACGTCCAATGGAACTCCCGATGAACTGAGAGGCATTATTAATCGTACTTATATGGTGATGCTGGAAAGAAGAGGACTATATTCGGCGATTGCGGATGTTCTGGATGAGGAGCTGGTACGTCTCAACAAAGGTGAGATGCCGGAGATAGTTGATATTATATATAAGGTAATGGACGGGGAGATAACTGATTTCTCTTCACTATCAAAGAAAGAACAGGACTATGCTAAAACGACAAAAGTGCTGATGGGAGATATGCTCTATTCCCATGCCTGGCTTGAGATGTAGAGATTTTATTTATGATTCTTTTATGGAGGAATAGCTGATGGAATATAAAGCACCTGTAGAAACTTATAATGGAAAAGTAGCGGAAGTTGTTATTGGAAAGGGCGACAAATCTGTAAAGATAGGGGGGGAAAATGTCCTCCCTTTTCATATTTTTGAAGGGAAGATAGCGAACAAGCCGCTTATTGCCCTGGAGATTCAGGATATCGATCCGGTAACCTGGGCGGAGTCGGTACGTGAGCCGTATAAGGATGTAATTGCTGACCCGGTGACCTGGGCCAATAAATGCGTTGAAATCGGTGCTGATATTGTTTATATCCGGCTGGCGAGTACCGATCCGGCCGGCGACAATGCTCCAGCTGATAAAGCTGCTGATACAGTAAAAAAAGTAGTGGCTGCGGTGAAAGTCCCGGTTATCGTATACGGCTCCGGAGACGAAGCTAAGGACGTTGATGTATTATCAGCCGTAGCTGCGGCATGCGATGGCGAGAATCTGCTTCTGGGCCCGTTGGTGAAGGAAAACTTCGAGCCTATCAGCCAGGCAGCTCTGGATCATGGTCACAATATAGTAGCTCAAACACCGCTGGATATTAACCTGGAGAAGGAACTGAATGTCAAACTGTTAAAAACATTCCCTCCGGACAGGATCGTAATAGACCCGCTGAGTTCGGGCCTGGGATATGGTATGGAATATAGTTTTACCATTATAGAGAGGACCAAGCATATCGGAGTAATGTTCGGGGATACCACCATGCAAATGCCGATTATTGCTGACCTCGGCAATGAATGCTGGAAAACGAAGCAGGCCAAAGAGAGTAAAGAACGCGGAATTCTCTGGGAGAGTGTAACCGCTGTCAGCCTTTTGCTAGCCGGGGCTAATATCCTGGTGTTAAGACATCCTGACAGCTTCGCCATGATGAAGGATGCTATCGAGGGTAAGATATAAAATGATATTAGGAATTATTACTAATAATTGTTAAAATTCAGGTAGATTTTAAAGGCAAGGAGGTTAATTAAATGGTGGTAGTTGAGAAGAAGCAACATAAGCAAAAACGCAAGGAAGAAGTTGCTGAAATAATAAGAGCCGATGACCAGTGGGAACCCGTTGGCCACACGCCTATGCCCGAACTTCCGGATTTAAGAAACTGGGACATGAGGCTGTTAAAGACGTATAAGCCATTTTATGCTCCGATGTGTGATATGTGCTGTTTTTGTACCTATGGCAAATGTGACCTTACCGGTACCAAGCGGGGCGCCTGCGGTATAGACATATCGGCCCAACAAGCCAGGATAGTGCTTTTGGCCTGCTGTATGGGTATGTCGGCACATGGTGGACATGCTCGTCATGTGCTGGACTATTTGATTGAGAAGCGTGGCCGTGATTATAAAATCAATCTGGGCGACCAGGTCAATGTAGAAGCTCCGCATATTCGAACTGTAATCGGAATGAAACCGGAGACCCTGGGCGACCTGGAAAAGGCCATTGAATATGTGGAAAGCCAGTTGATTCATGCCGTTTCAGCATTGAATACCGGTCAAGAAGGGTCCAGCCTGGACTACGAATCGAAAGCTCTGCATATTTCCATGCTTGACCATGTTGCCATGGAGGTCGGTGATATAGCCGAAATCGTAGGCTTTGGATATCCTACATCTGTGGCGGATACACCGCTGGTTGAATTAGGGTGGGGTGCAGTGGACAGGACTAAACCGGTTATATGTTTGATCGGTCATAATCCGGTTACCGCAATTCCCATTGTTGATTATTTAAATGAACATGGTTTACAGGACGAGGTAGAAGTGGCCGGTATATGCTGTACAGCTATGGAAGTAACCAGATATAGCGATAAGGCTAAAGTAATCGGGCCGTTATCACGCCAGCTTTTCTTCATAAGGACCGGCATTGCTGATGTTATAGTAACCGATGAGCAGTGTATCAGGACCGATGTCCCTGTTGAAGCTGCCAAAGTTGGCACTGCCGTTATTGCTACATCGGATAAAGTATGCTATGGATTTGATGATGTTACCAAGAAAGAGGCGGACGAGGTTATCCGAAGCATGGTAGACCAGGGGAAACAAACTTTGATATTAGAGCCGGAAAAAGCGGCGGAAGTTGCTGTAAAAGTAGCTATGGAACTGGCTCCCAAGAGGAATAAAGTACTGGTTACAGCAGAGCAGGTGCCCGATATGGCTAAAGACCATCGACTGTGTAACCTTTGTAGCCAGATGTGCCCCAATTTGTTACCCGTCGGCGATTCCATAGAAGCTGCTAAGAACGGCGATATGAAGCCGTTGACGGAAGTTTTCAGTAAATGTATTGGCTGCGGTAAGTGTGCCCAGGAATGCCCCCGGCATGTACCTATTATTGAAATGATGCAAGCTGCAGCTAGCTGGGATAAATGGAATGTAAGGTCAGGACGCGGGCCTATTATGGATACCGAGATCAGAAAAGTCGGGGCGCCTATTGTACTGGGAACCATACCCGGCATCATCGCTATCGTCGGCTGCTCCAATTTCCCCGAAGAAATAGAGGAAGTCGCCGATATAGCCGAGGAATTTGCCAAGAGAAAATATATCGTAGTTCTAAGCGGTTGTTCGGCCATGGCAGCCGGAATGAAAAGGGATAAAGATGGTAAGACACTGTATGAGAAATATCCGCCCGATTTCGACGCCGGCGGCGTCCTGAATGTCGGCTCATGCGTAGCTAATTCTCATATCACAGGTGCCGCAATGAAAGTGGCTAATATATTCGCATCCCTGCCCTTACGGGGCAACTATGAAGTTATAGCTGACTATATCCTGAACCGTGTCGGCGCTTGCGGCCTGGCCTGGGGAGCTTATTCGCAAAAAGCGGCGACTATTGCTACCGGATGCAACCGGATGGGGATCCCGGTGGTTGTCGGCCCGCATTCGTCGAAATATCGCAGGTTGTTTATAAGCCGCAAAGGTGAGGATGACTGGACGGTCATGGACGGCAGAGAGAAAAAACTGGTTGATACTGAAGAACCGTCTCCCGAGCACCTGATTACGGTCGTGGAGTCCAAAGAGAGGGCGATAGTAACTATGGCCAAGCTCTGCATCAGGAAGAATGATACTCCGCAGGGC
>CAZEAR010000098.1:0-8642 GCA_964510365.1 uncultured Dehalococcoidales bacterium | reverse complement strand
GATCTAGACCCTGATATGTTCGCCAAGGCACGGGAGCAAACTCCGGATTTGCTCTTAGGAATAGAATTGGGAGAAGTAAAACCTGGTGACATCGCCGGACTTGATTTACCACAGGCGGTACACGTAGCGCATCAAATAGTGTTTCTAATTGCTAACAAAGATACAAGTGATGAAATTGCTTATAACGTAGTCAAAAGCATGCTAGGTAATAGTGAAGCAGTTCAGGGACTCGCTTCACAAACTATTGGCTTTGGCCCTAAGACAGCGTCTGAGGTACCATATGTACCTTATCATCCAGGCGCCATAAAGGCTTTAAAGGAATTAGGATTATGGACTAAGGAAATGGACCAGGCCCAGCAACAGCTAAAGTAAAGGTATTAGTCCGTGAGCCAAAGCGATGACTCTGTTCAGTATACAAAGTTAATGAATTCCACGAAAGAAGGCAAGGTTCCGGAACAGAATGAACTTAACTACAATGAATATCGTGGATTAGCCCAGTTATTGGTGAAGTTTATCGCCGCTGGATTATGTTTATTCTGTTTGCTTTATATATCGGGAGCCTTGCCTTCTCTGGGAATATATTTTATTAATTACCAGTTTAATTCCATTTTCCTGTCCGGGATACTGGTTCTGACTTTTCTGTTAATTCCGGCAAGAAAAAATACAATTCAGAGCAAACTACCTTGGTACGATATTGTGCTTATTATCGGTAGTCTGGCTGGTACCATATACATCATGGTAAATGCTATTGCTCTGGCAGAAGCCACTAAACTTGAAGCTGGCACTGCTGAGATAGTACTTGGGCTTGTTACCTGTTTTGTCATATTAGAGGCAGTTAGACGCACTATTGGTTGGCCTATGGTTATTATTACCCTCGGATTCCTCCTATTCGCAAAATTTGGTTATCTTCTACCCAGTGCAATTGGTATATACCCCCAAACATGGGCTCGGATAGTGTCTGAGATTTATCTCTCTTTCAATGGTATGTTTGGTTCCCTCACTGAATTAGCCAGCAGTATTATTTTTGCATTTATCGCCTTTGGCACTTTTTTTGTGGCTGTTGGTGGGGGTAACTTTTTCTTAGACCTCGCGCTCAGTGCTGCTGGCCGCTTTCGAGGTGGGCCAGCGAAGGTATGTATACTGGGCAGCGCTACTTTTGGCATGCTTTCGGGGAGTCCAATAGCCAATGCAGCTGTAACTGGTTGTATCACCATACCTCTGATGAAAAAGACGGGTTACACCTCCGTATTTGCCGGTGCAGTTGAGGCTACTGCTGCTACAGGGGGAATGATAATGCCGCCGGTGATGGGCACTGTGGCTTTTCTCATGGCTGATTTTCTGGAAATGAGTTATGCTACCATTGCACTGGTGGCGATAGTTCCTGCATTAATGTATTTTTTAGCTCTCTATACTCAAACCGATCTGCGGTCGATCAAAGATAGACTGGTTGGCATGCCTCCCGGTGAACTGCCTTCAGTATGGGCTACACTGAAAGGAGGCTGGGAATTCATCATCCCGCTCGTGGTACTTGTTTTGCTCCTGTTTGTATTGCGATATCCAGCAAGTATGGCCGCTGTAGATTCAATTGTTGTATTAATTGTTGTTAGCCTATTTCGTAAGAAAACAAGACTCAACTTGAATCGTTTTATTGGCTCCTTAGAAAAAGCAACTAAAAGTATGCTGACTATAGCGCCTATTTGTGCTGCGGCAGGAATTATCATCAGCACAATGGCAATAACTGGCCTAGGGCCAAAAATTACCACAGGTCTCGTGGCGTTCTCCGGGGGAAACTTGCTCGTCTTACTAATTATTGCTGCTTTAGCATGCTATATTATGGGCATGGGTGTATCCATTAGCGCCACATACATATTACTTGCAGCTTTGATAGCCCCAGCGTTGGTCGCCATTGGTATTCCGAAATTGCAAAGTCACTTCTTTTTATTGTATATGGGCATGACGTTCTTCATCAGTCCTCCCTTTTGTCCCGCCGTATTTGTAACTGCTGGCATAGCAGATGCACCAGTGTTTCGCACCGGTTTGCAGGCTGTAAAACTGGGTATTGTCTGCTTCATTGTGCCGTTCGCTATCATGTATAACCCGGGACTGTTACTTGTTGGAAATCCTGCTAACGTATTACTAACAGTTGTGACAACTATTATCGGTATTTTTGCACTGGCTGTGGGAATAGAGGGTTATCTATTTCATAAAACAAACTGGCTACAAAGAATCTTGTTTATAGGATCAGGCATTTCCTTGATATCTCCTTGGTGGATGGGCCATATTATAGGAATCTGCATATTAGCCGCAGTAATTTTTTGGCAAAGACTGGTATTTAAAAAAGCTAAATCTCTTTAATTGAATTGCCTTCTCCAAACAGCATGCTGATGCGGAGCTAAAACATTTTAAGCTTAACTAACCCCTAAAACTAATCCAACCAGTACAATGTATAGCTGCTATTTTTAACCGATCTAAAATATATACCTCTCAGAAATGTTATATTACGCCGCTTTACTTCGCGTAAGTTAATATCTGTGTCCACTAGTTGGTAGTTTCCTGTAGCATATAACTAGGCTAAGTAGGCGATAAGCGAAGAAAGAGATAACGTTGCAGTATCTATTATATGTCCAGTCGCTATCACACTTGACTCAAGCTTTCCACTAGGAACTTCTTAAGTAATAGTATTTTGTGGAGCAACAATATAATTTTCGGTAATGCCTCTATTGACAAAAAAGTACATTTTACTTAGACTACTGCCGGTAGTAGCCATAGGAAGATACTGATATATCTCCCAAAACAGTCATCTGACTTAACTGCTACCCAGGAGAAATTTACTTAGCTATGTGGCTCGAAGATTCACTTAGACTAACTATTCAGAAATATAATCGTTTGAATAAGACCAGAGAAGTATGAAGTTGTTTTTTACTCGTTTATTATACATTCATAATTTGTACAAAAGATTAAAATCTATTATTAATTGATTAACGATAGTAGTAAGGTCAAATTTTCATATATGCCCCCAGACACTGCTTGTTTATAAATAAGACCACCAAGAAAGAAATGTGGAGGGATTTTGTACTTTTTTAATCTCATACATTGATCATATTCCCGCAGGAACACTTATGTTATAGTTTTTATCTCCCATAATAATATGTGATTGCGTGGAAGTAATTAATTTCGAAATCAATGTCAATGAAAAGTTCTTCAAATAAAGGAGGCATGCTAAATGTATATCAACAAGGAAAAGTGTAATGAGTGTGGATTATGCATAGAAGCTTGTCCGGTAGGAGCTATCTTGCAGCGTGATGAACAAGTATACATATCTGGGGATTGTGTAAATACTCTCAGATGTACAGCTAGTCAAATTTGCCCCAAGGAGGCCATTGAAAGATCCGAGCGCCAAGAGGGTACAGTCAGATGTATTAATTGTCCGGTGGGATGTGAAATCAAGCTCGGGAAAATGGGCGAATGCAGGATGTATGTTAATGATAATGGCACAATCGTAAGAGCTGTCCCATTAACGACGTTCGAGTCAGTGAAAGAGGTAGTTGGAGAGGAATGTGATGAGGTAATACGACATCCCCTTGTCACTGGTATCGGCGCGGGTTTTCGGCATTCGGGCAGAACGGGGCAGCATCGGCTGATAGTTCAGGATAAGGTCCACGGTGTTGATGTAGTAACCTGTGTTTCTGAATGCCACTTCTTATATAGCGGCGTTGTGGTTAAGCTGGATTGTGAGAAGTACGTTGGAGAAGAAGGAGCAGACATATTCCATAAAGGGAAAAAGGTGGGTATGGTTACACAGGAATTCTATGGCGCTAAAACAATTTATATAGGCGGCGCTAATCGCCTGATCGGGGAGAATGGTTGGCTGGCCGCAAAATTAGGCGCTGATATCGCCAATAGGAAAAGGGTTGAACTAAAAGTAAAGAATGGTGCCAAGTTGGAAATACAGGTAGGACAGAAACCTGTCATAAATGGTGAAGTGGCAGAGAGAAGGCGCTGGTGCTGTGGAGTCACTTCGGCAGTCTTTTTATTTAAAGACTTCCTGGCGGGACTTATCGATGAAGTTGTAGTTATAGATCGACATAATGGAGGCGCATTTGGTACTTTTGAGGAGAAAAAGACAGTATACGGTACTACGATCGGTAAAGAATGGGAAACAACCTGGGGACGTATTACTAAAAGTGGCATAAAGTATCGTGGTGAGATAGCGTTAGGCAACATTTGGTATCCCTATCCTGGAGGGACCGGATTGGGGATGACAAAGATAGAATCACCACTTGATATTATGGAGAGCTTTGATCCCCAAAAGCTAAAACCAGGATTCAGGCTTTTAATTACGGAACCCAATGCGGATAGAATAGCACTGTTTGAGTTTACCGATAAGGGTGAGTTCAAAGAGGCTGATATACCGGCTAAATTAAAGCAAGGGATAGAAGAATTCAAAGCATGCTGCGAGCCGGCAAAGGTCTCGGCTTATTTTATGCCGTGTGCCAGTGGTAGTGCCCGGCATGCTGTTGTAGCACCAAGAAAGTCTCTCAATTTAAACCAGGCGATTTGGGACAAGAAGGCATGCATTACGGTTGGTGGTGCGCCAACTACGGTGCTGGTGGGAGGAGGAGTTGCCTTTATTGTTGATGTAGAAAGAGTAAAACCAGGATCTTTCTACTGGACAAATCATCCTGCAATAGTATCTCCTCTTGAATGGACGATGAAATACCAGGATTTTGTCGATATCGGCGGTAATGTTGGAAGCGTACGACCACTCAGAGAAGTACTGGAAGAGACGAACTCCAGATAAAAGTTGCAAAGCTAACGGAAAAATGTCGGAAAGAGCAACCCTGAAAAATGAATGTAAATTCTTGTAGTAGCTCAAAGAAAATTGAGATCGTTGTATGCAATGACGGAAGTGTTTTGGCTGATAGAGGCCCGATGTTTCTCAACATATTGGTAATGAGAGAAGGTCATCCTGATTTGAATTTGGCTAAATTAGGTGTAAACAGGGCTTTTTCACTTCTGGAGGAGTTGGCGAAAGGTAAGTCTGTTATTACCAAGAATATTTTGCAGGTTAATATTGAGGATAATTACCCTCCAGTCATTCGAAGGATGATTGATGCGGTGCTGCAAACTGGAGACAATAGTCTGACACCTCTTGCTGCAGTCGCAGGAGCAGTTAGCGATGAAGTAGGAGACTTTTTATTTCAGAAAGAAGGGGTTTCCAAAGTACTAGTCAATAATGGAGGAGATATAGCTTTGCGTTTGAGACAAAGTGAGACTGCCAAAGTGGGGATTACATTAGATTACTTCAAGCCAGAGGTTTCACACGTGCTTACTGTATCCACCGCGATCAGCGGCGTTGCCACAAGTGGTTTCGGTGGTAAAAGCTTCACCAAAGGTATAGCGTCGGCGGTAGTAGTATGGGCTTCAACAGCAGCTTTAGCTGATGCATCGGCAAAACCTATAGCAAATTCTACTTATGTTAAAGATGCTCAAGTTCATCAACAACTAGCGGAGGAGATATATCCTGATACAGATATTCCGGGGCATTTGGTAACCACATTTGTAGGAGATATCAGCGACGTTAAAATAGAAGAGGCGTTAGATAGAGGAATGACAGCTGCAAACAAACTTCGTGATCGTGGGGTGGTTTTTGAAACGCTAATTTCGGTCAAAGGACGGGTTAGAATGACAGAGGGTATGGCCTCATTTATCCATAGCGTTAATTGATTTTTTAAAGGTAGATGATTATCGTTAACTTTAGAAAATAGCGGAAAAGAAATATATAAATTACCAAATTTTCACTTAAAAAGGATACCAATATACCTTTGTTCATAGACCAGTCTAGTAGATTAAACTGCTTGATATTTATTTAGGAGGTGAAACAAGTGGAGACTGAGAAAAAACTCATAGAGTATATCATGGATACTGAGTTTGAAGATTTGCCAAATGAGCCAATCGACATTATTAAGACTGTAGTATTGACTGTGTTTGGGTCTATTATCGGTGGAGCAACAACTAACGTAAGTCAGGAAGTGGTTAATCTGGTTAAAGATTGGGGAGGTAAACAAGAGGCTACTATTCTGACTAATGGCGCTAAGGTACCAGCACATAACGCTGCCTTTGCTAATGGCACTATGGCGAGGAGTCTGGATTATGAAGATGCTATGCATCCGGGAATACATGTCGGCCCTGTCTCCGTTCCTGTAGGCTTGGCAACTGCAGAACTAGCTAAAGGGTGCAGCGGTAAAGAATTTATCACTAGTTTAGTGTTGGGTACAGAATTAGCCAGTCGGCTAAACCTGATAAATGTCGTGTCGTCATATGATGGTTTTGACCCAACCGGAGTATGTGCTATATTTGCTGGTACTGTCATTGCCGGTAGAATACTCCGGCTCAACTCAATGCAGATATGGGATGCTTTAGCTTTAGCTTTCAATAAATCTTCTGGAAGCCTCCAAAGCAACGTGGACGGTGCAGAGGCAGTAGGTTTCATTGCCGGATCCGCTGCTCAGAACAGCCTTATTTGTACACAACTAGCAAAACGAGGTATTACGGGACCTCGTAATTTTCTTGACGGCTCTTTCGGGTATTTCCATCTTTATGCTAAGAGTAAGTTTGATGTAAACACTGTGACTGGCGAATTGGGGAAGAGGTTCGAGCTTATGAATACCGTGTTTAAAAAATATCCCAGCTGCGGACTTACTCAAACCAGTACACAGGGCATTTTTGATTTGATTAGAGAAAATAATATTGATGCTGATGATGTAGCAAACGTGAATATTACGGTTGGGCCTTTTGCTCATTCCATTGTGGGCAATCAATTTGAGCTCGGGGGAAATTTCAGGGTAAACGCTCAATTCAGCATTCAGTATTGCGTGGCTAATGCTATATTAAGAAGAGACTCACAATTACAGCACTTTGAGGAAGAATGCGTTAAGGATCCCAAGATTATGAATATGATTGCGAAGATAAATGTCATACCTGGGGAAAATTTCGAAAAACGAGGTGGGACGGCTATGGATATGGAACTGAGGACTAAGTCTGGGACGGTTTATCAAAGAAGTGTGGAGATTCCACGGGGTGCTCCGGGAAATGAAATGACCAGAGAAGAACACATAGCGAGATTCCATAATTGTATTAGCTATGGAGGCGAATATATACCACAGAAAAACATAGACAAAATAATCTCAAGAATTTACGAATTAGAAGAGGAAACAGATATTTGCGACTTTATTCCTTTATTATTGAGAAATAACTCCTGATAAGTGCTGTTTGAATATAGTAGATACTGAGTACAAGGATTCTGCTAATAAGACATTATCATAAATTAGAACGCATGATTAGTTGCTAGTAGTACCAAATTTCTCAAGATATTGATAATAGGAGGCATTGCGTGGAAACACAAGTAGTCATAATTGGCGGTGGAGCTGCTGGAGTAATGCTCGCGCGCGAACTGTCAAAATACAAAGTAGATATTATATTGGTAGAGAAAAAGCCTGACGTTGGTTTTGGAGTCTCAAAATCTTCTAATGGCTATATATATTCGGGAATAATGCTCGAGATCTCAATAGTACTAAAATCTGTAGCTACTGGAACTCCTCTGGATGCTCCCCTTAGTAAGACCGAATTAAAGGCGTTGCAATGGTGTCGAGAGGGTCATCAAATGTGGCCGTCAATGATATCTGAACTAGATATACCCAATATGTGGTTACCGACAATGATTGCGGCTACCGATGATAGAGAATTGGAAATGCTAAGTCTGATAGAGACAAGAGCTAAGGCTAACGATGTATATTACAGAAGATTGGATAAGGAGGAGATATTCTGGAGAGAGCCTCATATAAATAAAAAAGTTATCGCAGGACTTTATGACGATAAAATGGGTTTTCTTACATTGTATCCATGGGACTGTGTAATAGCGTTAGCAGAAAACGCTCGTCAGAATGGCGTCAAGTTTTTACTCGATACGGAAGTGACCGGTTTTTCCAAGAATGGCGGCTTCCAGGTTGTTGAGACCACCAAAGGTCCTATTAAAACTGAATTTGTTATAAATGCCACCGGGGGAGATAGTGTAGAAGTAGCTAAAATGGCAGATGCTTGCAATTTTAGCCTTCAATTCTTTAAGGGACATCTTATTCTAATGGATAAAAAACTATCTGGAATGGCCAAAGGTTTTATTAATATTATAGAGGGACCTGGTAAAGTAAAAGGTGTAAATCCTACGATTTCCGGCAACTTACTTTTGTCAGCGTTATATACTCCAACTAATTCACCTCATGATTTAGCAACAGACAAATCGGAACTTAACGAGTTATTCAAAATGGGCTGTAGCATAATACCATCACTATCAAAAAGAGATATTATCTCTTATTTTGCTATGTCCAGGGTATATAGCGCCCGAGATCGAGAAGAGTATATCGTTGAGTTCGCTCCAAATAATCCCAGGTTTTTAAATATGGTCCTTAGAATGCCTGGATTTATCCCGGGTCCAGCAATTACCAAGGAGGTCGTTCGTATGCTAGCTGACCATGGTCTTCCTTTAACTGCCAGGGATGATTTCGATGCATACAGGAAAAGGATACCGTGTTTTAGCGAGCTGTCGAATGAAGAACGTAAAAAGTTAATCGAAAAAGATCCAAAAT
>CAZEAR010000097.1:5760-8688 GCA_964510365.1 uncultured Dehalococcoidales bacterium | reverse complement strand
TACATATTTTTCGGTATTATTGGTCACGTAGATAGGCTTGGTAGATACGATTATTTTGCCTACCCATTTGATGCTGGCTGCGCCGATCCATCCCGGTACAACGGCGCGCAGAGGAAAGCCGTGGACTATCGGCAGTATCTCACCATTCATTATATAGGCCAGAATGGTATCTTCTTCCATAGCCTTGCTCACTGGCATCGGCCTTTCTCCCTGCGGTTCATCCAGCCCCACGGGCATGACGTCTAAGGCATTATCTTTAATTCCAGCGATTTTCAATATCTCCGCAAGCTTTACTCCCGTCCACTCGGCGATACCGTACCCGCCGAAATGCCACTGCGGCCCCTGAGTCTTTTTATGCAGCAGCGAATCGTAGAAAGCTCTTCCGTTACCGGCGCATTCCAGATATCGTGTAACCGTGGTGTAGGGCAATTGCAGCAGTTCATCATAGGTCAGTGAAAACGGTTTTTCTAATCCGTCACCTTCAATGCTGAGCCTCCAGTTCTTAATTTCGACCGATGGTATCGGGCCGTGACTTAATGTAAAAAACAAAGAATTATTGGTCCAGTAGTCTTGGTTAGCCATATACTCGAAGTTCATTTCAGCCCGGGCAGGTTTTGAGGAATCAAGGGCTCCTCTTTTTGAGCATTCATCGAGTAGGGCTGCGCCCCCGCTCCGGTTGACCATGGTGAAGAACTCGTCCTGGGAAATTAAAGCCGCTTGGGCCTTTGCCCAGAGAGCCTCAACTTGCTGTATTTTTAAGCCTGTATTGATAATCATTTACCGTTCTAATATTTAAATAACTTATTTATTTCGATAATAATGGATTCTCAGCGTATCCGTCAGTGATTTATATCACCAAATCGAAAATGTAATACTTTTGTAACATTTTTTCTATTGACAACTCATATCCGATTGTTATAATTCAGCTAATAAGAAATCTTTATTGGCCTCTCTAACCCGCAACTATAAATATACTACGGTAATATTGGATAGTGATCTGAAAGTTCATCTAATGAAATTTAAAATAACATTTAAATTTGATTATAAGAAATAAACTATTTTAAAACTATTTTCGTTTAATAATATAAACAATGCGGTTTGTGGCAGCAAGAAGTGTTCAATAGGTACAAATAAAATTTGCCGCTAAATTGAGAAAAGAGGTGGGATGAAATGAGAGTAATTGAAGCTAGATTCAAACCGATTCAACTTGACGAAGTCCCAGAATTAAAAGAGCTGCTAACCCCTTGCCCTATATGTGGAGGAACTACCGATATTGACTTTGACGGTCATATTGTCTGCTATAGCTGTAAGCAGCACTGGACCCTTATCGGTAAACCGATATCGAAGAAGTCGAGTTCGTTTTACTAGCTGATTATCGGCTGGTAAGTAGCGGCCCTGATAATTAAATAAACTTTATGAAGCAGAAATCTGTTTTTTAAATATTATCCGCTGTATATTCTTTCTTTTGGTAAACCGGACATTTTTCCCCTCAGTTTAGTTACATTACGGTAAAACGGTTTTTCCTGGTTCGCATGTTCAATAGAACACCGGGGGATAGCTCTATTTTTGACACTATTGATTACCAGAGGATAGACTAATTGTTAATTTCGGTTTTATGAGGTATTGAATGTCTCATGAGCAAGACCTGACCTTTCTGGATACTTTGGAAATACTCCGGGTACTATTCCCCATTGCTTATTCACCTTATTTTCAGCCCGATACTTCAGGCGATTCTGCGATTACAGAAAACATTATCTTTATTGAAGTAGATAAAGATGTAAAAATCGGATGCGGTTTCTGGCCGGTTAATAAAAAGTCGCCCAGCATCCTGTATTTTCACGGCAACGGAGAAACCGTGGGGGATTATAGTTATTCGGCAGATTTTTATAATAAGAACGGGATTAATTTGTTTGTAGCTGATTATCGCGGATACGGTGTGAGCAACGGGAAACCGACTGTGACCAATATGATTTCCGATTCTCATAAGATCTTTAAAAGTTTTCAATCGATTCTCAAGGAAAAAAGCTTCAGGCCATCTTTATTTTTAATGGGTAGGTCATTGGGAAGTATTCCGGCTGTAGAAATAGCATATCATTATCAGGACCGTTTAAGAGGACTTATCATAGATAGCGGCACGTTATATAACTTCAGACAATTGTGGTCATATCTGGAGTCCACTGAGAGTAAAATACAATCGGGCAGTATATTTCAGAACAGGGCAAAGATGAAATCCATTGAAATACCGACCTGCATTATCCATGGGGATAATGATCAAATCATACCTGCTGAGGAAGCAATAGATTTATATAAGAACTCGGCTGCGCTGGAAAAGGACATACATATAATTTCCGGTGCAGGACATAATGATTTATTAGCTGTAGCTCATGAGCAATATTTCAGTATAATCGGAGAATTCGTGACGAATGCTGACAAAATGTTAGAATAAACTGTATGCCGGCAGTCGGGATAGTAAAAGTAAAGTCATACTTAAACGGTATATAGAGATATGATACGGAGGAATTTTACTATGAAAAGAGCAGGCTTTTTAATAGCCCTGGCCTTGATTATCATATGTACGTTCGGGATAAGCTGCGGTGAGCAATACGTGAAGATTGATTCTGAATATATAAGCAATGTGGCTATGACCGCAAATATCGATAGAAATTATCGACCTCAGAATATTACATATACGTTTAGCTCCGATACTCCGAGGATTTACTGTACTTTTAATGTAACCAATGCACCTGCCGGGACCACAATAGTGGCGGAGTGGGTTTATATTAAAGGTTCGGCAAGTGTTCGAGATTATGTTATTGATACCTGGACTGAGCTTATCGAAGGAAGCAAGAATGTCGCAATGTATATAAACAGTCTTCCCAATGGCTGGCCATCGGGAAGCTACGAATTGATTTTATATGTTAATGGGGA
>CAZEAR010000097.1:4651-5750 GCA_964510365.1 uncultured Dehalococcoidales bacterium | reverse complement strand
GAGCAGGGGAGTGTTCCTTTCAAGGTAAAATAGCTGTAGCGATTAATATGGACGATATTGTTCAGGACAGAAAAATCAGCATTGGTAAACTAGAGCTCGGTCCTTTTAGCACCAATACTTACATAGTAGTTTGCCGGGATACCGGCGAAAGTCTTATAGTCGATGTGCCTGGAGAAATAAATAAAATACTGGAACGCTTGAAGAATACTATCCCCAAGTATATTGTAATAACTCACAGTCATATCGATCATATCGCAGGCCTGATGGAGCTAAAAGAGGATATCAATGTTCCGGTAGCGATTCACCCACTCGATGCCAATAATTTGCCTATTGATCCTGATATTGTACTAAACGATGGCGATCATTTATATGTAGGGAAAATGGATCTCAGAATACTGCATACGCCCGGACATACCCCGGGTAGCATATCCTTGTTGTCAGATAGATTTATTATATCGGGAGATACCATTTTTCCCGGCGGTCCGGGTAAGACCAGAACCCCGGGTGATTTTAAAAAGTTAATGAACACTTTGCAGAATAAAATATTTACTTTACCCGAGGATACAGTCATTTATCCCGGCCACGGCGATTCCACTGTCATCGATAGAGAGAAGGCAGAATATACCAGCTTTATTGCCAGATCACATGACCCGGCTCTATGCGGTGATGTTCTCTGGCTATCTTCTTAAATAGAAGCGCTACCAGGATATCTCGACTCTATGAAAAGCTTCTGCAAGTGCGAATCCATGTCCCTTGGCCATTTCTTCATACCTGGATCTTATTCGTTGTTCCCATTCCGCCGGTAGATTTCCGACCTGGCTGTGGTGGCAGCGTAGCGCGGCTATTTTTTTATCGTAAGTATCTGTAATATCCACGAAATAGTTCGGTTGTTCCGATGCCCACATCAGCAGCTCTTGAATCTTATGAGGTTCATATCCTTGCTGGAGCAGGTCCGGATAAGCCAGACGATCGCGGGCATAAGGGAATATGGCATCCAATACAACCTGTCCTGTAATGCGATGATCGCGGTGCCATATATAACGCTTATAAGGATCGGCGCTGACCACGATTTGAGGCCGGTACTTTCTAATTAAGCGGA
>CAZEAR010000097.1:0-4641 GCA_964510365.1 uncultured Dehalococcoidales bacterium | reverse complement strand
TTCCAGTGCCTGGTCATCATGTCCCAGGAAAACAACCTCATTTACTCCAAGTAATTTTGCAGCAGCCAATTGCTCTTTCGTCCGAATCTCAACTAATTTTTGCGGGAGCACATCGGGGTCATTGGTTCCCTTATTGCCATTGGTGCATACTACATATAAGACTTCTTTCCCGTCTCCAGTCCACTTTGCAACGGTTCCGGCAACGCCGAATTCAGCATCATCTGGATGAGGGGTAATCACCATTGCATAGAAATTATTCATTATAGTTTTAGGCCTCCGTTTTCATATTTCATGGTTAAAATTGTATGATAATTATATATCCTGATACAATTGTTGCTTTGAAATGCAAAGATATATTATCAGAAACTATTGCTCTCAAGATTATAAGTCATATTTGCGTATCAATATGAATTTCAGCAAAATGAGCGCTTTCGGGCGGATCGATTCGCTCGAAGTTCTGACTCAAATGCTGGGAAAACCTGATTATAGACCTGAAGAGGATTTATTTATCGCCGAATCGGAGGGGAATATTGTTGGTTACATAAGCGTTATACCTGAGCTTAGGACCGGACGTGTGGTTCTGGACAATATGGTCCATCCTGATTTCTATAACGGAACTTTGCCCGGTGAGCTAATTAATTGTGCGATAAAGCGTGCTGAAAAACTGGGTGCAAAGGTAGCACATATGAACATTTCTCCGGTTGAACTAACTACGGAAGAGTTGTTATTGAGTTTAGGCTTTTCTTTAGTCCGCAAATCTCATGAATATAGACTGGACTTAAAAATAACCGGTCTTCCTACCGATATGAAATCAAATTTGGAATACTGTCGTCTTAAACATGGCGAGGTGGAAAAGCTGGTTGAGATTCAGAATCGCTGTTTTAACGGTACCTGGGGATATAATCCCTGTGACATGGAACATATTATGTGGTGGTTGAATTTCAGGCGTAATTGTTTTGAAGATGTTATCCTCGCATACAAGGAAAGCCAGCTGGTCGGATATTGCTGGACCGGGACGAACTGCAACTATAATCGTAAGGGTGAAATTAAAGGCCGTATTTATATGATGGGAGTTGCCCCTGAATTCAAGAGATCCGGATTTGGCAGAGAGTTGCTGCTTAAAGGTATATCATATATTGCGGATAAAGGTAGAAAAATTATTGACCTGACGGTTAATAGCGATAATGAAAGTGCTATAGCGTTGTACACTTCTGTCGGATTTAAGATGCTAGAAAGCACCCTGTGGTACGAAAAAACTATAGAGCCGCCGGAATCGGAGTAGGGTAGTCTTTTATAGCACTTCTATATTCCAGAATTATTCTATCAGCGATATCACTCCAGCTGTAATCGGCTATTAATAAATTCCTTATTTCACCGGCATTTGATTGTTTTTTCCCTTTAGACAAAAGCTCTGATAGCTTTTCTGCAAGCCGATCGGGAGAATTACTATCGACTATGCAGCCTTCGGAATCAGTCCGAATGATATTTCTCATATCGCCTACATCTGTTGCCAGAACCGGAGTCCCGCAGGCGAGAGATTCCAGTGCTACCATGCCGAAGCTTTCGTAATAAGAAGGGATAACACAGATATCAGCAATACTATAATACAGAGGCAACATTTCATGGGGAACAGATCCCAGAAAGGTGACTCTGTCCTTAATTTGCAGTTTGTCTGCCATGTCGTATAGCGATTGAGTTTCCACAATGCTTGATTCATCCCCGCCGATGACTAGAAGCCTTACTGAGATGGATTCTTGAATGCGGCTCATTGCCTTCAGAAGCTGTCCCGTACCTTTAAGTTGTTCTATTCTCCCTACGTATAATATAGTGCGTCGATCGTCAATAGCCAGCTCCTTGATAGCTGTTTCCCTGTCGATGGGTTTAAATATATCGAGGTTAATCCCACATGGCAAAATCGTTATATTTTGCTGTCTGGCATCGTAGTAATGGATCAGGTCTTCCTTTTCTCTTGACGTAGCTGCAATTATTCGTTCACAGGAATGTACGACATCACGTTCCCCCTGGATTCGCAACTCGGTCTCGTCTTCACCGATGCCAATATGGTTTTTGACTGCACCCAGTGTATGAAACATAGTTATATGCGGTACATGCCACCACAACTGTAAATGCTTTCCGGCAAGGCCGGACAGCCAGTAATGGCTATGTATTAAATCGTATCGACTGTTAATTGTAGAACTTCTGGAATTCTCTACTCCGCAAATGAACCTTTCCAGATAGGAATAGAAAGCTATCTTGGGTATTTCTTCGGTGGCTCCGGTCTCGATATGAATTAACCGGTTATTATTCCCGAGGTTAATTATCTGATCGTGTTCCGGTCGGTGGGTTCTGGTATAAATGTCTACGATATGACCTTTGGCTCCCAGTTCCCTTGCCAGTTCTCTGATATAGACATTCATACCACCGGTATCCCGTCCTCCCAATTTGCCTAAAGGGCAGCTGTGAAGACTGATCATGGCTATTCTGAGTTGTTCCGGCATAAAATTAGATAACTCCAGTATTTTGTATTAATTATGTTTTAATATGCATCTGGATAAAGATATCTCATGTCCACCCAGATGATATTTATATTTTTCATCGCCCTTGAGAAAGTCGAAACGTTTTTTCGACCGCTGGATATTATCTTTAACACACAGCGCCTTAGAAATCAAACCTACGCTCAGCCAGCCATATCCAGGGTCGTAACCGCTGTTGTAAAGATACACGTCATTTCGGTAATCAAAGCACATGGTCGCGGCTATGGGAGATGTATTAAGCTCAAGAATATTCAGTCTTAAAGAGTTAATAGCGGACATTGCAGCAGCAATAGAAGTGATAAATTTTTCTCTTTGTAGAGTTAAAAATTCGGCCTTATCCTCCCTACTATCGCGAAATAATTTGAAGAAAATTTCCATTTCTGCCGATGTATTACGGTCAGTTGACCTGAAATTTATTTCTCCTGCTTCATTAAGTCTTCTCATTTTCCGCATCAGCTCATGTCTCTGCTTGCCGGATAATAGTTTAAGATAATCTTCCCAGCCAGCGGGTAAATCAAGTATCAGAGAAACATCTTCCCGGCTGACCGATGTTTCCCAGCCAAGGTCTTTAGCGGTATTTACCAGAACAGTCAATGCCGGCGAATCCGGTTTAAGCAGTGCTAAATCCAGCGTTGTTATACCTTCCTCATTGAGATTATCAAGCAATACTTTGAAAAAGATTTTCTCCTCTCCCGGTTTAACGATGAAGTCGAGGTAATCACAGAGATCGATACTGCCGATAAAGCAGGCAGTACTTTCTCTAACCATAAGCGGTGCTATTCCGATGGTAAGGTTATCGGTTTTTACTGCTCCCAGATAAAGCCTGGATCCATTACCAAAATGTTCCCACCATGTCCGGCTCCATTCCGGAGATGAGAAAATAGAACTGGATGTAACTTTTGATTGAATCGTTCTCCAATCAGAGTCTAGCCCATCAAAACTATCTAAAGAATAATACAAGCCCATAAACTACGGTTTATTAAATAAGTAAAAGTATGATTATTCGACTGTCTGAGGTACGTATCCCTGTTCAGAATTGTTGGTTTCCGGCGTCGTTGCATTTAATATGGGCGTAGCCTGATTTCTAATTCTGGCTACCGTTTTTCTGCGTTTGGAATATCTTTTACCTGCCCATAGCCCGGCAAAAAAGCTCTTATCCAGTAAATGCCGGTTATCGGCTACATCCAGAAGATCTCTGGAGACTACGTTTTCGAAATAGGCAACTTCCATATGTTTGCCCAAATTTTTAACCGCCTGAACGGCATAAGTAAAATCGGAGTCTCCGCTTACCAGGATGGCAACGTCATATAAATTACTCCAGGCCAGGCAAATAAGATCGGTTGCCAACATAATGTCTATGCCTTTTTCTATGGAAACTCCCTGTGATACTTTAGTCCCGCCAAGCCTTACTTCTAAATATGCTGTTTTATGAAGGATATCCAGAAAATCTTGCTGCTGAACTTTGGTAGTATCAGTGCGCTTAGCCGGGTCTTGCAGTACATTATAGTAATATGCACGATATAGTTTTCTGGAGCCGCAAAGCTTCGATATGAAATTGGTGAAGTTTAAATCGTGTCGCCTGAATTTATTTTCCAGAGAGTGATATAAATTACTCCCGTCTATAAATATTGCAACCCTTTCTCCCACAATTATCTCCTTTATTAATAATTCATTTAAAAAGATTGACTATCCAATCCGTTTAAAGAACTATAGTTTTTGTTAAGCATGTTTGTCAAGAAAATATGAGTGCTGCGATTTTGAGGTGGTTATTCTGAATTGGTTCATAATAAATTCTATGAGATAAATGTCACATACAAAATAAGACGATCAACATAAAATATATGAAATATCATTTGAGGAGGCAAATAGAATGAAGGTTATAACGTTATGCTCACAGGGTTCATGCTGTCCTGTTGTCAAATTAGGTGATGACCACGTTGAGATCGGTGAAGAAGGGAACCTGTGCGTGCTTAAACTGAGCGAATGGGAAACTTTAAAAGCGAAGATCCTGTCTCAGGAAATCTAAAATAATTTTATGTTAAAGGCGGCAATCTTGATAGGCTGATATGAAGTTGTGTCAGGTATCGCCGCCTTTAATTTGTTATGC
>CAZEAR010000096.1:0-8710 GCA_964510365.1 uncultured Dehalococcoidales bacterium | reverse complement strand
TAAAAGCATATGTCGAATAACACTACTCTCGATTATTGTCATCATAATGGCCGTGCTGCCTCTGGCTGCCGCCAGCTGTTCCACGGTATCGGCGGAAGGCGACCTCAATCTCTGGGATGTGGGCCCGGTTACTCTGGATCCAGCCATCTCCAGTGACCTGTCTTCTCATACATATGTCACCCAGATATTCAGCGGCCTGGTACGTTTAAACGAAAAGCTGATACCGGCGCCCGATATAGCTGAAAAATGGGAGATAAGCGCAGACCGGAAGGTCTATACTTTTACACTTCAAAAAGGCGTAACATTCCACAACGGCAGGGAAGTGACAGCCGCCGACTTTAAATACTCCTGGGAAAGGGCATGTAATCCGGAGACAAAGTCACAGGTAGCATCGACCTATCTGGGTGATATCGTCGGAGTTAAGGACATAATAGAAGGCAAAGCTACGGAAATAAGCGGCGTCAAAATAATCGACGATTATACGCTCGAGGTCACGATCGATGCTCCCAAAGCTTATTTTCTGGCCAAGATGTCCTATCCCACTTCGTTTGTCGTCGACAATGAGAATGTCGAATCCTCAAAGGAATGGTGGCGCCAACCGAACGGCACCGGCCCCTTCGAACTTAAAGAATGGCAGCCCGGATCGCTGCTGGTCCTTCAGGCTAGCCCGACATTTTATCGAAAACCGCCGCAGATAAACCGTGTAGTATTTCATTTATTGGCCGGTAATCCCATGGCCCTGTACGAAACAGGGGAGATCGATGTGACACAGGTTACCGAAACCTTCATAGATAGAGCTACAGATAAAAGCGGGCCTTTTTATAAGGAACTGCATGTATTTCCCGAACTAAGCTCGTTCTATATAGGTTTTAATACGCAAAAGCCACCCTTCGACGACGTGAATATACGTCGAGCATTTTGCCTGGCAGTGAATAAAGATAAAATTATCGGCCTTACCATGCGGGGTACAGGAACGGTAGCCAACGGCATCCTGCCTCCCGGTATCCCCGGTTATAACGAGAACATTTCCACACTGGAATATAATGTGGAAAAAGCCAGACAACTGATAAGCGAATCCAAATACGGTAAACCTGAAAACCTGCCTCATATTACGATAACCGATTCGGGGCAGGGTGGAGATGTATCCGACTATATCGGCGCCATGATTCAGGACTGGAGACAAAACCTGGGCGTGGAAGTATCGGTACGCCTGCTGCAATGGGAAATATTTTCTCTGCCTCATTATTTAAAAGAAGAGCTGGATGAGATATATACTTACGGCTGGATTGCGGATTACCCTGACCCCCAGAATTTTCTGGATGTCCTGTTTCGCAGCGGAGCAGACCATAATGTCGGCGGCTACAGTAATGCGGAATTCGATGCCCTGCTTAACAAGGGGGCTGTAGAGATAGATGAGGCAATCAGAGCCACTTATTATCAACAAGCCGAACAGATTTTGATAAACGATGCCGGCTGCTTACCCTTGTGGTATAACACGAACTATATCCTGGTTAAACCCTTTGTTAAGGATTACAAAATCAGTGCTATGGGCGTCCCGACACTGAGCCAGGTGTATATACAGAGATAAATACCGGTCTATTATTACAGCTTTGGCCCGGATTCCGCTACTTTCGGAGAAATGTCGCCGGCGAACTGGCTGAAATTATCAATGAATTTTTTCGCGATAATTCTTGCCTCGCTCTTATATTCCTCACCGCTCTGCCAGACATTAACAGGATTCATGATATCCGACGGAACACCCTTACATGAAACAGGTATCCTCAAGTCAAAGACAGGAACCTCTTCCATCTTGTTTTTCAGCAGGCTTCCCGATATGGCCTCTCTAATCAGCGACCGTGTATACGGTAATGATATCCTTCTACCTTTTTCAAATCCTCCGTGAATCCAACCCGTATTTACCATCCAGCATTTCGTTTTGTGCTCAATAATTTTTTTCAGAAGAAGATCGGCATATTTTATAGGCGGCAGGGCTAAAAAGGGAGAGCCAAAGCAGGGACTGAATACCACCTGCGGTTCTCTGATTCCTATTTCGGTCCCGGCGACTTTAGCAGTGTACCCCTGCAGAAAATAATATGCCGCCTGTTCCGGGGACAGCATGGCAATAGGAGGCAATAAACCGAAAGCGTCGCAAGACAGCAGAAATATGTTCTGCGGGTGCGGGCCGATACCTGAGCGAATCGAACCTTCGATATGCGCTACAGGATAACTGGCCCTGGTATTTTCGGTAAACACCGAGTCATTCAAATCGATCCTTCGCGACTTTACATTAATAGTTACGTTTTCCAGAATGGTGCCGAATTTACGGGTACAACCGTATATCTGCGGTTCCTGTTCACCGGATATCCCGATCACCTTGGCATAGCAGCCTCCTTCGAAATTGAATATACCGTGATCGCTCCAGCCGTGCTCATCATCCCCAATAAGGCTTCTTTTCTCATCAGTGGATAAAGTAGTCTTCCCGGTACCGGAAAGGCCAAAGAACAGCGCTACATCGCCTTCCAGGCCTATATTAGCTGCACAATGCATCGATAAAACCTCCTCTTGAGGAAGCAGATAATTCAGCACGGTGAAAACAGCCTTTTTCATTTCCCCGGCATAGCCGGTACCGCCGATGATAATTAACTTTTTGCCGAAATTAACAATAATAAAGGCATCGGAATGGGTACCGTCAATCTCTGGAGTGGCGTGGAAGCGCGGCAAAGTAAAAATGGTAAATTCCGGTTTGAATTTCTTCAGTTCCTTTTCGTCCTGAATTTGAATAAACATATTACGGGCAAAAAGATTATGCCAGGCGTACTCGGTGATAATACGTATATTTCTGCGATATTTGGGATCAGCACCGGCATAGCAGTCCTGAATAAAAATGTCTTTCCCCTGCAAATATGCCAGCAGCCGATGATAAAGATAATCGAATTTTGTAAGCTTGAACGGCTTATTGTTGGATTTCCCCCACCATATCTTATCCTGGCTCGATTCTTCTTTAACAATAAACTTATCTTCAGGAGAACGGCCGGTATAATGCCCGGTCCTGACCACAATGGGGCCAAGGTGGGCAATGTGCCCCTCGCTTCTTCTTACCGTTTCCTCATACAATGCCGGCGTAGAAAGATTCCGATAAATATTGCCGATGTTCTTCATCCCATAACTGTTTAAACCGAGATATTCATCATTATGGTTAATAACCATTTGGGTCAGCCTCCGCTGTCTAATGCACAATAGTTATTGCATCATATTATTAAGTAAATATTAATCTTGCAGTCTAATATTGGTAGGTATATAGTTAAAATCGCCTTAAATATTTAACTTCTACTCGGGCCACAAATCTTCAATATCTTTTTCAGCCCGTTTTTTCAATTCTCCGGCTTCAAGGAAACCCAGTTCTTTATACGACTGCGCCGAGCCGTACTCGCGGGTCTTAATCACGACCGGCATAGGCACGGCATGCCCGAAAATAAGCGACTGTTGTTTAGTCTCCAGTTTCGATAACACCGATTTCAACTCGCTTTTACCGGTTACACCGGCCAGTACACTGTCGACGTCACGCTCATTATCCAGCAGACAGGTTATCTTGGTGCCCAACTGAGACATCACTTCATCATCGATGCCGCTGGGTCTCTGGTCTATAACCAGCAAAGTAACGTAGTATTTCCTCATTTCACGGGCGATCTTGCCGAATATAGTCTGTGATGCCAGTTCGGGATTGAGAAAACGATGGGCTTCTTCGATGGTAATAACCAGGGGATCAGGTTTTATATCGTCCGTACCCATAGACCTTTCCACCCGGTCACGGTATCTGGCATATATTCTCCTGGTGAGCAGATTGGCTACCAGTATATAGGCAACATAGTCGTCATATCTGCCGAACTCGAGGACAACATTCATGCCCCGTTCCAGATAGTCCAGCGCCATTTTCACGGAGTTTTCAGGCGCATGAGGTACCAGGAAAGGAAACCGCCGCAGGCTATCGAGGCCGCGCCGCAGATTCCGATAGGTGCTTTCATGAATACTCAGTTCAGTAATTAATTCCTTGCTCTCTTCCTCACTCAGTTCAAAAAATGTCTCAAGCCATTTCTTATCACCGTATTTACGCGCCAGCAAATAGACCGCCTGCACAGAGGCCTCGGTCAGATTCAAGGTCTGCCTGAGCAGTTCTATATCCTCAGGCTCTATCTCATCATAGCCTATCTTTACGATATAATCTGTGCTTACCTTTCTTCTACGGGAACTTTCTTCATCCAGGGTAAAAACCGCCACCCTCGACGGGAACAACTGCTTTAATCCTTTTACCTGATACCCCTTCTCGCTTCCTCCCTGCCCTCCGTATTCACTGTGCATGTCGAATACCAGATTGACCGACTGCTGTTTCTGAATCATTCCGATAAGTAATAAACGCGTCAGGAAAGTTTTACCGGTACCGCTCTTACCGAAAACACCGTTGGACCGCTTGACCAGTTCCTCAATATTCAAGCAAACCTTAGTCTCCATATCCAGTGGAGTACCGATATGAAAACGCTTTTCGTCTTCGGTGCCGAATACCATCTCCACATCCTGTTGAGAGGCCAGGGAAACTACGGAGAAATGTGCGGGCACCGTCTTCGCCGGCTGGGGTCCTTCTAGTAAACTGGATGCATCTCCGGCTATAGTCAACATCGGCAAAACGCTCAGCTTACCGTACGTGGTCGTGCCCACAACTACCTGAGCTATTAAGGAATCAGTGCTGTCAGGCGGGTTCAAAACCGCTCTGGGATCGATAGATTCGAGGCTGACATCGGTGATTATACCGAAAAAACGCCTTTTGGTACCGCTTATGGTCACATAACGGCCTACCACTATATCTTCGACGGACATGCCGGCATTTAGTTTTACGTCGACCCCACCTATAAGCGAACCCGAAATGACAGTACCTATGGTGTCAGGTATACCAGTGTCTTCATAAGCCATTATTTAAGCCTCTTCAGAATAGAATTCAACCTGTTTACATCGTTACCTAAAAGCCAGGCCAGCTCTTTACCTGCTTTAACCAGAAATGCATTGGAATCAGAATAACACCTCCCGGCGTGGCGCAGGCAGGCAGCGATAACTTCGTCGACCGATATCGATATTCGGGCACCGGCAATCAAAGTTAAAAAATCCAGTGATCCAGTAAAAGCTTTAACTTCTTCAGGCAGACAATTGTATACAAAGTTATGAATAGGAGCCGGCTTCGGCGGCAGGTATTGATAATAATCTCCCTGGTGACAATAGCCTATTACTAAAACCCGGAAGTCGGTTATAAAAAGTTTAGCCAATTGAGGATTGGATTTGAAGATCTCTTCCGAGGTCTCCATGTCCTTGCCCCGGGCCATGGCGCGCCTGCCCATCTCAATGCTGTGCGTTTCGGTGCTGTAAACTACGCCGTATACTTCATCCAGATTATCAGTTGTTTTTACCATAGCCCCCAGTGGAGGCGATTGATTCAGGTCGTAGCACTGTGCCAGATATTCAGAACTGCTGGACTCAATAACTTCAGCAATTTTATGTTCTAAATCCATCTTGTCCTCTTACTCATCTGTTTGGCCGAATTTCTCAATATCATATGGTCTTCGGCCAGAATCCGGTCAACCAACCTCCAGAATTGCTCCCTGTCGGCACCGGTAATAACCGCTTTTTCATGGGCCTCGCTTAAGGCAACGGGATAGCCCAATCCTTTTGTACACTGGTCGATAACTGTCGAGTGGAGGATATTTACCAGATTCGAATCATCGGCAATCCACGACGGGAATTCCACACGAGCGACTTCTTCGTCAAGCTTTAAATAGAAAAAGTTGATCTGATGGACTCCATAATATTTTTCTACTATAGAAGACCGACTTCTGAACACGGCCGATCTTTCACCCGGCTTTAATATGCGATTAAAAATATCCCTGTCTCTCAGCCCGTTAATACTATCACATTCTCTATCCTGAGTTTTGCCCGAGCAATAGTAATCACAGTCTACCGGACTGTACGGGCAGACAGCAATACGCAGCGCATTGACAACTTCAGTAGTCCTGGGAAAGCTGATATAGCTGGCCAGCGCTAATTTTTTTGACATCCCGCATTTTTTTATTTCCTCAAAATATTTAATGATACCGTTATCTAAAAATTCACGGACCACAAACTCGGGATAAGTTTGCCCGGCAAGGCCCCATAATATAAGCGAACCGTCAACCAGCAATAATGCGGGCAATTCACCGGTCAGTTTTCCTGCATCCTGAGCCAATAGTCGGTATTCTTCATTCCCCCGCTTTAATCCGAGAAGCTGCCCCTCGATTAAGGCCTGTTTGCCGTCATCGCTGTTAATAGTCACCTCGCTATCCTCGAAATAGAGGCGCGGAACGCTAAATAATTTGGCATCGGGATTCCGGCCATACTGCAATTGAACAACGCCAATATTTATTAAAAAGCAGTGGACCGAATAATGCCGGTCGGCATCTATATGGGACCCGTCGGTAGCCAGCACTACATAGCTATCCGGGCAGGATAAGGCTGCATGAGAAGCGTCTATATTCTCTTTCAGTTCCGGTACCAGCCAGGTACTTTTACTTTCCCTTATTTTCTGATTTAGCTGCTGCAATGCGGCTGACGAAGACCTGATGATTTCGAGGGCTAACCCGATTCTTTCTATACTCTCATCTTCCCGTAATTTAACGGCCTCAGCCATATTTTCTATCTGGGAAGCAATCTGATCCAAGTCCAATGCCATTGAATTACCTCGACTTTCAAGTATACCATGAGTAATCAGTGCCCACCAAGATAAAAATGCGGCAGTTACAAAATTGCCCGATTATCCGGCATTCTGATATTATGTTATTCAATCGTATTTTATTTATTGATCTGTCTTTCATGAGAAACAAGCAAACATGCGAGTAGGTTATATTTATGATCCCGTCTACCTGGAACATAATACCGGGTCACATTGTGAAAACGCCCAGAGACTGACGTCTATTATGTCCATGCTTGAAGAGGACGGCCTTAAAGACGAGCTTATATCATTATCCCCCCGGCAGGCCACGGTGGATGAACTGTCGATGGTCCACGCCAGGGAATATATCGTCAATGTAGAGCAACAGGCTAATAGCGGCGGCGGCCGTCCCGATCCCGATACTATAATATCTCCGGGTTCATATCAGGCAGCAATCTATGCCGCCGGCGGCGCTATAACAGCCGTTGAAGCCGTAATGAGCAATCAAGTCGACAGTGCCTTTGCTCTGGTGAGGCCACCCGGCCATCATGCAACCTGCTGGCACTCAATGGGTTTTTGTTTATTTAATAATATAGCCGTCGCCGCCAAGTACGCCCTGTCCAATTATGATATCGACCGCGTACTTATCGTCGATTTCGATGTCCATCACGGCAACGGCACTCAGGATACCTTCTATGCCGATTCAAACGTTCTATATTTTTCCACGCACCAATATCCTTTCTATCCGGGGACAGGCAGCATAGAGGAGACGGGAGCCAGGGACGGCCTGGGATATACGGTAAATGTGCCGCTAATCGCCGGCTGGGGCGATAAAGAATACCAGGCGGTTTATGAGGATATCCTGGCACCGGTAGCCAGACGTTTTAAACCGCAGCTTATCATGGTCTCAGCAGGTTATGACGCTCACTGGATGGACGGTCTGGCTCTGATGCAGGTAAGCGTTTCCGGATTTGCCAGAATCATGGAAATAATAAAAGTGCTGGCTGATACATTATGTAAAGGTAATCTGATTATCACCCTGGAAGGCGGATACAATTATGAAGCCTTATCGGCCTCGGTGGCAGCAACATTCAATGTATTACTGGGCAAGGCCGAAATAGAGGACCCGTTCGGCAAAAAGGAGCAGAAATCAGATCAGATAGATTTCTTTAGCTTTCTGGATATCATAAAAGACAAACACGGAATCATCATTTAATAAAGGAATATATCACAGTTCTCAAAATAACGGAGAAAAATTAAAGCCCTATGCAGCTTTCCGGGCAGCAATCCGTCGCGCACTGATATTATTCCAAACCACCATCAAAGGACCGGCTATCAACATCGAGCTGTAAGTGCCAGCGATTACGCCGATCAGCAACACCAAAACAAAGTATTTGATAGTCACTCCCCCGAACAGGAATAAAGCAAGGATAACGAACAAAGTGGTTAGACTGGTGTTCAATGACCGTCCCATGGTCTCCAGCATACTGGCATTGACATTGACTGCAAAATCTTTGCTTATACCTTTACTGACATTCTCCCTGATCCGGTCGAAGACCACCACAGTATTATTAACACTGTAGCCGACCACCGTGAGCATACCGGTGATAAACATGGCATCTATTTGAACTCCAGCTACGAATCCCATAATAGAGAATATTCCCATTACTATCAATACGTCATGAAGCAAGGCGATAATAGCGCATACGCCCCAGCGAAACGGGTTCGGCATGCGCCGGAATGCCCAGGCGATGTAAATCAACATTGCTAAAGCGGCTATACCGATAGCGATAGCTGCATTCTTTCCGGTTTCGGTGGCGATAATAGGTGATACCGCATAAAAATCACGAACTGTTACCTTGGTATTCAAAGATTCTTCCAGACCGGCAGTTAAAGCCTGCCTCTCATCAGCTGTTATTTCCCCTATTCTGACAAAATAATCGCCTTCCTCAGTTTTTTGAATCAGGGCATTGTCGTAACCAAGAT
>CAZEAR010000095.1:0-8726 GCA_964510365.1 uncultured Dehalococcoidales bacterium | reverse complement strand
CCCATGGCCAGAATGACATCAGCATTCTTGATGTCATTCCAGTGATTGGTCATTGCTCCTCTACCGAACGACTCTGCCAGAGCCGCTACAGTAGAGGAATGTCATATACGCGCCTGGTGTTCGATATATACCAGTCCCAGGGCTCGCGTTAATTTGGCCAGGAGATAGCACTCCTCGTTGTCCAGTGCGGCACCGCCCAGGCAGGCTATGCCGTCGGTGCGATTGACCGTCAAACCGCTCTTGTCTTTCTCTACCCAGGTTGCTTCACGGGTAGCCCTGATTCTTTTGGCGATTTGGGTCAATGCCCAGTCCCATGATTTCTCCTCCCATGTGGAGGAACCGGGAGATCGATATTTCACCTTGGGCTGTCTTCGTGGATTGCTGGCTCCAAGCTGAAATTGGGCGCCTCCTTTGGCGCAGGCGCCACCCTGATTAATGGGGTGGTCGGGGTCGCCCTCGATGTTGACCAGTGTACCGTTGTTAGAGCCTGCGATAAATCCGCAACCGCAGCCGCAATAAGGACAGATAGTAGTAGATTCAACGAACTTCTTATGAAGCGGTATGGATTTAGGTACACTTGCTGCCAGACCTGGCTCTGGCGGGATGATGCCGAAGATTGCTGCTCCGCCTGCTCCGGCGCCAGACAGTTTTAAGAACTCTCGCCGACTTAGTTCCATAAAACCCTCCTTAGTGGTTTTTTATTAAATTGTGTGGTGATTACAAATCTTCTTTATTTGGCCATAAAAAAACCTCTTGGGTGGTAGAGGGATAATTTTTTGTTCTTATAACGAACCACTGGGATTATACTTAAGCGCCGGAGCTTTTGTCAAATTAACAAAATTTAACGCCTGGACGATGGATTTTGGTATACGTCAGGTATTACAAACGGTATCGGGAGGATAAAAAATCGTTTAAATTTTCATCCCCAATCCAGCCAGGTGCCGCAATTGGAGCAGGGATTGGAATTGGCAGTAATGACTGCTCCGCATATGGGACATGTATATGACTGGATAACCTCTACGTTTTGCTGCTGCGCTTGCTGCTGGAACGGGCCTGCCAGGTTGCTGCCGCAATTCCCGCAGAATTTACGGTCCGGTGGGTTGGAAGTTCCGCAGGTGGTGCAAGTGTTTGTCTGTGGCATTGCCGGTGGGATCTGCTGGCCGGGCATGGTCTGCTGTATACCTGTTGCAGGTTGTTGGCCGGGCATGGCAATGGGTGTGCCGCAATTGCCGCAGAATTTTTTCCCCGGCATATTCTGCATCCCGCATGAAGGACAGCTTTGCTGCGGCCCTGCCTGTTGAGGTCTCATCGGTCCGGTTCCCATCTGTCCCGGTCCCATTGGCCCTGGCCCCATCGGTCCGCCTGCCATCGGGCCTGGTCCCATCGGCCCCGGCCCCATCGGTCTACCTGCCATCGGGCCCGGTCCCATCGGTCCGCCCGCCATCGGGCCCATTGGACTCTGCCACTGTGCCTGCTGACCGGCTCCCGACGGGAAAAGTCTCGGTTTAAGAAATACAAAGGCAACCAGCAGGACGACGATAACGCCTCCGGCAATGATCCCGATAAGAGTCATATCCATACTTTCGAAGAAGCTCTTGGATGAGTCATCTTCAGCGGGCGGCGCTGTCTCCACCGGCTTGGATTCGGTGATGAAAATAGATGTTACCGGCTGGCCTCCGAGGGGATCGGAAGCCCAGATTTTCCAGTAGTAAGTAGTATCGTATTCCAGTGTGGCCAGATATTGATATGTGGTACCGTTCACCTTCTTTTCATCTATCAGGGGGTCCATTTCGTTGTTTTTGGACAGCTGGAAGGTATACTCATTAGTCGCGACATAAAACGGTTTCCAGGAAAATACTATTTTCGTTACCGGTACATCGGTTGCGTTAGCAGGAGGATATATCGGCTCCGGGTAGTCCTTTTCCTGTGAATATACTGCTGTGGAATTAATTAATGTTATTAATAGGAAGACGGCCAGTACCAGTATGATCGCCGACGATAAAACCCTTTCGGGCTTTCTTGATAGATAGGCGGGCATTGAATATCGCATTTTAGCCATCCCCAAAATTTAATATCTGATTATACAACAATAAGCCGGTAAAATAGAATAGTTAAAAATAGAAAAAATTGATGTTCCGAATTTTAATAAATTATTGAATTGGGACATGTTTACCGCGGGCTTGACTATGTCGGCTGCAGGTGATAACTTAGAGTAAAGTCAACGAATTATTATTTTTATCGGAGTTAATATCATGAATTACGGACGCGAATTATTAAAAGGCAGTACTGATTCCTTATTGCTGTGCTTGACCAGCTATAAGCCGGTGTATGGTTACCAGATTATTAAGGAGATCGAAGAAAAAAGTAAAGGTTATTTCCAGTTCAAGGAAGGTACCCTTTATCCTGCTCTGCATCGCCTGGAAAGAGCCGGCTATATTAAAGGTACCTGGCAGAAATTGCCCAGCGGACAGGAGAGAAGATATTACTTTATTACGGAAAAGGGGCGAATGGCCCTGGAGGAGCGCTTATCTGTTTGGAAGGGATTTTCTACCGCTGTGGACCTGATTATGCATCCTGCTTACAAATTGGAGGAGGATATCGGGTAGTTGAACTATTTAAGCAGCATTAAGAATTGTCTGAAGCTCGATCCCGTTGTAGAAGACGACTTTATTCGAGAAATCCGCGGGCATCTCGAGGATAGGATTCGGGAATTCAGGGAGGCCGGCTATTCCGAAGAGGAATCGAAGGTAAACGCAGCTAAATTGCTGGGTTCGTCCAAGGTGCTGGCCAAACAGATTTACGAGGTATATAGCCAGGGCAACTGGAAACAGGCCCTTTTTGCCGCCTTGCCCCATTTCTTGATTGCTGCTCTTTTCGCTATGGAGATGTGGCACGACACTATCTGGTTGGTCGGCCTGGTACTGGCGACCATTATCACCGTCATCTACGGTTGGATTCGCAGCAAGCCGGTATGGTTATTCCCCTGGATGGGTTATTTGCTGATCCCAGTCATCGTCGCCGGCGTTTTTATCATCTCCCTGCCTATCAGCAAAATATGGTTCGTCGCTATCGCCTATGTACCTGTCGTTGCCTTTATTATTATCGTGCTCGCGGTGCAGATTATGCGGCGGGACTGGCTGTTCGTGTCTTTAATGCTGCTTCCGGTTCCGGTGGTGTTGAGCTGGGTGATAGCATTGACCATGGGAGGCGGCACTCCGATTCAGGGAAAAGTCATTGAAGCTGCCCCCTGGATTGCCCTTAGTTTCGCCGTGCTGGCATTATCAGTGGCCGTATTTGTCAGAGCGAGACAGAGATGGGCTAAGGTACTGATCCTTCTCGGTCCGGAGCTTCTTATCCTGACGCTGGTAGCCCTGGACAGCAGGAATGCCCTGGGCTTTATCGGCTGGCTGGTTCTTACCTTGCTGGCCCTGTTATCGTTATTGATACCGGCGCTGCTGGAACGCAAGGTAAGAAGAAACCTGGTCCTCGACCTGTAATACCGGCCTCGCCGGGAAGCATCTTTAAATCTTCGCTTTTATATTATCTTGTTTCCCTGTTTTACTGTTAGTAAATCACCTGAGCGAATATTTATTGAATAAGTATACTTTAAAGAAACGTGGGAGATTAATTATAGATATAAAAGGACTTACAATAAAAATATATATCAGTATAAAAAATGTTAGTGAATTACTGAATGTAACGCGACTCGTGAAAAATGATTTATAAACCCAGCTTTCTCTTTACATATTCGGTAGTAGCAATTTCCAACATCTTATCCCAATTACTAAATTGGGTATGAGTAGAAATAAACTTAGAGAAATTCTCACTACCAAATTCCTCTTCTTTTTCGATACCGCTTGCATAAATCATTGCTTGAAGAGTTTGAAAATCCGTATGCCTTTGGACAAAAGTATCAGGTAATAATTCAGTTAATGGAACTTCATGTTGACCATCTATGCTTTTTAATTTTCGTTGGAGTTCTTTTAATTTTCTATTATCATAATACATATCCATTTTAAAATTATTCACACGTACCTCCTATACGAGCATTATAGCATTGAGTTTTAGATTGTCAATCGGGTTTAAATATGTTCGCCCCTACAAGGTGGTAGGATGTAAGAAAAATGCGGAGGGTGGGTGATTTAAACTTGCCCGATGATATCGTTGTTTTTCAGTTCTGATGCTACATATACACGGTAAACGTTAATCCGATAAACTTGTCCCTGATGTAATTTTAGTAAGATGCTATTTAACATGTCGTGCGTAGACATGATATATGGAATAAAATGAATATATTGGCATCCATCCGAAGGTATGCTAATATAATTTAAAAACCTATGATTGAATTTAGTATAGCTGCAGTGGATATATTCTGCGGCGTAGGTGGGTTGACGCATGGTTTGATAAAAGCCGGGATTCCTGTTATTGCCGGTATTGATATGGATAAAACATGCAAATATGCTTATGAGAAAAATAACCGAAGTACATTCATTTGTAAAGATGTCAAAGAGCTTAACGGTAACGATCTGAAAAATTTGTATCCCGAAGGTTGTATCAAAGTACTGGTCGGCTGTGCTCCTTGCCAGCCATTTTCCACTCATACACAAAAGAATAAAAAACGTGTAGAGGATGATAAATGGAAGCTATTGGATTCGTTCTCTAATTTAATAGAAGAAGTTCGGCCGGATATAATATCGGCAGAAAATGTACCTGCGATAGCACGAACTAAGATATTCACAGACTTCATCGTTAAATTGGAAGATCTGAGTTATAAAGTATCATGGAGAATGGTTTATTGTCCCGACTATGGCATACCACAATCGCGGAAGAGATTAGTTTTATTAGCATCGAAGTTTGGCCCGATTAATTTAATTCCGACCACTTATTCGAAAAAAGAATATGAAACCGTAAGAGATAGAATCGGTAACCTTGAGGTTCTAGTTGCCGGAGAAATCTCTGCTAGTGATCCTTTGCATAGAGCATCACATCTTGCGGAGATAAACTTAATGCGTATTAAACAATCGAAACCTGGGGGAACGTGGAAAGACTGGTCGGAAAATCTTATTTCTCCTTGCCACCAAAAAGATACGGGTAATACCTATAGTGGTGTATATGCTCGTATGGCATGGGATGATTTAGCTCCGACGATAACGACACAGTTTTATAACTACGGAACTGGTCGGTTCGGCCATCCCGAACAAGATAGAGCGCTTTCATTAAGAGAAGGAGCCTTATTACAGACCTTTCCTTCGGAATATGATTTTATTGATCCGGAATTGCCTTTTTCTATAAAAAAACTTGGAAGGCATATAGGTAATGCCGTTCCAGTCGATCTCGGGATAGTAATTGGTAACAGTATTTTAAGACATATAGTGGAGGTTATTTATGGCTGATAAGATATATAAGATGACCCTTAGTCTTAATGTACTGAATCATCTTGGCATTAACTTGTATAGCAATATCCCAGCTGTTGTTTCTGAGGTAGTGGCTAATTGTTGGGATGCAGATGCCGAGGTCGTGGGTATCACTATAGGAAAAGACGAAATAGTAATTACAGATGATGGCTGCGGGATGACCTATGATGATATAAATAATAAATATTTATGTGTGGGATACAATAGACGAGAACAACCTAAAGAAGCAGTTACTAAAAAAGGTAGACCTGTAATGGGGAGGAAGGGAATCGGGAAATTATCGCTGTTTTCGATAGCAAATGTTATCGAAATACAAACAATGAAAGATGGTAGTAGGAATGGCTTTGTAATGTCTGCGACTAAAATACAGAATCAGTTAAAAGATAAAGAGAATAATATTGGAGAATATCATCCTGATGCTTTGCCCGAGAATAAGATTACGATTAATAAGCAAGGAACTCGTGTGACTATTCGGGATTTAAAGCGTGGTACTACTACGACTGCAAATGCATTAAAAAAACGACTTGCACGGCGTTTCAGCATTATAGGAGATGAATATAAATTTAAGGTTAATATTAACGGTAATCCTATCGGAATAAAAGATAGAGATTATTTTCATAAAATTCAGTACTTATGGCATTATGGGGAAGGTAGCGAGAAATATGTGACTTATTGCAGAAAAAAAGTCTTGAAAGAACATAAAAAAAGACCAAATAAAATCAATGGTTATGAGGTTTCTGGTTGGATAGGCTCTGTGTCTATGTCGGGGCAATTGAAAGACGATTTAGGGGATAACCTTAATAAAATTGTGATAATGGTCAGGGGGAAGTTGGCTCAGGAGGATATATTAGAAGATTTCGTTGAGGGAGGTATGTATACGAAATATCTCATGGGTGAAATACATGCGGATTTTTTGGATATAGATGAAGATGAAGACAGTGCAACCACCAGTCGCCAGGAAATTAAAAAGGACGACCCCCGTTATCTAGCTTTAAGAGAATGGGTGTTGGGTGAATTAAAGAATATTCAAAGTCTTTGGACGAATTTACGTAATAAAGAGGGTACCGAATGGGCTTTGAAAGTACCTGCTATTAAAGAATGGTTCAATAGTTTAGGAAAGGATAATAAGAAGCGTGCCGAATCATTATTCGGTAAATTGAATCAACTTGTTATAGATTCCGATGAAGATAAAAGGACCTTACTTAGTTACTCGGTGCTTGCATTTGAAAATTTTCGTTTTAAGGAAAATCTTGATGCATTAGATAAAATGTCACCGGAAAATCTTTATGCACTTGCGGAAATATTCGCGAATCAAGATGATATAGAGGCATCTTTATATCATCAAATTACTAAGGGGCGATTATCAGTTATCAACAAATTGAAGGATCAGGTGAATAATCTTGACCTTGAAAAGGAAATTCAGAAGCATCTTTATGAGCATCTGTGGTTGCTGGATCCTTCATGGGATAGGGGAACTGAATCTCCTTGGATGGAACAGAATGTTTCAAAAGAGTGGGGGAAAATCTCTGCTAATTTGGATGATGATGAGCGTAATGGTAGAGTGGATATCAAATATAAAAATCCATCAGGTAAACATGTGATTATAGAGTTGAAAAAGGCAGACGTGGTCTTGAAAACTTATAAACTAATTGAGCAGGTAGATAAGTACAGGGTTGCCTTGACGAAAATTTTGCATTCGATAGGGCGGGGCAAGGAGCCTGTAGAAGTAATTTGTCTTGTAGGAAGAAAGTTAGGTGATTGGACTGATCCTGATGAGGAAGATAAATCTAGGCAGTCATTAGCGGGAAAGAATATACGCGTAGTTATGTATCAACAACTAATTGAAGATGCCTATAGGTCATATAAATCCTATTTAGATAAGCGTGAGGAAACTGGTAGGGTTACGGAACTTATTCAAAGTATAGAGGCTTTTGATTGGGGAAGTCCTTAAGAATACTGTTGTTAGACATCTGGTATCTCACACCGAGTCTTGTCTGATTCCAACCATTCTATAAGCATACACATGGTATTGGTGCTAGTTATTGGTTTTTCTAAAGCACATTGCCATATTATAGCAACGCGCCAACCAAGTTGAAGTAGCTCAATTACTTTCCTTGCATCACGTTCTAGGTTTGCTTTCCGTTTTTCCTCCCAGAAGGCCTGCCTCGTCGTAGGTAGACGGCTCTTTCTACACCCCGAATGGCCGTGCCAAAAACAGCCGTGTACGAAAACGGTTGCCTTATATTTAGGAAGAACGATATCCGGGCTACCCGGTAGTCCGGCAACATGTTTCCGAAAGCGAAATCCATTTTTATGTAGATATGACCTAACTTTTTTTTCTATCGTACTGTCTTTACCATGTACCTTAGACATTAATAGGCTGCGTTGTTTAGTATTTAAGGTGTCAGTCATATAGATATCTTATCAAAGAGATTATTGGAAAGCCATTTATATGTGCCCGGTAACCTTCAATCCGATGAAGTTGCTCCTGACCTGCCGGTTCCGCAGATTTAATTCCGATTGATCACACTATGGTAGGGACTAGTATCCCTGAAAAAGGATTTTCACCATCTTTTTCGTCTTCCGGCTGCCGCTGCCAGGGGCGCTACTGCTATCCACAGCGTGATGGTGACCAGCATGGACGTAACATAGTTGATGTCCATCAGGCCTAACCTGGGCGAGATAACGTCCCAGAGAAGCATGAAAAAGAATGAGCTTAGAAAGAACCCCGGAATAGCCGCCAGTATCGTAAAGTAACCCATATCAAGTCTCCTTTCTATTATTAATATGTTGTATTTTCAGGTCTGCCCGTGATTCGATCCCTGGAGACACCGTTTTATTCTTCCAGTATCGTCCTGATGTCCTGACGGGCACGGTTGATAATATCGCCGATGCGCTGCATTTTTTCCGGGTCGGCATTGCGTCCCTGATGTTTCATCATTTGCCCCATTTCGCCGAACTCCTTCATCATGTGGATAAAAATACCCATGTTCTCCGGATTCCAGCAATGTTTCATATGGCTTTTAACTTCATCGGCCTGGTCCTTTCTCTCCGACAGGAACTTAAGGCCGTCGTCGGTAATGGTATAGACCTTCTTGCCGTCGCGTTCTGCGGCTGTAGCATAACCCATTTCCTCCAGCATCTGCAGGGTAGGGTAGACTACGCCGGGGCTCGGCGCATAAAAGCCGTGGGAACGCTCCTCGAGCGCACGGATGATTTCATAGCCGTACCTGGGCTTGTCTTTTATCAGGTCCAGGATGACATATTTCAGGTCTCCCTTTTGAAAAGGGCTTTCCCGCCAGTGGCTATGGT
>CAZEAR010000094.1:5073-8795 GCA_964510365.1 uncultured Dehalococcoidales bacterium | reverse complement strand
CTGCCCTTTGGTCGGTTTAACTTCGATTACGGGCTCCAACAGGCCGGTAGGACGAACCAATTGCTCCACAACCTGTTTACTGTGTTCATATTCGTAAGGACCGGGAGTGGCAGAGACATAAATAACCTGATTAATATGATTATCAAACTCTTCAAAGTTCAAAGGGCGATTATCAAGGGCCGATGGCAGACGGAAACCGTAGTCAATCAGTGTCTTTTTCCGCGAATAATCACCGTTATGCATTCCTCTGATCTGAGGCAGCGTCATATGTGACTCGTCGATAAACATTAAAAAGTCATCCGGGAAATAATCAAGTAATGTCCACGGAGCACTGCCAGGCGGTCGATGCTGCAGATGTCTGGAGTAGTTTTCTACACCGTTACAATAACCGGCTTCGGTAAGCATCTCGATATCATAATTGGTACGCGATTCCAGTCTTTCGGCCTCCAGATTTTTATCTTGCATTCTAAACTCGGCCAGCCGCTCTGCCAGTTCGACTTTTATTTCTTCTATGGCTCCTTTAAGCTTGTCCTGGGATGTTACAAAGTGCTTGGCCGGATAAATATCGATTTCATCAGGCTCGGCCAATATCTCTCCGGTAAGTGAATCAAATTTAATTATTCGCTCGACTTCATCACCCCAGAATTCTATCCTTATTGCGGTCTCCTCATAGGCAGGCAATATCTCTACGGTATCTCCTCGAACCCGGAATTTACCTCTGGAAAAATCGATGTCATTTCTTTCATACTGCATATCTATCAATCGTCGAATTAAATTATCACGTTTGTATTTGTCATTTTTGGTCACTGTAACAATAAAGCTACGGTATTCTTCCGGTTCTCCCAGACTATAAATACAGGAGACAGAGGCCACGATCAGGACATCTCTACGGTCAAACAAAGCGCGTGTGGCTGCATGCCTTAATTTATCGATTTCGTCATTTATATCACTATCCTTTTCAATATAGGTATCGGTTCTTGGTATGTAGGCCTCCGGCTGATAATAATCGTAGTAGCTTACGAAGTATTCCACGCTGTTATCGGGAAAATAGTCTTTAAACTCGGTAGCCAGTTGTGCGGCAAGGGTCTTATTATGGCAAATGACAATAGTCGGTCTCTGCAGCCTTTCTATTATATTGGCCATAGTGAAGGTTTTGCCGCTACCGGTCACGCCGAGCAAAGTCTGCTTCTTGTAACCACTCGTTACTCCCTCTATCAGTTTGTCCACTGCTTGAGGTTGATCTCCGGTTATACGAAAATCAGAAATAATTTTAAACGGTGGCACCTGTATGTCCTTTAATCATTTTATATATATTATAACCGACTATATCATAAGTATAACAATATTATGTCAAGTTTTCTGCACTGCTTACTCTTCGGGCATTTTCGATACCCGGTCAAATTCATCCCTCAGGTTTTTATAGGCTATATTTAACTCCGCCGCCTTGGCATCGGCATTCCTGAAATGGCTTTCGTAAAATACTCTCCATTTATCATCGACTTCATTAAATCTATAAGATAGTTTTACCAGGCTGTTTTTAACCTCATCCGCCTTCTCAGACAGTATCTTCGCGTTTATTCCTGCTCTGACAAGTTCGATTTTATGTGATAGTGTCAGAGGTGATACTACTTGAATTCCTATTTTGGCATACTGCCTCAGCATCTCATAGGCCTCGCTAACCAGGAAAAAGTAGATGCTCTCAGACGGGATATAGGCAAAGGCAAACTCTGCTGAGCCTTCATTGGGACAGATATAATCATGAGCTACTTTGTCGAGGCAGCGTTTTACATCGGAGATAAAATCCCGCTCATATCTCTGCTTATCGGCAGCATTATCCGCTGCCAGCATCTTTCCATAATTATCCAGGACAAACTTGGAATCCACACAGATCATTCCTGCTGTGGACTTGATATAAGCATCGGGCCTCCTGCCATTTAAAATCGGCTCTCTTATTCCATACATATCCGGAGGGAGTTGATCCGACAGGATACTCTCAAGAGCTAATTCACCAAGCGACGCCCGCTCTTTGGGGACTCTTAGCATTTGCTCGAATGATTTATAGCTTTCTCTTATGTCCCTGGCATAAATCTCTATTCTGGTAATCTTATCGCTAAGCCCTGTCTCCGTCAGCATACTGGATACAGCATTTTTAACATCCATCGGCTCCAGTCTTTTACTTCTCAAAGCGAGAAACACCAGAACGATAAGTAATAATATGCAAATACCGAGTAGAACTTCTGCCATTTTTCTCTCCAATATTAAATTAAATCAGCGTTATCAGGAATAAAAGTGTGGAAGCAACAGATAGATATTTATACTGTCGACAGTTTTTGTAATGCTAACCTTACTCTCTCTTCTAAATCAAGCTCCTGAGAACCTGATATAGAAGATACTGCTTCGGCAGCTTCCTTCAACGAATATCCGAGGCTGGTTAAAGCTGATACGACATCGGCATCCCCTTTTTCCATAGTCGGCAGTACGAGTCCTTCGAACTCTTTTTCCAGTTTGCTTTTCAGTTCCAGCACAATGCGACCTGCGGTTTTTTTACCGATGCCCGGGACCTGGCTGAGCAAATCGATATTGCCTCCAGCTATAGCAGAGGCCAGTCTCTCAGGATTAAAAGCCGAAAGCAGTCCCAGGGCAGCTTTGGGACCGATTCCTGAAACCGTAATGAGATTGCGGAAAAGTCCCAGTTCTCTATCCGAAGCGAATCCGTAAAGCATTACATTGTCTTCCCTTAAATATAAATGGGTATGAAGCCGGACAGCATCTCCAACATTTCCAAGGCGGCTCAATGTCGAGCTCGGTATATAAATATTTAGACTTATAGGCCCCACTTTAACAATAGCGGAATCAACAGACCTGTTTTCTAATATTCCTTCTAAGGCAACAATCATTTTTCTCCTACTGATTTTGAACCGTTAAGTTGTTCAAATGTTTATAATGGATGTGACACAGTGCGATGGCTAATGCATCGGTGGCATCATCAGAATCGATCTGATGGGATATTCCAAGTTGCAATTTTACCATTTCTTTTACCTGTGCTTTATTACTGCCGCCATAATTGGTTACCTGCTGTTTTACCTGTGCCGGTAGATAGCGGAAAACCGGCAATTCATTTTGCGTCGATACTAAAATAATTACCGCTTGTGCTCTGCCTATAGCCAGAGCCGTACGCGCATTTCCGGCGACAAAAGGTTCCTCAACGGCCACCTCATCCGGTTTGTACTGCGCTATTATCTCTTTTGTTTTGTCATATAAAGAACACAATCTGTGTTCTACAGGAGTTTTGGAAGATAATGACAACACCCCACAATCAATAAATGTGACGCCATTCTCAATATCATCTATTATGCCGTAACCAAGATTCAAAGTTCCCGGATCTATGCCAAGAATACGCATAGTTATTCCTGATCGCGCAGTTTCTCCAGTATCTCTTCTGAGAAGTCAGCGTTTGAGAAAACTCCTTGAACATCGTCCAGTTCTTCCAGATGATCCAGGAGCTTAAGAGTTTGAATAGTACCTTTCTCGTCTAACATCACAGTATTTTGCGGTATATGCGAAACTTCCGCAGATACAATCGGCTTTTTTTGCTCTATTATCTCACGAACGCTTTCCAGATTTTGCGGGCTGGTGTATATCTCGAGGTATCCATTCCCTTCACTTACATCATCGGCTCCGGCATCGATACCGGCTATTTGGTTCTCGCGCGAGGTTAAGGC
>CAZEAR010000094.1:0-5063 GCA_964510365.1 uncultured Dehalococcoidales bacterium | reverse complement strand
CAGTAAAGCTATTTCATCTTTCTCATTACCTGTTGTATCCACAGTGATGACTCCCCTGTTTTCAAATATCCAGGCCACACTGCCGTTTTCGCCCAGGCTGCCGCCATGACGGGAAAACAGGTTACGCACATCGGATAAAGTACGATTACGGTTATCGGTTAAAGCGGAAACCATGATCGCCACACCTTTCGGGCCATATCCCTCGAATGTCAGCTCGGTTAAATTTGACGAGTCCTGTTCGCCTCCTCCGCGCTTTACGGAACGCTCGATATTTTCCAACGGCATATTGCTATCGCGGGCTTTTTGTATTGCCAGTCTCAGTCGGAAATTAGATTCGGGATTAGCCCCTCCCTGGCGTGCTGAAACAATAATCTCGCGGGTGAGCTTGGTAAATAGTTGCCCCCGGCGAGCATCGGCAACACCCTTCTGTCTCTTGATTTGCGCCCACTTAGAATGTCCTGACATAGCTTTTCCTTCAGCAATAATTTTACCACCGCGTCATTTAATATTAAAGCCAGATTTGGTAATTTAGCAGACCTGTTAATATTAAATCATTATTATCATACTACGTAAAACGGTATTTCGTTGATGGCATGCTTTCAACTGAGGACCAAATAAGCTATTATGGTAAAAATAATTTCGATGTAATTAAGGCAGAACAATTAATCGATATGATCGACTGGTTAATAAACTCGGGCATAACCAAAGAATTAATTGTAATAATACTATCAGCCCTTCCGATATCGGAATTGCGGGGAGGGCTATCGGTAGCTATTTCCGTATTTCACATGCCCTGGTATTACGCATTTTTATTAGCCTTCATCGGCAATTTGATCCCCGTACCCATTTTGTTATTGTTATTCGATGTTATAGCTAAATTCATCAGCAAAGTTGAAATAGGAGAACGGTTTATCGACTGGATTTTACAGCGTACCCGTAAACACACCGGGCTTATTGAGAAATATGAGCGCATCGGCTTAATCCTGTTTGTGGCTATTCCTCTCCCCTTCACAGGTGCCTGGACGGGATCGATCGCCGCCTTTCTAATGGGTATAAGATTTATTCATGCTTTTCTGGCGATACTCTGCGGCATTGTAATCGCAGGGGCAATAGTAACCTGTCTCAATCTACTTGGTTGGATCGGTGCGGTTATAGCCGGCGTCGGGCTTAGTGCAATAGCTGTAATAAGCTGGTTAAAAGTATGATTAAATAGTTCATGCACGAATAATAAATCGTGGGGGAATATTCGCATACTTGTTAACGGTAACCGTTTTATGTTATAAACATCTGCAAATCTGAATAATGCCGGGATATTATTGAATTCAATATGGAATTCATCTGCATACATCAACAAAACTTGTTTAGTGTTATAAGGAGGTTTTAATGACTGGGATTGCCTCTTTCGGGGCATATATACCATTGTGGCGATTGAACCGGGATGCTATTGCCGCTGCCTGGGGAAGACGTTCCCTGGGTGGTGAGCGAAGTGTAGCCAACAATGACGAAGATGCGGCTACTATGGCGGTTGAGGCAGTGATTAATTGTCTCGGTAACATCGAACGCAATAGTATAGACGGTCTATATTTTGCCTCTACTACGGCACCATTCCAGGAAAAACAATGCGCGGCACTGGTAGCGGCTGCCACGGATTTAAGAACGGATATTGTAACCATCGATTTTGGAAACAGCCTCAGGGCCGGAACCAACGCCTTAAAAGCGGCCTATGATGCCGTTACCGGTGGTACAGCTCAAAATATAATTGTAGTTGCTTCCGATTGCCGCATAGCGTATCCCAAGTCAGATTACGAGCAGTATTTCGGCGATGGTGCTGCTGCTATATTGGTAAGCAGTGATGCAAACCTTATAGCTACTTTTGAAGCCAGTTATTTTATATCCAACGAAATGTATGATGTATGGAGACTGGATAAGGATCGATATGTACAATCGTGGGAAGAACGCTTTATCATCGAACATGGCTATATTGAAAATATGGTAAAGGCGATATCACAATTTCTTAAAACTCAACAAGTGTCAGTCGATAAGATTAATAAATTGGCAGCATATGCGCCTAATTCAAGAGTCCAGCAGCAGCTTGCTAAAAAACTGGGACTTGATACTCAATCTCAGTTACAGGATCTCCTGATCAATAACCTGGGAATCTGCGGCTGCGCCCATGCATTAATTATGCTGATATCAGCTCTTGAAGAAGCCAGTGCAGGAGATAAGATTCTGGTCGCTAGTTACGGTGATGGCTGCGATACCTTCCTGTTTGATGTTACCAACAGCTCTAGTAAGCTACAGGGCAATAAACGGGGATATAAAGCTTTATTGGATTCCAGACAAGCATTACCCAGCTATGAGAGATATCTAAGCTATCGCGGTCTTGTGGAAGCTCAGCCCGGAGAACCCTTCCGACTTTTTCCTTCCTCTACAGCCAGCTGGCGGGAACGCAATTCGTCGATTCGTTTTCACGGGAGCAAATGCAATGACTGCGGTACGATAACATATCCTGTACAGAGAGTATGCTACGAATGCCGATCGAAGGATAATTATGAGGAGGTAAGGTTATCCGATTATAAGGGCAAGATATTCACGTTTACCCTGGATAATCTGGCGGGCAGGAGTGATGACCCTGTAGTACCACAAATAGTGATTGAATCAGACCTTGAAAATGCCAGGATATACAGCATGATGACGGACTTCGATTCCAGCGAAGTCGCTATCGGTATGCCGGTAGAAATGACTTTCCGGAGAATATATGAGGGCGCAGGTATGTACAATTATTTCTGGAAATGCAGGCCGATCAGATAAGGAGATACTGACTTGGAAAGTATAAAAGATAAAGTAGCTATAATCGGTATGGGCTGCACTAAATTCGGAGAGCGCTGGGATGCAGGTCTCGATGATCTGGTAATCGAATCTGCTTACGAAGCTTACGATGATTCCGGCATTGATCCGTCAGAAATACAGGCGTGCTGGTTCGGCACTACCACTGCACCGACTATCGGCATTGGGGCCACGCATTTATCCGGGGCGTTGAAGCTCGACAGCATCCCTATGACTCGAGTCGAAAACTGGTGTACCACCGGCCATGAAGCTCTGAGAAACGCTTGTTTTGCGGTAGCCTGCGGTATGTATGATATGGTACTTGCTTTGGGAGCCGAAAAACTCAAGGATACCGGTTTCCCCGGACTGGGTGCAGGCAGAGGCATGACGCCGGTCCTGGAAGCGCGCCGTACAGCGCCCGGTTCATTCGGTTTAATCGCTACCAGATATTTCTATAAATACGGACTAAGCCCCGAAGAAGGTAAAAAAACAATCGGGAAAATAGCTGTGAAAAACCATTTCAACGGCAGTTTATCTCCGAAGGCACATTTCAGGAATAAGATAACGCTTGAGCAGGTTCTAAATGCTCCTATTATTGCCTGGCCGCTGGGCCTTTTCGATTGCTGCGGCAATAGCGACGGTTCTGCTGCTGCGATAATAGTACCTGCCGATAAAGCCAGGAAATACAGAGACGATCCTGTGTATATAAAAGGCCTCGGCCTGGCTATGGATCCATTACTTCCTCATACCAGGCCCGGATTCGACTGGCTTCATTGGGAGGCGCTAAAACAATCATCGAGCCAGGCTTACCAGCAGGCCGGGATAAAAAATCCTCGAGAAGAAATCGATGTAGCTATTGTCCATGATTGCTTCACCTGCACCGAATTAATTATTTATGAGAACTTCGGATTCAGTCCTGAAGGGAAAGCAAAGGAAGATATCGACTCGGGATTCTTCGAGTTGACCGGAGGCTTGCCGGTAAATTCGGATGGAGGCCTGAAATGTTTCGGTCATCCGGTAGGCGCCAGCGGTCTTAGAATGACTTATGAGGTTTATAAACAAATACAGGGCAAAGCTCAACTGCCGGAACGACAGCTAAAAAACGTTAAGTACGGGCTTTCTCATACATTCGGCGGTCCGCCACAGGTAAGCGCCGTGGCAATTCTGGGCGGTGAAAAAGGTTAATTGTTATCTTATGCCGAGCTCCCGTGATATTACCAGTTCCTGTATTTCTGTGGTGCCTTCAGTAATCGTCCCCAGCCTGGAGTCACGGAAATAACGCTGAATCGCTGATTCCTCCATCAAGCCGAAGCCACCGTGAATCTGCATTCCCTCGGTGGCTACATATGCGGCAGCCTCACTGGCAAATACTTTGGCCATGGCCGCTTCTTTTCTATGATAGATTCCTTGATCGAATAGCCAGGCCGCATAATATACCAGCCATCGAGCAGCTTCGATTTGCATAGCCATGCGTGCCAGCTTGAATGCATTGGCCTGAAACTTGGCTATAGGTTGCCCGAATTGAACCCTGGTCTGAGCGTATTCTAGAGTCGCATCGAATGCGGCACGCGCCAGCCCCATGCTTCTTGCCGCATGACTGATCCGACCGCCGGTCAATACTTCCATTATTATACGGTATCCGTTGCCTTCATCACCGATAAGATTCTCCTCAGGAACGGCGCAGTCTTCGAAGTTTAATTCGCCGATTTCGCTGGATAAAGCGCAGAACTTATTAAGCTTGGAACGAGTGAATCCTGGCGTGCCGGCTTCAACAACAATCAAGCTTATCCCGCCTCTGGCACCTTTGCTTTTATCGGTAACAGCAGCAACGGTCACAAAATCACAGAACACGCCGTTGGTAATAAATATCTTGGTACCGTTCAAAATATACTTGCCGTTTTTATTAACTGCGGTCGTCTCGATGGCCGAAGCATCCGAGCCGACATTTGGTTCAGTCAAAGCAAAAGATGCTACCTTTGTACCCTTTATCGCCGGGACCAGATACTTTTGCTTTTGCTCTTCGGTGCCGCGATGATTAATAGCTGCAGTGCCTATTCCTCCCTGCACCATGGTACCGGCTGCTATTCCTACAGAATGATAAGCGACTTCATCGGTAACAATGCATTCACCTAATTTGCCCATACCGGCAGCACCGTAATCGGGAGAATAGCTTAAACATAAATACCCCAAGTTACCCATCATGGGAAAAAGCTGTCTGGGAAATGTCCTTGTTTTGT
>CAZEAR010000093.1:0-8809 GCA_964510365.1 uncultured Dehalococcoidales bacterium | reverse complement strand
ACGCAACGGTGCACTCAAAACATTATGTAATGATTGAATCGGAGAAGCTAATTGCCCGACCAGTTGTCCCAAAAGCACCTCTCTGGGTGGTATATTACCAAGGCCTATTACCTCTTTTCCATTAAGCAGGCGATCACCCATCAAACCACCTTTAATTTGCAGCACAGAATTTGTTGAACGAATATAATCATTCAAAACTTTAGCCGGTGCAACGATGTCATCAAAACCAAAGGTTAAAGCTACCGGGCCCACTAGAAGTGTTTCTATCTGGGCCATTCCGCTTCTTTCAGCTGCAAACCTAGTTAAGGTATTTTTGGCAACCCGGTATTCTATTCCGGCCCCGGTCAATTGTCTCCGCAACTGTACCATTTCCTTAGCCGTCAATCCTCTATAATCGGTTGCAATAACAATAGTACACTTGGTGAGACTGTCCGCCAGTTCATCTATTATTTTTTCTTTTTCATCTTTTTGCATATTTCACTTCCTGATAATAAAAAATCCTTGTGCCATCGCACAAGGACCAACCAATGTTTATAAACATCTAGTAAGCCTCGGCAGGCATTTAATTAAGCCGCTCGGCACCTGCTGTCAATGGCACTATATAAAGCTATTATATTTTACAAAGAACCCGTTGCTAAAGCAACAGTAGATTTTAAATCGAGTTTAATTCCGGGACTCATCGTTGTAGACATAGATGCACTTTTTATATACTGCCCCTTCACACCGGCCGGCTTGGCCTTCATCACAGCATCGATCAAGGCCAGGAGATTTTCCAATATCTTGTCACTTTCGAAACTTACTTTTCCGATGGGCACATGAATAATAGCGGTCCTGTCTAATCTAAACTCGACCCTCCCTTTACGAGCATCTGCTATTGCCCTTGGTAAATCCTCAGCAGCAACAACTGTACCCGATTTCGGATTGGGCATTAGTCCCTTTCGTCCCAGAATCTTTCCCAATTTACCAACTTTCCCCATCATATCCGGCGTAGCTATACTTACGTCGAAATCAACCCATCCACCTTCAATCTTCTTAACTATATCATCACCGCCGATATAATCAGCACCTGATTCACTAGCCAATTTAGCTCCATCGCCCTGGGCAAACACAAGAACTCGAATCTGTTTTCCCAGTCCGTTCGGTAGAAGTGCAACGCCCCTTACCTGTTGATCAGCGCTTCTGGGATCAACTCCCATCCTTAAATGAAGCTCTACTGTCTCGTCAAAATTAGCAAAAGCTACCTTCTTTATTAATTCAACAGCTTCATTAGGCTGATAAGTATCGCTCTTTTCTAAAAGTTTTACTGATTCCCTATATTTTTTCCCTCTTACGGTCATGCTTGTTCCACCTCTATGCCCATGCTACGCGCTGTACCCTCGATAATCCTGGCAGCGCTTTCGATATCTGCAGTATTTAGATCTTTTTTCTTTATCTCAGCAATCTCATACAGCTTCTTTCGATTCAATTTTCCTATTCCCTCTTGTCCCGTAATGCCACTTCCTTTTTCAACATTCATAGCTTTCTTTAATAGATCAGATGCCGGCGGCGTCTTGGTAATAAAGTTAAATGACCTATCTTCATATACAGTAATCTCAACCGGAATAATTGAACCCGCTTGTGATTGAGTCTGGTCATTGTAATCCTTACAGAAAGCCATAATATTCACGCCATGCTGTCCCAATGCTGGACCAACGGGAGGCGCCGGGGTAGCCTTACCTGCCTGTATCTGCAATTTAATGATCGCCTTAACCTTCTTAGCCATTTACAACCTCTCTACCTGTAAAAAATCCAGTTCAACTGAAGTCTCCCGGCCAAAAAGGGTTAGCATTACTTTTACTTTTCCTTTGCCCATATTTATCTCATCTACTGTGCCAATAAAGTCCGTAAAAGGTCCATCAACCACCCTAACACTCTCACCTTTCCTGAAACCCACTTTTACCTGTGGAGCTCCTTCTTCCATTTGTTTTAATATACCTTTAACTTCATTCTCTGCTAAAGGAGTTGGTTTATTTCCTCCTCCCACAAAACCTGTAATACCAGGAGTGTTGCGTACCACATGCCAGCTATCATCATCCATATTCATCTCAACCAGAACATAGCCTGGAAATATTTTCTTAGTTACGGTACGTCTTTGCCCGCTTCTGATTTCGATTTCATCTTCTGTAGGTATTACTACCTGAAATATTTTATTTTCAGCATCCATAAACTTAATGCGCTGTTCCAGGTTCCTCTTAACGCGCTCTTCATACCCCGAATAGGTATGAACTATATACCACCGTTTATTATTATTCATAGGACTACTGACCACCCAGAAATACTTTTAATACCAGTTCAGAAAAGGCAAAATCAAGCGTACCCAGAATAATACCAACAACCGCACAGACAGCAATAACCATGAGCGTTAACCTGACGGTTTCACGCCTTGTTGGCCAAACAACCTTTCGCAATTCATCATATATATCACGAATGAAAGCGAACCGAGATCGTTTCTTTGGCTTGAGTAATTGAGATTGACTCTTCTTAACCAAGAATTATTTGGTCTCCCGGTGGAGTGTATGTATACGACACCGCGGACAGTATTTCTTAAGCTCAAGTCTTTGAGTATCGTTTTTTCTATTTTTACTAGTGGTATAGGTTCTTTCTTGACATGTTGTACATGCTAAATAAATTACACCACGTACTTCACCTTTTTTAGCCATATCTAATCAATAATTTTACCAATAACTCCGGCACCTACTGTCCGACCGCCTTCTCTGATAGCAAAACGCATTCCTTCCTCCAGAGCTACAGGATAAATAAGTTTAATGCTCATCTCAATATTGTCACCCGGCATAACCATCTCAACACCCTTGGGCAATTCTACATTTCCGGTAATATCCAGCGTTCCGATATAGAATTGAGGTTTATAGCCATTAAAGAATGGAGTATGTCTGCCACCCTCTTCACGTGTGAGTACATATACCTTACCTGAAAAATGGGTATGAGGTTTAATCGTACCCGGGGCTGCAAGTACCTGCCCCCTCTCAACTTCATCTCGTTCAATACCTCTTATCAAACAACCGACTGCATCACCTGCCTCACCTTCAGTTAAACTCTTATGGAACATTTCTACCCCGGTTATCACCGTCTTCCTGGTATCTTTTACACCCACGATTTCAACCTCATCGCCTACCTTAATAACACCACGTTCCACTCTACCGGTTACGACGGTACCGCGGCCTTTAATGCTGAAGACATCCTCTATAGGCATCTTAAAAGGTTTATCTTTGGCCCTTTGCGGAAGCGGAACATATTCATCAACCGCATCCATTAACTCCAGAACTTTGCCACAATGTTCACATTCCCTTTTACCACATCCACATTCCAATGCTTTAATAGCGCTGACACGGACTATGGGAGTCTTGTCGCCGGGAAATTGATAAGTGGTTAATAACTCCCTCACTTCGAGCTCAACCAACTCCAGCAACTCGGGGTCATCCATCATATCTATCTTATTTAATGCTACTACGATACTCGGCACCTCTACCTGGCGAGCAAGCAAAATATGTTCTCTGGTTTGAGGCATCGGTCCATCCGGTGCACTTACTACCAGTATGGCCCCATCCATCTGAGCTGCCCCTGTTATCATATTTTTGATATAGTCGGCATGCCCGGGGCAATCAACATGTGCATAATGACGCTTTTCTGTCTCATACTCGATGTGAGCAATAGCAATTGTTAATCCCCTAGCTTTCTCCTCTGGTGCATTATCAATTGAATCATAAGAACGAAAATCTGCGCCACCTTTCTTTGATAAACAAAGAGTGATTGCAGAAGTTAAGGTAGTCTTACCATGATCGACATGACCTATCGTTCCTACATTGACATGAGGCTTTGTTCGTTCATATACTTTCTTTGCCATTTAAAAAACCTCCTTTGTTTCCCAGCCCACAACCAGATTCGAACTGGTGACCCCGTTCTTACCAAGAACGTGCTCTACCGACTGAGCTATGTGGGCAAAATCCTTTATTATTAAATTTCGTGATTGTAGATTATACAATATTTTAAATGCTTTATCTACTAATTTCAAAACTATAAGCATGGTGGAGGGGGTAGGATTCGAACCTACGTAGTCATTCCTGACGGCAGATTTACAGTCTGCTCCGATTAACCACTCCGGCACCCCTCCAACTTGGCCTTATCAAAGCCCGAGAGGGGATTCGAACCCGCTAACCTACCGATTACAAGTCGGTTGCGCTGCCATTGCGCCACTCGGGCGAGATAATAACATATTACACTATATTAACTACGGGCTGCTAGTATAAATAATGGTAAAATAAAAGTCAATTATCTAACGTCGTATATGGCATCGACAGTCTTTACATAGTTAAAAGCTTTTGCTAAACTGCCATTACCATTCATAATCAGTAGAAAGTCCGAGGTGTCATAATGGGTAAGAGAGATTATAGGCACAGAGAACCTAAAAAACCCAAGAAAGGATCCAAAAAATCAACCAATGTTAGCTTCGAAGTTCAGAATACAGTCGAAGTTATTAAGAAAGGGAAAAAGGGACAAGACAATCCTGAAGAATAGAGTCCATGGCGGCCTATTTAGAACTTTTCAATAAAGGTAAATTAGCCGACCGGATAGAGGCAGCTCAAGATCTACTGTATAAATGTCATGTATGCCCCAGAAATTGCGGTATAAATCGCCTGGCCGGCGAAACCGGAGTATGCCGCACCAGTAAAAATGCAATCGTCTCCAGTTACGGCCCACACTTTGGTGAAGAGTCCCCGCTAGTAGGGGAAAATGGATCGGGTACTATATTTTTCACCAACTGTAATCTGCATTGTCTTTATTGTCAGAATTACTCCATCAGCCAATTAGGCGGTGGGACTGAAATTAGCAAAGAGGAACTGGCAAAAATAATGCTCTCGCTGCAGAACATGGGCTGCCATAATATAAATCTGGTTTCGCCAACACACGTCGTGCCCCAAATCCTGGAAGCGCTGGGAGTTGCTATCAATCTCGGTTTGAAAGTACCGCTGGTCTATAATTCCGGTGGTTACGACCGACAAGAAGTGTTAAATATACTCGACGGAGTTGTAGACATCTACATGCCGGATATGAAGTATTCCGACGATAATATAGCACAGGATTTATCAGGTATAGATAATTATCCCCTAATCAATAGATTAGCTGTGAAAGAAATGCACCACCAGGTCGGCGACCTGCAATTTGACCGCCGGAATATTGCAACTAAGGGGTTATTAATTCGTCACTTAGTTTTACCTCAACATCTGTCCGGCACAAAAGAAATTGTAGATTTTATCAGTAATGAGATATCTAAAAATAGTTATGTTAACATCATGGATCAATATCGCCCATGCTACAAAGCTTATCAATGGACAAAATTGTCCAGGCCAATATCACGCCAGGAATTCTTAGAAGCAATTGAATTTGCTAATAAATCAGGACTGATCAGACTGGATAAGAATAGACAAGATGGGGCAAAAATAGTTTAATATTAGCAAGAAGATATATCTGAAAAGGATGCCTATGGCAGAATTATGTCATGCTTCTGTTATAGTTTACGGTAAGGTACAGGGTGTTTTTTATCGTGCTTATACATCCCGCATAGCTAAATTACTGAATTTAAAAGGCTATGTACGTAACTTACCTCAATCAAATGCAGTAGAAATTCAGGCCGAAGGTTATAAAGATAAAGTTGAACAATTTATCAATCAACTGGAGATTGGCCCGCCCGAAGCGCTTGTCGAAAATATGGAAACGAAATGGTCTGAATATACCGGACAGTTTGTTACCTTTGAGATACGTTGATAATTATCGATACTAAACAATCAGTTTTTAAATAAGCCGATAAATACAAATTAAGCTAAATATATTAACCCCATGTTTCAAGCTCAGCTTTTCCGGCTTCAATAAGATCTAAGTATTCAGCACGTAGCCCGCTTATTTTTGAAGCTTCCTGATCTACCTCATACGGCTCACCGGCAAAGACCTTTCCATATTCTATACTATCACCCTGCGATTGTTCATCATTAGCAATATATTTCCAACTGGCCTCAATTATCCCTAAATCGAAAGGTAATGTGAAATATAGATCAGCCAAGACTTTTTCCATTCCTAATTCATTAAACGCCCCCCAGCCACCATCAGCTTCTCCTTTATATTTATTAACCGGTAACAAACTTAATAAATTTTTAATAGTAAATATTCCGCTGCCACCAATAACTTTAAAAGGTGTTACACTGATTAAATAATCACTGGATATAACCACATTGGGCACCCAATATGTTGTTACAGCAAAAGGGTGAGGAAGCGTGTTTTCTACTTCACCCCATATACAGTCTTTAACATCGAGCATAAGTACTCTGGGAAAATCATAACTTAACGACTTGTATATACTATCAACAGGCTCTCCAGTAGCCGTTCCTTCAAGAATAATAATATCGGCATCACTTATTTGCTTTATGCTATCTACTATCTGACTCAGGGTTTCCCTGCTGGTACTTACCGGATATGGTTGCGGGCAATTAGCATTAGGTTTAATCAGAACACGGCGAGCGCGAGAAATTAAAGCAGGGGGTTTGAAATAAAATTGATCTGCTTCAAAAATCATTTCTTCTCGTTCCTAGGACAGATATTTAGTCGCTATTTTCTGGTTAGAAATTTCTCTCTTCATCCCAATTAAGCATCATTACTTTTATACTTTCTCCCGGCTTTACCTCTTCAATATCCTCAGGAATAACAGCCAAACCATTTGCATTTAATACAGAAGATAAAATTCCCGAACCCTGGGGGCCGGTTAAACGCGCAGTATATTTATCCTCTTTTTTATCTACTATAACACGAGCATAATATCGCCTGTTATCATCTTTCTTAATATGGTCTTCCAATACAGCATTTATCACCGGCTTATTTAAATCGGTTCTGCCCATCATTTTCAGAATAGACGGCCGAGCAAATACTTCAAATGTAATCATGGTACTCACGGGATTACCAGGCAATCCCAAATGAGGAACCTTCTTCTGATCTTTACCATTGAAAGTACCAAAAGCTAATGGTTTGCCTGGTTTCATTTTTACCGTCCAAAAGGTTATATCACCTTCCCTGGCTAAAACATCTTTTACAATGTCATAATCACCTTTAGAAACTCCCCCTGATGTAATCAGCATATCGCAATCAAGACCTGAACGGAGAGCTTCTGATAATTTATCGATATTATCGGGTGCAATACCCAAAATCCTGGGGATAGCACCATATTTCAAGATTAGAGCAGCAATGCTGTAAGTATTACTATTATATATTTTGCCGGGCGGTAATGGACCATTAACATCCGCTACTTCATCGCCAGTCGCTAAAACAGCGACCACAGGGCGCCGGATAACTGAAAGAACTGCCTTTCCCAATGACGCCAGGACACCAATATCAGCCGGTCGAAGTACTTTCCCCTGCTCAATTACCAGATTACCTTTTGTAATATCCTCCCCTTTTAAACGAATATTCATTCCTCTGGACAACTCTGAATAAATACAAACATCTGCAGTATTAGCATTCGAAGACTTTTTATTATCAACCTCGCTGGTTAGTTCAAAAGGGACTACTACATCAGCACCTTCAGGAATTGTGGCGCCAGTCATTATACGCACAGCGGTCCCGGGAATAACTTTATAACTTGCAATACTACCAGCAGGCAACTCACCAATAACCCGAAGCGTTACCGGGGATTTATAGCTTGCTCCAACAATACTCTCAGCCTGTGCCGCATATCCATCCATAGCGGAGTTATTCGTTGGGGGAACATCAAGAGGTGCATATATATCGTGAGCAATTACCTGCCCCATACTATCGAGAATCGGTTTCTCTTCTTCTCCAAGTACGTCAATAATACTAAGAATTTTATCCAAGGCCTGTTCAACAGTAATCATCAACTCTCTAATTCTCCACTCTTACCGTAGACTTTCGATATGCTTTATCATGGATTTAGCTTTAGCCAAATCATCCCGTGTGTTGATATTGAAGAAACTTAGAAAATCAGGGTCGAATTTTTTTATTTCATCCTCTTCGACATATCGTGTATTCACCATATCAAGCAATTCAATTATTACAAGGTTATCCTGATCAATTAGTTTCTTTGTTTCAATCAGGCAATCTTTTGAATAGATGGCATGTAGAGGTTCAAAAAAACCATTCAGTACTGGCATAACGATATCGAAGCCGGGAGCAATATCAATTAAATACCGTAACAGTGCATGATTAAGGAAAGGCATGTCACACGCCACAAATAAGCTATAATAAGTAGTTGCACTCATTAACCCAGTATAAAGGCCACCCAAAGCACCTTTGCCGGGATATAAATCAACCACGGTATTAGCATTTAATTGTGCCGAAACAATACTGTCAAATTGCTCTTGACTAGTTACAATATGTATTTCGCGGCTGACCTGATAAAGAGCATCAATCACTCTATCAATTAGTCTTTTATTACCTACATATTCAAGTGCCTTGGCGCGTCCTAACCTTGATCCTTTACCACCGGCTAAAACAATACCAGTGATATTTGGGAATGTATCTTTTGCTAACGTCTCAACTCCAACATATTTTCTGATATTATTGTACCATCAAAGTCAACTAGTAAATACATTTCCCATAAAAAAACTTAACAACTGGATAGTGGCAGGAAGACGAAAATACTAATGAATTTTAAACTTCGATAAATTTTTCATTTATCGACCGACCTAGGAGAAAATTCTCCCTAGAAAGGAGGTGATCCAGCCGCACGTTCCCGTACGGCTACCTTGTTACG
>CAZEAR010000092.1:0-8813 GCA_964510365.1 uncultured Dehalococcoidales bacterium | reverse complement strand
GGAGGACGCAGTTATCAGAGACTCGGTTATTTTTAATGATACAACCATAGGCCAGGGTACTATCGTTGATAAATGTGTTATTGACAAAGAAGTTTGGGTTGAATCCGGCTGCCATATCGGTTTCGGGGATGATTATACAGTTAATAAAGAGGAACCTGACTATCTGAATACCGGCATAACCCTTATTGGGAAAGGGGCTAAAATTATTAAAAATACCAAGATTGGACGTAACTGCAAAATCGGATGTTGGGTGGATAATAACGATTATAATACCGATTTCATTCCCAGTGGTGAAAGCATAGAAAAGAAGACGCCAAAACGCCATATTTTATAAGAAATCTACTTTGTTTTTAGTGACAAAAGAAGTCATTTAAATCAGTCCACATGCAAAATTGACACAGTTTAATTAGTCTATTAAAATCCTGAAAGTGTGAATGCAATGACAAGTGATGAAGTTAGGCAAGCGTATTTAAATTTTTTTAAGGGGCAGAACCATAAAATTATTCCTAGTTCTTCTCTCATCCCACATGGTGATCCCACACTGCTTTTGACAACGGCCGGCATGGTGCAGATAAAACCTTATTTTCTGGGCCTGTCAGCGCCTCCAAGTCCCCGTTTAGCTTCATGCCAGAAATGTTTTCGGACAACAGATATCGATTCCGTAGGCGATCCCACACATCTAACTTTTTTTGAGATGCTGGGCAATTTCAGTGTCGGCGATTACTTCAAACAGGAAGCAATAGCCTGGGCCTGGGAATTTGTCTGTAAATATCTTATGCTGCCACTTGAAAAGTTATGGGTTACTGTCTTTTTTGATGACGATGAGGCTTTTGACTGCTGGAAAAAGATAGACTTTCCTGAAGAAAGAATCGTTCGTCTGGGTGAGAAAGATAATTTCTGGGGGCCGGCCGGTGACTCGGGGCCATGCGGTCCTTGCAGTGAAATACATTATGACTTCGGTGATTCGTACGGCTGTGGCAGCAGCGATTGCAAACCGGGTTGCGAATGCGGGCGTTTCTCTGAAATCTGGAATCTGGTATTCACTCAATATGACCAGAGCGTAGACGGTACTCGTAAGCCTTTGCCAAAACCGAATATAGATACCGGTATGGGACTGGAGAGAACAACTGCTGTAATGCAAAACGTTTCTTCCGTCTATAAAACGGACCTTTTTGTCCCTATAATAGATAGAATTTGTGATTTAATAGACGGGGAATATGGAGAAGATAAAGATATAGATCACGCCATTAGAATAATGGCCGAACACAGCAGGGGTATTACTTTCCTGATCGCCGATGGAGTCTTGCCTTCCAACGAAAGTAGGGGATATGTATTACGCCGAATACTACGTAAAGCCAGCTTTTTCGGTAGAAAACTTGGTATTGAAGAACCTTTTCTCGGGGAATTAGGAAATACCGTTATTGAAAAAATGGGGCATGTATATCCCGAGTTGGTGGCTAATAAAAAATTTATAGCTGAAATTATTGATTCTGAGGAAGAAAAATTTATCGATACTCTCGATGCCGGCATTAATATGGTAGAAAAAACCATTAACGATACACTGAAGAAGGGTAAAAATCATTTGGAAGGTAAAGATGTCTTCAAGCTGTATGACACCTACGGCTTTCCATCTGATTTGACTGCGGAACTTGCTAAAGAAAGTGGCCTAACGATAGATATCCCTGGCTTTGAGGCTGAAATGGAGAAACAAAGAGATAGAGCGCGGGCCGGTCAAAAATTCGGTTCTTCCGATAGTGTCGTTGAAAAATTGCAGCAACTGAATTTAAACTGTGAATCCACCAAGTTTTCCGGTTATGAATATATTAATGGACTGAAACTCTCTTCTGAGATAGTACAACTGGTAAACTACGATTCCGGATTAACATTGGATTCTGCCCAAAAAGGAGAAAAGGTAAGCATTTTATTGAGTGAAACGCCTTTTTATGGCGAAATGGGTGGCCAGGTAGGCGATAAAGGTTTTATTATTTCTAAGAATGGTGAGGTGGAGATTACAAACACGTTACAACATCACGATAGAATAGCCCATCTGGGTCACGTTGTTAAAGGGACTGTTTCAGTCGGAGAAATGGTCGAGGCCAGCGTCGACCTGGAACGCCGTATGGATATCGCCCGGAATCATACCGCAACACATTTGCTGCAAATGGCTTTAAGGCAGGTATTGGGTAGCCATGTTTATCAAAGGGGCTCTCTGGTTGAACCGGAGCGGTTGCGCTTTGACTTTTCGCATACCGGTAACATCAGCAAAAAACAACTAAAAGAGGTCCAGGATATTGTTAACGATAAAATACGCCGGAATCTGGATGTAAATTGTATTCAAGATGTCCCATACAAAAAGGCTGTTGAGGACGGTGCTATCGCGCTGTTCGGGGAAAAATATGGAGACGAAGTCAGGGTGGTAAAGATCGGCAAAACGCCGGTTAGCGTCGAACTTTGTGGAGGTACTCATATAAATCAAACAGGCGAGATAGGGCAGCTAATTATCGTTAGTGAAAGCAGCATTGGTACCGGTTTGCGCAGGATAGAAGCGGTTACCGGCAGACAGGCCCAGATCTTTATTCAGGAGTATATGGACACAGTAGAGGAAACTGCTAAGGAATTGAGGATTTCGGCATCTGAGATTCCCGCAAAAGTAAAAGCACTCGTCAATGAGCTATCGAATGAGCGTAAAAAAGCGGCCGCTTTGGAGAAAAAGGCCTCGTTCAAATCGATTGAAGACCTTATAGCTCTGTCCAAAAATATTGACGGTATAACAGTTCTGGCGGCCAGTGTACCATCTACTTCCATGAACGTATTAAGGGAAATGGGGGATTCACTGCTCGGTAAACTTAATAGTGCTTTACTGGTTTTAGGCACAATCTCCGATGGAAAACCGGGATTTGTAGCAATGGTCACTCCTGACCTTGTTGCTAAAGGACTGCATGCCGGTGAGGTCGTTAAGCAGGTAGCCGGTATTACCGGCGGCAGCGGCGGTGGCAAGCCCGGAATTGCACAGGCAGGCGGCAAAGATCCCAGTAAAATAGATGAGGCCCTGGCTTCAGTCGATAATATAGTTAGAAGATACATATAAAACATAGTGCGTATATTAGGTTTGGACATAGGCAATAAAAATATAGGAGTCGCTATCAGCGACCCCGAAGAGATCCTCGCCAGCCCCTCAGGGACCATAAAAAGGAATAATGACCAGGAAGCGATAAATACTATAATTAAATATATAAACGACTATGATATTAAACGGGTAGTAATCGGCATTCCTTATTCCCTGAGTGGAACTATCAGTAGTCAAGCTGAAAATGTAATCGCTTTCAAAGAGAAACTTTCTGAAAATACTGGCATCGATATTTATATGCAGGATGAAAGGCTTTCGACCGTAGCGGCTGAAAACTTGTTGGCCGAAGCAGGTATTTCGGGTAAACGTAGAAAAGAGCGAATCGATGCTGCGGCAGCGGCCTATATTTTACAGGGTTACTTAGATAGCCGAAGAGATTGTTTATGACACAATTAATTGGAGTTATCGGTTATCCTTTAAAGCATTCGCTTTCCCCTATTTTTCATCAGGCGGCTCTGGATTATTATAATCTGGATATACGCTATATGCTCTGGGAGACTGAAAATTCAGATTTGCCTTCCAGAGTCGATGACCTGCGCAAGCCACAATATCTTGGGGCAAATGTAACAGTTCCTTATAAGGAGCGTATTATACAATTAATCGATGAGGTCGATATTTCCGCCAGTTTTATCGGTAGTATAAATACTATAGTCAACCGGAACGGTAAACTCATAGGCCATAATACCGATTCATATGGTTTTATGCAGGCTTTAGAAACAGAAGCTGATTATAATCCCGAGGGGAAAAACGCACTGGTATTGGGTGCCGGGGGAGTAGCCAGAGCAGTGCTTATTTCGCTTATACAGAAAGGTGTTCATTCATTATTTATTGCTAATAGAACCCGTTCTAGAGCCGAAAATTTAAGAGAATATGTAATCGGATTCATCTACCAAAATAAATATGCAACCGATGTAAAAATAATTGACTGGCAATACTCCAGCCTTCAAAGCACAGCCACTACTTGTGGTCTTATAGTAAATTGTACGTCAATAGGGATGAAATATTCAGCGCAGGAGAAGGAATCACCGTTGTCTCAAAATATGATACCCGGCAATGCTCTGGTTTACGACCTGGTGTATAATCCTTTAGAAACACCTTTACTAAAAGCAGCTAAAGCGGCCGGTGCCGGCACTTTAAACGGTCTGCCGATGCTGGTTTACCAGGGGGCTGCTGGTTTTAAACTCTGGACCGGCAGGGATGCACCACTTGACATAATGTTCTCGGCAGTTAATAATTATCAGATAAAATATGACTAATGGATGAGGAGCGATAATAATGGGCCAATTCACTTTTAAAACCGCAGGCGAATCACATGGAAAAGGGTTAATTGCCATTATTGAAGGGATCGTGGCAGACCTGGAAATAAGTGAAGATTACATCGCTATTGATCTGCAGAGAAGGCAGCGGGGACACGGTCGGGGTGAACGTATGAAGATTGAGGCTGATAAGGCTGAGATTATATCGGGAGTCAGGTATGGAATGACTACAGGTAGTCCCATAGGGCTTGTAATCTGGAACAGGGACTGGGCAAATTGGAAGGATGTTATGAGCACCGCACCTTCTGAAAAAAGGTCAAAGCCGATACACTCTCCCAGACCGGCACATGCTGATCTGGCGGGAATGATTAAATATGCTTCTGGAGACATCCGGCCGATTTTAGAGAGAGCAAGCGCTCGTGAAACAGCCGCCAGAGTTGCAGTTGGAGCCATTGCACGAAAATTTTTACAGGAATTCGGGATCGCTATTCACAGCCATACTATCAGCATTGGAAATATCCGGGGAAAAGAAAATATAAATCCTGACTGGCAGCAGATGGAGAAGTCTCCGGTTAGATGCGCTGACAAAGATGCCGAAAAGAAAATGATAAAAGAGATCGATAAAGCTAAAGCAGACGGGGATAGTTTGGGAGGTGTTTTCGAAATAATATGCTCGGGTGTACCCGTAGGACTAGGCAGCTACGTTCACTGGGATAAAAGGCTGGATATGCAGGTAGCGGGCGCCGTTATGAGCATCAATGCGGTTAAGGGAGTGGAAATCGGTTCAGGTTTTAATTTGAGTTATATCAGGGGATCGGAAGCACATGATATTATCGAACCGGCCAAGTCCGGCGAAAGCAAAAAGTGGCACAGGCCTACCAATAGAGCCGGTGGAATCGAGGGCGGGATCAGCAATGGAGAACCTATTGTTGTGCGTGGTGCCATGAAACCCATTGCCACTCTGGGGAAATCTTTGCCTTCTATCGACCTTTATACCGGCGAGGTTACCGGAGCGCATTATGAGCGGAGCGATATTTGTGTAGTCCCTGCCGGCGGAGTAATCGGTGAAGCAATGCTCGCTATCGTCCTGACCAATGCGGTAATGGAAAAATTCGGCGGCGACAATATAAAAGAAACTCTGGCTAATTATCATAGCTATATTAATTCCATATTGTCCTGAGGATAAAATGAATGCGACCAATCGTACCAAGAATATCGCTTTGACAGGGTTTTCAGCTACAGGGAAAACCTATGTAGCTGAGAAGGTAGCTGCCTTCTTGAACTGGTACTGGCTCGATATAGACGAGGAAATCAGCAAAATAAAAGGTAAAACCATAGCTGAAATCTTCGAGCAGGAAGGTGAGGCGGAATTCAGACGATTGGAAAGCCAGTTGCTTTATGAGGCCTGTGAACGGGAGCGAGTAGTCCTGTCAACCGGGGGCGGAGCTATCGTCGATCCGGCGAACCGGAATAAGCTGTTTCAGCGTTGCATTGTCATCTGTTTAGAAGCGAAAGCAGATACCATCTATCAGAGGCTGTTACACGATACTGCTTATTCTGCCAGTCCGGTTTACAGACCGCTTCTTGCCGGAGATAATCCGCTGGACCGGATAAAGGAGCTTAAGTTTTCCAGACAATCATATTATTCCATGGCCGACTGGACCATACATACCGATAACCTCACTATAGATGAAGTAAGTCACGAGGTAATAAAGGGTTGGAATTATATCAATCGGTCCAACAGGGGATTTCAGATCGAAAGCGACCTGGCCAGTATCGTGCAGACTAAGAGCGGCAGCTATCCGGTTTATGTGGGCTGGGAATTGATAGACAGCCTCGGAGAAAAGATGCGGAATTCAGGTTTATCAGGGACAGCAATTATTATCAGCGACAAATCCGTATATCCGATTTATGGCAATAAGCTAAAAACTTCTTTAGAAAAAAGTGGCTTCAAAGTCGATTCTTATTTGGTACCTCCTGGTGAAATTTCAAAGAATATTGAAGAAGTCTTGAAGATATGGGATTTCCTTATTCAAAAACAAATAGAAAGAAAAGATATCATCATAGCTCTGGGAGGAGGTGTGGTCGGTGACATGGCCGGATTTGTAGCAGCCACATATTTAAGAGGGATATCCTTTATTCAGGTACCGACCACGCTTATAGGTATGACCGATGCCAGTATCGGCGGCAAAGTAGCAGTAGACCATCCCAAAGGGAAAAACCTCATCGGTGCATTTTACCAGCCATGTCTTGTTTTATCCGATATCAACACTTTAACCAGTCTACCCGAACGTGAATTGCTTTCAGGTTGGGCTGAGGTGATCAAACATGGCCTGATACTCGATAGCGAGCTTGTTGAACTACTGGAATCCAATTACGATAGTTTAATCAAATTATCACCGGAAACGACATCGAAAATAATAGCTCGCAGTATCGGCATAAAGGCAATGATTGTATCTGAGGATGAGAGGGAGACGGGAAGGCGCACGCTTTTGAATTTTGGGCATACAGTTGCTCATGGGCTTGAAGCAGCTACAAATTATAATAATTATCTTCATGGGGAAGCTGTTGCTATCGGCATGGTGGCTGCAACCCGATTGAGTCAACGGCTGGATTTTCTTTCAGAGGAAAAAGTGAAACGCGTAAAAGAGTTATTGTTAAAATTCCGCCTGCCCGTAGATTTCTCCGGAATAGATATCGATAAAGTATTAAAAGCCATGGAATTCGATAAGAAAGTCCGAAATAAATCCATTAACTGGGTCTTACTCGATGACATCGGCAGTGCGATAATATATTCCGATGTCCCATCAAGCGATGTTGAAAAAGTTCTAAAAGGAGTCCAAAAATCCTGAAGGCCGCTGTTTATCGACAAAAACAAGTCCCGTTCCTGAACTATATTGAGGTTTTAAAGCCACGGGAAACAAGTTTACTGCTGTTTATCGGCACTTGCTCGGCCTTCATTGCTGCCGGTGGACATATTTCCACCTGGTTATTTGCTCTGACTATGATAGCCATTGGCTTAGGAAGTGCCGGCAGCAACGGCCTGACAAATTACCTTGACAGGGGGACCGATTCCAGGATGGCAAGAACACGAAACAGGGTACTGCCGTCAAGACGTATCGATCCGCCTCAAAAAGCTCTGCCTCTTATTATTTCATTGATAGTTATTGCACTGCTATTAGCCTGGATATTGAATCCGTTATGCTTCGTTTTCGGGTTAATCGGAGTAGCGGCTTCTGCGATATGGCGTAAAACGATTTCATGTACTTTCTTCGGCATAATCGCAGGCTGTAGTCCTATTCTCATAGGATGGTTCGCCTTGAATCCCGAATTCAATACAAAAATTTTACTTATTTGTTTGCTGGTCGCTTTGTGGATACCGGTACACGTATGGAGTCTGATGATTGCCCAGAGAGATGATTACTTAAAAGCCGGGCTACAATATTTTCCTCTAAATCTTGATGTTAAGACTGTGGTAACGTTGCTATTAGCATTATCGATACTGCTTTATGCTGTTACTAACCTTATCTATGCCTTAACCGATTTTCATTATCTTTATCTGATTGCGGCCAATATTCTGGGCATCTACATGATCTATGCCAATGTCAGGCTGCTGCTCTCGACTACATCGGCAGCCTCCTGGAAAGTTTATAAATTATCCAGTTTCCCTTATCTGGGTATAATTTTTCTTATAATGTGCCTGGACATATGGCTTGGATAATCATCTATTTACAGCAGCTTCATTTTAGCCGCTTATCATTATATTATTACAGGTTGAGCCTGATAAAATACTTAAATTACGGATTCCATATATAGTATAGAATAATAAAATCTTTGTTCGTATTATTATGACTCAGGAAAGCTTCAAATTAACTTCCTCATTCCCCGAAACGAAGGCACGTACCGGAGATCTTTTTATACGAACCGGTGCAGTACAAACTCCTGTTTTCCTTCCCGTTGGTAGTCAGGGCAGTATCAAAACTCTGACTCCCGATGAATTAAAATCGATTGGGATAACGATGGTATTGGCGAATACCTATCATTTATACCTAAGGCCCGGTCTGGACGTTATCGAGCAATTAGGCGGAATACAAAAGTTTATGGCCTGGGATGGCCCTGTATTAACCGATAGTGGAGGCTATCAGGTTTTCAGCTTATCGCCGTTGTGCAAGATTACGGATGACGGCGTGACTTTTCGCTCCCATATAGATGGCAGTGAACACTTCTTTTCACCGGAAAAAGTGATCGATTTTCAGAGGAGAATAGGGGCGGATATTATCATGACACTTGATCAATGTTCGGCATTCGGCGATAGTTATTCCAATATTAAGACAGCTATGGACAGAACTCATGCCTGGGCTAAAAGGTGTCTGGAATCCCATAAAAATGGAGGGCAGATGCTTTTCGCCATAGTCCAGGGTGGCATGTAT
>CAZEAR010000091.1:0-8849 GCA_964510365.1 uncultured Dehalococcoidales bacterium | reverse complement strand
CCGCCGCTCTGTACAATGGCACGGTGAAATAATCCTTTCGCCTGCGATGAGGCCATGAGCGCGGCAACACTGGCTCCGCCCGCAGAATTACCGAAGATAGTTACGTTATCCGGATTACCTCCGAACAAATGGATATTTTCTCTTATCCATTTTAAAGCCAGGATTTGGTCCATGATTCCGTAGTTGCCCGAGCTATTGGTATCGGAATCGGCGGTGAGTTCCGGATGCGCCAGAAAGCCGAAGGCGTTAAGCCGGTAATTAATTGTCACCAGCACTACTCCTTTTTGCGCTAGATATTTGCCGTTATATATAGGTTCTGTACCGGCTCCTCGGGCAAAACCACCCCCGTGTATGAACATCATGACTGGTAGTGAAGCTGACTCTTCTGGAGCCGGTGTCCATATATTTAGAGTTAAGCAGTTTTCATTCATATCACGGCTAAGAGGAGCTAAATCGACCTGGGATTGAAAGCAGGCCGGTCCGAAGGTATTCATTGTGCGGGCCTCTTTCCACGGTTCAGGAGGTTCCGGCGGCTTCCATCGCAGATTCCCCGCGGGTGGAGCAGCGTACGGGATTCCAAGATAGTACACTATGTCGCTGTCACTAACGCCGATGACAGGCCCGTAAGAGGTCTTTATTACTTTTTTATCATACTCAGACATAGAGTATATTGCTCGTTATTAGCTGTCTTTTTTTATTTATGTTACTGTATTTTAACATCGGTTTATCCCCAGATAGCGTCCAGTATTTTTGTCATCATTATGCGACGCACCGGTATAAAGGCAGCTATCAAGGCTACGATCAGTAAGATAATGGAAACACGAACTATATCGTAAATATCTATTATGATATAGGCATTACCCATAGGAAAATGGAAAGGATGCCTGGCTTCAAACGGCATTACAATATAAGTAAATAACAGACCGCCTATAACTACACTGACAATGGCATAAAAAAAGGCGCGAATAATATAAGATAATGTAATAGACTGCGGCGTTATACCTATAGCACGCTGTATACCTATCTGTCTTCTTCGATTGACCACATCGACATAGGTTACTATAAAAACTGTGATTCCGGCGACCAGTACATTAACCACGTTCAGTATCTGCCTGATAATATTAAAGCTGTCGGTCATGCTGGTAACTATTCCGGCGGTTTCCTGCCATGTCTGAAACTTTAAACCGCTTCTCATTTTACTGATTTGTAGTGTAACCCAATCGGCATCGGCGTTTTGGTCTAGCCGGACTCGAATGCTGGTAGCGCTGTTGCGGGAACTGGGTACTATAGATAAAAATTCGCGCTCGGATATAAATGTCTGCAGGTCGGTCTGCAGAAACTCAGCTTTAAAGATACCTTTAACAGTATATTGCCTTTGGATGCCGTTACCATATTTCACTACTACCTTGTCACCCGCGTGGACGTAACGCAACGAGCTTGAGTACAATTCAAGGTCCTTCCGGTCGCTGCCGGATACCTGAATACCAAGCAGGATCTCTTTGCCGTCACGCGGATCAAGATAGCTGCCTTCAACCATACTTTTAGAGATGTCCAGTGTCCTCTTTTCCCTCTCAGGATCGATTCCGGTAACAACAACACTGGTTCTCTCATCTTCGAAGGTAATTTGAGCGCCGATCGTATTCCTGGGTGTAGCAGCAATGACCCCGGGTATGGATTCGATCAATGAGATTAATTCCTTTACGTGTATTATGTTGGGATCATCTCCTGAAGATTCTATAATAATATCGCCGGAATAGGTAGTTATCAGCTTGCTATTAGCGCTTTCGACTATACCATCAATCAGTCCGGGAACGAAGAGTAGATTCATACTTACCAGGACTAACATTATTATAGTTAACGCAGTTATGCCTTTGTTGCCTTTTATAATGGCTCTGAATGCCAAAAAAAAGGCTACTCTTACCGATATAATAAGAGATTTTATCATGCCATATTTCCGTTTCTCACAATTTTCCCATCGCTTAATACAATTAAATCCTGAGCGTATTTCCTGTCATCGGGATCATGTGAAACAAAAAGGATGGTAACATTCATCTCTCGATTAAGTTTTACCAGGGTTTCCATTATCTGTTTGCTGGATATGGTGTCCAGATTAGCACAAGGCTCGTCCGCAAATATCACCCTGGGGCTGTTTATTAAAGCACGAGCTATGGCTACTCTTTGCTGTTCCCCTCCGGAAAGCTCTCTGGGGTAATGCCGTAGTCTATTTCCCAGGCCAACTATTTCCAATAGCTCTTTAGCCCGGCCCCTAAAGTCTACACCTCTTGCTCCCAGCATCATACCGGGCAGAAATACATTTTCATGGGCGGTCAGCTCCGCAAGCAGGGCATACTCCTGAAAGACATACCCCAGATAGTTGAGGCGCATTAATGCTCTTGATATATCCGACATTCTGGTTACTATCTTCCCTTCGAAGATAATCTCTCCGGATGTAGGCCGGTCCAGCAAACCCAGCTGACGGAGCAAAGTAGACTTACCGGAACCACTTTTCCCCATGATACAGACCATTTCACCCATGGGGACTGTGAAAGAAACCCCATCTAATGCCCTGACCTCTACCGCACCAAGGTCGTATATTTTGGTTAAATCCTTAATTTCGAACAAATTTGTGAGCCTTTCCAGGTGAAAGAACAGGTTTGATTTATTAAATGTATCGGTTAATTTATCTAATATATTATCGTTATACTGTTGCAGGGTCAACACATTTATTATTCAAATTGACCCACTACCGGTAGTTGACATGGTTTCTCGCTTGCATTAAAATATGCAATCTAGTTAGTAGGCAAACGGTTACCTACGACCATATAACATTCATTTCGTTTATCATGATAGGGACTGAAACTCAAGAGGTCGAACGGAAAGTACTCGCTATCCTGCGAATCTTAAGTGAATCCAGAGAACCTTTAGGCGCCCGCCTTATTGCTCAACGTTTAAAGGATTGTGGAGTTGAACTGAACGAGAGGACGGTCAGGTATCACCTTAAACTGACCGATGAAAGAGGATTAACTCAGCTGGTAGGACGTGACGGCCGTGTCATAACCGCACGTGGTATTGATGAAGTAAACGATGCTCTGGTCAGGGATAAGGTTGGTTTTGCAATCAGTAAAATTGAACTGCTGTCATTTCGGACCCACTTTGACCCGGATAAGGGCACAGGTTCAGTTCCGGTTAATATATCTTTTTTCCCGAAGAATAAATTTAATAAAGCGCTGGATATCATGAGGCCGGTTTTTGCCAGGGGACTATGTGTAAGCGACATGGTCGCTGTGGCACAGGAAGGAGACTACCTTGGAGAGTTTATCGTTCCGGACGGTAATATCGGCCTGGCAACTGTATGCAGCATTGTATTAAACGGCACATTACTTAAAGCAGGTGTGCCTATGGACTCCAGGTTCGGGGGGATACTTCAGCTTCGTGATAATAAACCCGTCCGATTCGTAGAACTTATCCATTATGCCGGCTCTTCGCTGGACCCGTCAGAGGTATTTATAAGCGCCAGGATGACGTCGGTATCAGACGCTGCTCGGAAAGGTGAGGGGAAAATTCTGGCCAATTTCAGGGAAATCCCTGCCCTTTGTCGCAATGTAGCTGAGGAAGTGATTGTCAAATTAGAAAGAGCCAACTTGAGAGGTCTACTTTTAATGGGTAATACCAGCGAACCGGTATGTGAAATACCGGTAGAACTTAACAGGATCGGAATGATCCTTTATGGAGGCTTAAATCCCGTAGCGGCTGTCGAAGAGTCCGGCATTCGAGCTGAAAGCCATGCTATGAGTTCTGTCATGGAGTACCAAAAATTATTAAAAATATGGGATATATAAAATAAAGCAAATAAAAAGCGTTACCCTGTCTTGCTTTTAACAAATTATTGAGAGGAGAAATCAAAAAATAATGAATCTTCAGAGACCTAATGCAAACGAAGCCACCAGAACCGCCAATCGGTCCAGGAGTGTAGTGCCCATGAGTGGTATCTGTACGCGTTGTCTTGACGGATGTACAGGTAACTGTGAGGTATTCAAGGCAACTTTTCGCGGACGCGAACTGATTTATCCAGGTCCGTTTGGTGAGATTACAGCAGGTGGTGATAAAGACTACCCCGTTGATTATTCCCATTTAAATATACAGGGATATGCCCTGGGTGCCGAAGGACTGCCGCCCGGTGTCACAGGTAACCCTGACACTGCCACATTTCCCTCAGTTAACACGGAGACCGAATACGGATGGGATATCAAAGTAAAGATGAAGGTACCCGTATTTACAGGTGCTCTGGGATCCACTGAAATAGCTCGAAAGAATTGGGAGCATTTTGCTGTCGGTGCCGCTATCAGCGGGATTACTCTTGTCTGCGGCGAAAATGTTTGCGGTATCGATCCCAAACTTGAATTCGATAGCAACGGTAAGGTCAGCCTGGCACCGGATATGGACCGCCGGATCGAGATTTATCGCCGCTATCATCAGGGTTTCGGTGAAATCCTGGTCCAGATGAATGTTGAAGATACCAGACTGGGTGTTGCCGAGTATATTATTAACAAGCACGGACTGGATACCATTGAATTGAAATGGGGACAGGGGGCTAAATGTATCGGCGGAGAAATTAAAGTAAATAGTCTGGAGCGGGCCCTGGAATTACAGAAACGCGGATACATTGTCACTCCGGATCCCTCGAACCCTATAAACCAGCATGCTTTTAAAGACGGTTCTCTCAAGGAATTTGAACGCCATAGCCGGCTTGGCTTTATTGATGAAGAGGATTTTTATGCCGAAGTGCAACGCTTGCGGAATATAGGCTACAAGCGCATTACATTGAAGACCGGTGCTTATGGCCTCCGTGAGCTGGCTATGGCTATTAAATGGGGTTCGAAGGCCAAGGTCGACCTGCTTACTATAGACGGTGCTCCGGGTGGCACCGGCATGAGTCCCTGGCGGATGATGGAGGAATGGGGTATGCCGAGTCTCTATTTGCATTCTGCAGCTTACGAGTTCTGCAAAAAGTTGACTGACAGGGGTGAACGTGTCCCCGATATCGCCTTTGCCGGTGCTTTCAGCAGTGAGGATGGCGTATTTAAAGCTCTGGCCATGGGTGCACCGTTTACCAAAGCAGTATGCATGGGCCGTGCTTTAATGATCCCGGGAATGGTCGGTAAAAATATTGCTCAGTGGATTAAGGATGGTAAGCTGCCCAATACCGTTAGTCAATTCGGTTCAACGCCGGAGGAAATTTTTGTTAACTGGGAGGATGTTAAAAATATAGTGGGTGCTGGCGAAATGAAGAACATTCCTCTGGGTGCGGTCGGCGTCTACAGCTACACTGAAAAACTCAGAGTGGGATTACAACAATTGATGGCGGGAGCACGTTGTTTCAGCTTGCCCGTGATTAGCCGAAGTGATCTAATGTCTCTAACTGAAGATTGTGCCAAAGTAACCGGAATACCGTACCTTATGGAAGCCTATCGTGATGAAGCAATTAAGGTCCTGGAAAGTTAAAATACCATAGCTAAATAATAAGAGGGCTGCGTATTTACGGAGCCCTCTTATTATTCCCCAAAATACAAACAAGTATAATGACTACACTGAAGCTAATATTTAGCTATTTCCGGCTAGGGGGCTTTTTAGGAGCAATAAATTTAGAGCTGTTTTTCGATTTAGGGGCTCCTAAAAGACCCGCCGGCTGAAGATTAGAGGTTGTTATTTGTGACTTTCGAGGCGAATTAGTTCGATATGATTTCCAAATTTCGGGTCTGTCACATAAACTGACCATATTCGACCAGACCGGTAATTGCCCCGGCCTGGTAGTATATACATTATAATTTATCGTAGATTTATTGATAATATTTATTTTATACTCATACTGTTCATCAAAACTTTCTAAGTGGCGATTATACTTATTCTCTGTTTGTTGATTGTTGAGGCGAGTATAACCGAGCAGACTTATACCCAGCACTGTTGAAACAGGCTCTGGAGATATAATAAGGGCTACAGCCAGCGACTCCAGCCCTATACTCACTGCATTTCTCTTATTCATAAAATTAGGAGGCATCATATACCAAGCTACAAGACTTGTCAAGTAACGGGTAGCTTTTCCGTACTAAAACTAAGATGATAAAAAAACTCTCCATATGGTTCATTATATATAACCTTCGACTTATTAATATTCACAAATCTGTTTTACAAATATGGTTGCTGCAAAAAGCGCATTCGATTAATATAACATTACCCAGTGTTTCTTTCCGTGCTCTTGACATAAATTTGCTGTTATTGTAATTTATGAATATAGAAGTGGGGAACGAAGATGAGTGGGAAAAAGTCGGCGATTAATAAAAAAGATGCCTCTGCTAAGCTTGACACGACCCTACGCAGTATTATTGACAGTCTGGAAGATGAGGTACTGGTAATTGATAACGAATACCGTGTCAGCTACGCTAACTCAGTAGTCCTGAACAGATTCCGCGATAAAAATAAGTCTCCTATAGGAGACCTGTGCTACCGAATTTTTCATAGTATCGATAGTCCGTGTAGTTCATCTTTATGGGAATGTCCGCTTCGAAGCATTTTTGAAAGCGGGGAAATTATCACCCTGATTCATCCTGAATCTTACCTCGGGAAAAACAGATATATAAAAATTACGGCATATCCGGTTAAGGCTGATGACGGTTATGTAACAGCAATAGTTGAGTTGAGAAGGGATGTTACCGCTGAAAGAGAACTGGAGAGGCAGATCCTAAGGCGTTATCATCAATTACTGGCATTAAGCCGCATTTCCAGTACAATGACCGGTCAACTGGATTTAGACGATGTTCTTAAGAATGCTCTGGATAATGTGCTGGAAATCATTAATGGGGCCATTGGCGGAATTCTTCTACTGGACGATAAAACAAAAATGCTCCGTTATCAGGTGCAACACGGTCTTTCTGCCAAATATGCAGAAGAGATGCGAATGTCAATTGGTGAGGGAATAGCTGGAAGAGTGGCTCAAACCGGTGAATCTATACTGTTAGAGGATATTTCCAAGGATCAACGTCCCGTTCGTCCCGATTTAATAAGTGTGGAAGGTCTTAAGAGTTTTATCAGTATTCCCCTGAAATCAAGAGAGGAAGTCGTTGGTGTAATGAATATAGCCAGTCCCGTCGTAGGCCGTTTCGACTCGGACGATATCTCGCTTATTTATTCCATCGGTGACTATCTTGGTACAGCAATTGAACAAACAAAGCTTTACTCGCGATTGGCAAGACAAAAGGAGCGATACAAGACACTTTTGCAGCATTCTTTAACCGCTCAAGAAGAGGAGCGTAAGAGGATTGCCAGGGAACTCCATGATGAAACCAGTCAGGCACTAACCAGTCTGTCCTTGGGCCTTCAGGCGTTGGTACAGATAGCTGAAATGCAAAATATCGGCGATGATGAATTCAGGGAAAAGCTTGCTAAAGCGCAGTCATGCGCTGTTCTTGCCGGCAATGAAATAGTGAAATTAATGAAGGAATTACGCCCGACATTATTGGACGAGCTCGGGATGTCTGCGGCAATCCAGAGATATGCTAAGGATACACTTCAGGCAAAAAATATAGACCTATCAATGGAGTTCAGCGGTAAAGACGAGCGCCTTCCACCGGAAGTGGAAGTTACACTTTTCCGTATTGCACAGGGAGCCATCGGCAATATCCTGGAGCATTCCGAGGCGAAGAAGGCGTCAATCAGGCTGGAATGCAATGAAAATGAGTGTAAGCTGCAAATAGAAGATAATGGTAAGGGCTTCGATTCCAGCAAGCTTACCAGAGTCGATTCCTCAGGCCGCGGTGTAGGTTTATTCACTATAAAAGAAAGGGTCAGACTTATTGGCGGTAATTGTCGTGTGGAATCAAAACCGAATCAGGGTACCAGAGTCACGATAAAGATTCCACTGGAGAGAGGAATGTTAGATGAAGAATATCCGGGTTCTAATAGTTGATGATCATACACTGGTTAGAGATGGGATACGTGCTTTACTGGCACTGGCTTCCGATATCGAGGTTGTTGGAGAGGCAGCAAATGGAAGGGAAGCTTTAGCGAAGATAAAACAACTTGCTCCAGATGTTGTCCTTATGGACCTGGCTATGCCCGTAGTCAGCGGACTCGATGCTACGCGGCGGGTCCGCAAGAATTTCCCCAACACAAAAGTGCTCGCTTTGACCCAGTATGACGACGGCGAATATGTTATTCCGGTCATCGAGGCAGGAGCTCGCGGCTTTGTTACTAAAATGGCAGCATTTTCCGAACTGGCCTCTGCTATTCAGGCCGTATATAGAGGGGAATCCTATCTATCTCCATCGGCAGCGACTGCACTGGTTGAGGAATGCCAGACCAAGACAACACCAGACAATGAAAACGATCCCTATAATCAGTTGACAGATAGAGAGAAGGAAGTACTGAAGCTAGTAGCTGAAGGGCATACTGCCAGGGAGATAGCTGATATGCTGTTTGTCAGCCCGAAAACTGTCGAATGGTATAAGACCAACCTGATGAACAAGCTGAATATACACAATAAAACCGACCTGATTAAATACGCAATACGTAAAGCATTGATTGCTCTATGATACCACAGGTATCTTTGCGTATAAAGTTCTCAAAACCGGTGATGTTTTAAATGCAGGTCGCTATACAGAATCCCTGTAACACGGTAATTTGTGCTCTGCCATCCGAAAAAAGAGGTGCATATTATTGACATGATAGCTTCTCCTTGTGTAACTTATACTATTTAAATGCAATCATTATTAAAATATAAGGTGGAATTATGAAGCGAAGCTATACCGGCTATGGTCCTGCTCTAATAAGAGCGGTAGAAAATCTCTTACCGGAAG
>CAZEAR010000090.1:0-8876 GCA_964510365.1 uncultured Dehalococcoidales bacterium | reverse complement strand
GTCTTTACCTGGACCGATGCTATTTGATTAACCGCTTCGTATAACACTAAATGATCTTTAATATCTGCTCCAAATAATTCTACAGAACGAAGTGTGGCCAAGGCCCCTATCCTTAAGCACTGTTTGTCATTTACAATATAGTCTAATTCCGGTATCTTCTGAATATTTACCACGCAATCCGGGCGGATTAGATCCCGTCTCATGCTGGGTACTAAATCAACACCGCCGGCAAGAATTTTGGCTTTATCCCCATATTCATGCAAGATATCCACTGTTTCTTTCACCGTTTCAGGTTGGAAGTATTTAAAAGATTTCGTAATATGCATCTATTAACACCTCGAAACTGCAAAAGTTAAGCATTATTAACCATGCTACCTTTCATAAAAGTAACTAACTTTAATGAATACATTGGATATATAACAATTATCCTATATAACGACTTCATGTGATACCATATGCTGCCAGATATCCTTCGTGTATTGCATCATAAATAAAACGTGGTGCAACACAGTCACCGACTGCATATACCTGTTCCAGGTCTGGAATCTCGTTAAGCTCGTTAAATAATTTTGTATTGGACATTAGCCCTGTGGCTATAACTATGTTATCACCTTTGATCTCATTTTTTGCTCCACATTTATCATGAATTAGCACACTATTTTCAGTTATCTCTTCTACATAAACGCCAGTTAATATCCTGGTTTTATGCTCAGATAATTGTTCAAGTAAAATAGTTCGTGGTGGACCTATTAAACCTCGTGCAATCTCATCCAGCATTTCAATAATGGTAACTTTCTTTCCCTGTTCGGATAAGAATACAGCAATATCGCAACCAGTTAAGCCGCCTCCAATCACAATTATATTTTTGCCTATTTGAGTTCCTTTAAGAACATCGAGAAAACCTGATACTGTTGGTCCCTGTATTCCCGGGACATCTGGAATACATGGTGTAGCCCCGGTAGCAACTATTACTGCGTCAAATTTGTGGTCTCGAATTTCTTGGCTGGTAACCCTGGATTTTATAACCTTCACACCTGTTTTATTTATCTGTGTGATCAAATATTTTATGAGACTCTTTAAGTTCGCTTTAGATTCGGGCGTAGATGCTTCAATAAGCATACCACCAAGTTCCCTCTCTTCGAATAATGTGACATCGTGACCTCTAAGTGCGGCGACTCTGGCAGCTTCCATACCGGCTGGGCCGCCTCCAATTATTGCGACTCTTTTAGGATTAGGCACCGGAACAATCCTTAACTCCTCTTCTCTACATACGGCTGCATTGACTGAGCAATGAAGCTCGGTTCCCATAATGCCTCGAACTGCGCAAGCAGCACATTGAATACAGGGAGCGATATCTTCAGGTCGATCTTCTTGAGCTTTAAGAGGCAAATATGGATCAGCTATGATTGGTCTAGCATAACTAATGAAATCCGCTTTGCTTTCCTGCAGTATCTTTTCACCAAGTTCGGGTGTCATTATAGAACCCGAACAAATTACAGGTATACTAATTGCGCTCTTAATAGCTTCGGAAGCCTGTATATTAATATCTGCCGGGATGGTCCAGTTTTCGTGGCGATGATCTCCTGATGATTGATGGATAGCATTTACACCGGCTTTTTCCAGTGCTTTTACTACTTCTATTGTTTCCTCTATGGTGATACCATTTTCCTCGAAATCCATTGTACTTAATCTGATAGATAACGGATAGTCATGGCTAACTTTTTTACGTATATTTTCAGCAACCTCGAGCAGAAATCGCATTCTATCATTGAGGCTACCCCCATACATATCTTTACGGCGATTTGTATAAGCTGAGAGGAAATTTGTAATCAAATAACCATGGCATGCATTAACTTCAACCATGTCAAATCCACATTTTTCAGCTCTCATGGCTGCATTACCAAATGACTCAACTATTTCCTTGATTTCTTCTATTGTCAGTTCTTCTGAGTCGTAGTCACCGGGCATGGGTTTCCATAACGGAGCAACACGGGATGGAACTTTAATTAGAGGTCCAGGCCAGAACTTACAGAGTCCAGCATGATGAATTTGTAAACATGCATTTGCATAATTTTCTTTAATAATTGCTGCTAACCTACTCAAACCGCCATGGTGTCTTGGATGACTAGCGCCTAACTGGCTGGGAAACGCACTACTTGCTTTATCATCTATATATGTGAACTCAACTATAACAAGACCGGCACCGCCTCGTGCTAATTCCCTATAATGCGCTATCATACGGTCGGTAACGCAACCTTCTGAACTGGCAAGTCTGGTATACAGGGGTGCTTTTATCAGGCGGTTTTTAAATTTTAGTTTACCAATGTACCCCGGCTGAAAGAGGTTTGGGAACATCGTACTTCCAGTTGTCTTTTTTAGCATTAAAAAACCCCTCCTTTATTTTTGTATTTGCACTTATATAGCATCTTAAAATCCTAAATAAACGGAATTTTTATTAAATCTTACTATTTAGTTAATTGGCTCTTTGGTGAATTAATGCATTAGTTCACCAGATAATATATATACCCAGAGGGCCAATTATGCAATCTGCGAACTCTTTACATATAGCTTGATTATTCAAATTATAAATGGATAAGGTCACAATGGCTCGCATTCTTGAATTCTGTCAATAGGCCACTGAGATAGCAAATCAACACCCGTTGCAGTAATGGCAACCATTTCTTCTATTCGCAAAGCTTGCCCGTTTGGATATTGTGCAGTTTTTTCATTTGTTGGCCAAAGTGTTTCTATAGCTATTGTCATTCCTTCTTCGAGTACCTGAGGATTATCCAGTGACCACAATCTGGATATATTAGGAGGTTCCTGCATAGTCAATCCAATACCATGTGCGAATTGAGCCAGATACGCTTCATCCTCATCGGGGAATCCGAATTCCTCGGCTTTGGGCCAGAGTTCAGCTACTTCTTTCGTCGTAACTCCTGCTTTCATAATCTTCAAGGCGTCGTATAACAGGTCTCTAGCTTTTGTCCAAGCTTCATTTTGAGTTTTTGTAGGTTTACCGCAGCTGAAAGACCGGTAATAGCATGTATGCATTCCGAAGTACTCGATATCATATAAATCTACGAGAATTATATCACCGGGTCGTATTATTCTATCAGTGTTGGTGCAAGTAACCGGCCAAGAGTGCGGGCCCGAGCAGACCATACCACCGTGCACACGCTCAGCCCCTGCCTCTAAACAACTTTTGACCACCTCAGCATATACCTGTCTCTCAGTAATTCCCGGCTTTATCACCTCTTTAATTCGCTGGAAACCAGCTTCCACAATAGCACAAGCCGTTCTAAGTAATTCTATTTCATCCCTAGTTTTTGTGGTTCGAGCCTCAAGTAATGCTTTTTGGCCATCCAATGATATGTTTATCCCTTCATCTTGCAGCATCCTCATCGCTGGTATGGGTAGATCCAAGCCAATCTTGCCATCCAGGATATTGCTTTCCTTTAATTCCTGTTTTATTTGAGCCGTAAACTTGGTTATCTGTTGCTTCATTGCTTGATCCGGAAGAACATCTGGAGGAGCAGCAAGCCCAATTCTGAAATCTTGTCCGGGTGTACCTTTAAACGACTCCCAAAGCATTCCTCCCTCATGGTGATAGGGTTCGTGGGTGTCCCGCGGAAACATGCAGTATCTAAAAACAGTTCCCGACGGGCCAATGGTTAGGTATCTAATATTTTCCGGGCGAAAGCATATGACACCATCCAAACCATATTTTTCTAAGGATTTTTTTGCTTTTTCTCTCCTCTCTGTTCTGAGCCTATTGAAATCTACAGATGACCCTACATCCCCACAGTACCTTCCGTAAACCATAATGTCCCTCCTTTTATTTTTTAAAGGTTATTAATTGAATTGTCCGATTACAAAACAGATCAAAGTTACTTAACCGATACTTTTTTTACTTCATTAAGCGCTTTCCAAATTTTCTCCCGAGTAAGCGGTAGTTCATTTATTCTTACTCCCACTGCGTTATAAATAGCGTTTCCGATAGCAGGTGCCGTAGGGCACAGTGTCGCTTCTCCTACTCCTTTGCTACCATATACACCTTCCCTATGAGGAGCTAGTACGGTCAGTGGTTTAAGGTTATCGCATGTTGGTGATTCCATTGTGGTAGGAATTTTGTAATCTATAAAATTGGGATTAATTACTATTCCATTTTCCATAACAATCTCTTCGTATAGGCTCGCACCGATCCCCATTACAACTCCACCTTCTATCTGACCATCTACCATCTTCGGATTAATCGGGAATCCAGGATCAAAGGCAGCTGCAATTCGCAATATCCTTATCTCACCAGTATCAATATTGACTGCCACCTCAACAGCATTAGCGCCATGTGAATAACTGGCGTTCAACCTTGATGTCCGTCCTGTATTAGGATCCCTGGGCTCCATATGGCACACAAACCAATCTGAGCCCATTATCTCTCCTTTTTTTAGAGCCACTCGAGCTATTGGCTGAGCGACAAAAAGTTTACTAAATGGAATAGCTCTTCCTCGGATTGTGGGGGCATAGACTACTCCGTCTTTAACTTCGAGCTCTGATGCATTTATACCTAATATTCCCGAGGCTATGTCAAGTACCTGGCTTTTGGCATCGATACAGGCTCTTTTTACTGCGTTACCTAGGTGAAGGGTACTTCGACTGGAGGCGACCTGCCAATCATAAGGACAGAAGTTAGTATCACCGCATACAATTTTTATTTTTTCGATAGTGGTGTTAAACTCTTCTGCTGCAATCTGGGCTAATATTGTATTAAGCCCTTGTCCGGCTTCTATACCCCCGTGGCGTACCTCAATGATACCTTCCTTATGTACTTTTACCTGAGCCACGGAATAGAAACCAGCAGATGTCAATTTATTTCCACATGCAATTCCCTTTCCCCTTTTCCACGGCCCCTGTTGATTTGCTGGTTTCTTATCCCATTCAATCCATTGAGCTACCTTATCCAGACATTCCTTAGCACCTGTACTAATAATTTCTGATCCGGAAATATCAGTCTCACCTTTTTTGAAAAGGTGTTTCCTTCTTAACTCAACCGGGTCTATGCCAACAGTCTCGGCGATTATATCCATCTGTTGTTCTATAGCCCAATTGACTTCGGGGCTGCCAATTCCGCGAAACGGAGATGTTATTGGTTGATTTGTCCAAACTGCATAACTATCCAGTCTAAAGTTTGGTATTTTATATGCTTGTAACGCAATAAAACCAGCACGAACACCTGTTATCAAACCACCTTTTCCGTGTCTACCACAATCAGTAATAGTCATAATCTGCCTGGCGATTAGGGTACCATCCTTTTTAACTCCATCCTTGACATAAGTGATGATTGGAGTTCTCTGGTGTCCATCGATAAACTGCTCTTCTCTGGAAAGGACCAATCTAACAGGCTTCCCGCTTTTCATTGTCAGAAGTGCTGCAATCAGTTCAATTGAATTTGCTGTTTTACCGCCAAACATACCTCCAACATATGGTGTCAGTAATCTTACCTTCGTTGGTGGGAGTTTAAATGCATCGCAAATGAAACCATGATTTATCCAGGGGCTTTGGGTGGAACTCCTTATACATAAAGTGCCGTCAGGTTCAGTCCAAGCATCACATTGTGTTGTTTCAAGAGTAGCATGAGAAATCCTTGGAGTAGTGTATCTGTTCTCAATAATGAAATCGGCACTTTTAAATCCCTTTTCTATATCGCCGTTAATAAGTGTATCGTGATAGCAAACATTGGGTGGCAATTTCTCCTTGTGCACAAGTACCGAGGGGTCTGCAATCACATATTCATTACGGTCAGGATGTATAACTGAAGGCGGATTTTCCTTCATTGCATCTTCCGCACTGAGTATCGGCGGTAGTTCCTCATACTCGACATCGATCAAATCAATGGCATCCTGAGCGATTTCAATGGTATCTGCAGCCACTGCTGCCACTGCCTCTCCTATGGCCCTGGTCCTACCATCGTGGCATAATATATACTCATCTAATATTATGAAACCTACACGAACATGCGGCGCATCTTTGCCCGTGGCTACAGCTCTAACTCCCGGTAACTTCTCTGCTTTAGAGGTGTCAATACTCAATATATTGGCATGGGGATATGGACTTCTCAAAATTTTGGCATAGAGCATGCCGCGCATATAAAAATCACTACAAAATTTCGCTTTTCCTGTTACCTTCTCTAAAGAATCTAACCTCGGTACACTTTTCCCGGCTATTGATAACTTAGGCATGTCTCAACTCCTTCCCTCTCTTCACTTGTTTTTTGACCGATTGAACCGCTTCTACTATCTTGATATAGCCGGTACAGCGGCATAAATTTCCGGATAGTCCTTTTCTTATTTCTTCCTCTGTAGGATTCGGGTTCTCGTCGAGGAGTGCTTTCGCAGTTAGTATCATGCCTGAGGTACAGAAACCACACTGGAAAGCAAAGTGATCAATAAAGGCCTGTTGCAGAGAATGCAGTTTTTTATTTCCCAATCCTTCTATTGTTGTGATTTTTTTGCCTTTGGCTTGACCAACTAGGATTAAGCAGCTCTTCACTGCATTTCCATCGATAAGAACGGTACAGGCACCGCAATTACCTGTTTCGCAACCACTTTTTGTACCTGTTAAACCAACCTCATCGCGCAATGCTTGTAGCAGCGTCTTCCATGGTTCAACATATATTGTATAAGTATCACCGTTGATGAGTAATTGTAACTGTTGCTTCATCTTGTTGGCCTCCTGTCGGAGAGATTGTTACTAGCCCGTTTCAAGGCTTGGCTCACGGCTGAATCTGTCATAATTCTTATCATATCGCGTTTGTATTCGGCAGACCCGGTCACATCAGTGATTGGATTTGCTTCCTCTGCCGCATGTCTTCCACAGTTAGATAACCTCGCTGATATTTTCTCTCCAATTATTGCTTCTTCAGCTTTTCTTGACCTTATTGGTTTTTTATCGACCGCACCTAAAGCTATCTTGGCATCCTTAATAATTTCCCTATCAAGCGTTATTCTGGCGGCGACTGATACAAACGGGAAATCACCGAATCGGGGGCTCTCCTTGAGGTAGACACTGCCGGTATTAGGTGGTAAATATGGAATAAAAATCTCTTCTAAGATTTCATCAGGTTCAAGTTTAGTCTCTAGGTAGTCGATAAAAAATTCTTCAATCCGTATCAGTCTTTTTCCACGAACGCTCCTAGCTGTAATTTCTGCTTCTAGGATAAGTAATACCGGGCCGAGATCGATTGCAGGATCAGCATGACTAATACTGCCACCAATTGTACCCCAGTTTCGAACCTGAACCGAAGCTAGTACATCTTCCATCTCTGCCAGAACTGCGAAGTGCTTCTTAATAAGAGGGGATTTCTCCACTGAACGATGTGTCGTTAATGCGCCTATCCTTATACCGTTTTTATCAGACTCGATGTAATCCACTTCGCGTAAATCTTTAATATTGATCAGGTACTGAGGGCTGATAAACCTGTATTTTAAAAGTGGTACCAGGCTTTGACCACCAGCGACAAGTTTTGCTTGTCCTTTATACTTGGAAAGTAATAAGCAGGCCTCCTCTAAATTCCTTGGTTCTAAAAATTCAAATGGCTTCATATATGGCACCTTCCAACTAAATTATTGGGTTCATAAAATACCCTCTTAATTTAAATATAAGAATAATTTTATATACTGGTCCTATCATTCCTTTAATGTAATATTATTTTAATGCGTTTGGTAAAAATAGGGCAATTTGGGGAAACATTATCATAATTACCATAAAAAATAACATGGTTATGAAAAATGGTACTATCCCACGGAATATTGAGTACATTGGTATATCTGCTGCGGTACCACTGATGACAAATACGTTCATTCCTACCGGTGGTGTTATCATTCCCATCTCCATCATAACAACTGTTAACACGGCAAACCAGATAGGATCGAATCCCAAAGCTAAAACAATAGGATAAAAGATTGGTACAACAATCACTAACATAGCAAACGCATCCATAACACAACCCAGTACAAGAAAAACCAGAAGAATAGACACTAAAATTGCCAGTGGTTGCACTGAAAGAGTCAGTACAAAATCTGCTAAGAAAGCCGCTAATTGGCTGACTGTTAATAAATAGCCAAAAATCATGGCACCAATAAGGATCATAAATATCATACCTGTGATTTTCAGTGATCTCATAAACGATGCAATAATATCATCCTTATTCAGTCGCCGTTGCAACAAGCCAATGATTATAGCAGCGAAAGTACCCATGGCTCCGGCTTCTGTAGGAGTGAAAACTCCGGCATAAATACCTCCCATTACTAAAAAGAATAATACGGCTATCGGCCATATTCCTTTAATAGAAATAAGCTTTTCAAGCCAACCGGACTTGGGACCTTTAGGGCCGATTAAAGGGTTGAGTCTAACCATTATGTATATGGTGCATAGAAATAATAAACTGAGCAGAATACCCGGGAAAATACCAGCTAAAAAAAGCTTACCTATAGACTGTTCGGTGATTATCCCGTAAACAATAAAACCACCACTGGGTGGGATCAGGATACCCAATGTACCACCTGCGGCGATAGTACCTACAGCTAATTTGGAATCATATCGGTGTTTACGCATCTCTGGTAGAGCGACAACACCCATAGTACTCGCAGTTGCTACACTAGAACCACATACGGCGGAAAAGCAAGCACAGCCACTGATAGTAGCCATTGCTAGCCCACCGGGCAGACGGCCTAGCCATTTATTCATGGTATGATAAGCATCACGTGTTATACCCGAAACATATGCTATTTCACCCATAAGTAGAAAAAGAGGAAGAACTGCAATAACATATGAGCTAGTGGTGCTGAAAACAGTTAAAACTAATCTGCTTACAGCAG
>CAZEAR010000089.1:0-8929 GCA_964510365.1 uncultured Dehalococcoidales bacterium | reverse complement strand
GTTAAGATAGAGGATGTGTAAGCGGTTTAATATTTATATAGTTGCCATTAAGCCATTAACGAGCTGAAAGGAGATAAGAATGTCAGGAGTCAAATGTCCCAATCCGGATTGTGCCTGGGATGGCAATGCCCCGGAGTGGGAATTCTGTGGTCATTGTGGTACTGAGTTGGTGACACCTTTACCGAAAGATGCAAATAAAAATGAGATTGATGTTGCCAAAATAACGGCTAAGCCTGTCGATATTAAAGCAGGCAAGTCTTCACCGGCTCCTGCTGTTCCGGTAACGGGAGTAAAACTCGTAGTAACACGTAACGGGAGAATTGGTCATGAATTTGCTATATCCGGTGAGAGCGTGAGTATAGGTAGATGGGATCCGGAGTCGGGCGCATATCCTGAGATAGATCTAACTGAGGATGACCCGGACTGTTATATCAGCCGGCAACATGCTCGTATCTTCCTTAAGGACGGCAAATATTTTATCGAAGACCTGGGTAGCGTTAATAGGGTAGCTGTCAACCGATCGAAATTGGACCCACATGTACCTCATGAATTGAAGAACGATGATGAAATAATCATAGGTAAGACCTTTCTCCGGTTTGTTATCTAACATTTCACTTTTTTCTTAATTCAAGATATCGGATAATCATATGCCGGAATTGAATTGTCCCAAATGTAAAGAACCGTATGAAGCTGGTGAAGAGATTTGCCGGTACTGCGGGTTCATTTTACCATTAACATCAGGAGTACTAACCGCTGGGACTATTCTCCACAACCGGTATGAGATCCAGAGCTTGGCCCACATTGGAGGCATGGGATACGTCTATATTGCCAGTGATAAAAACCTCTATGACCGCATCTGCGTGATCAAACAAGTTAAAGAGCCGGTCAAGACGGAGACTGACCAGAAGAAGCTGGAGCAGGAAGCATTGCGGATGTCGCAGCTGAGCCATCCCAATGCCGCCATGATACTGGACCAGTTTATAGAAGGTAGATACTACTATCTGGTTATGCAATATATCTCAGGAACGACTCTCAGTGAGGTATATGAGGAGCGAGGTGGCAAATTGAGTGAAGGGGAGGTGGTAAATTGGGCCATAACTATGTGTGATGTGGTCGGCTATCTACATGGGAAGGGGGTTATGCATAGAGATATTAGTCCTGAGAACATAATGCTTAGTGAAGCTGGTAGCATAATGTTCATAGACTTTGGGACGATGAGGGAATTGCGGCAGGTAACTGATGGGAAGGCAGGAGGAGTGGGTAAGTTCGGATTTACACCGTCCGAGCAGTGGCGGGGGAAGCCGGTGGAGCAATCTGACATATTTGCTATAGGAGCTACGGTGTATTACTTGTTAACGGGATATTTGCCGTTGAGCGAGAGGTTGAGAGCTGGAGGAAAGCCGGAAGGTAGTGATTTTCGGCCTGAGTATCCGCTTGTAAGGGAGAAGAATGATGAGATATCGGCTAAGCTTGAGGTGGTATTGCAGAAGGCGCTTCAATTGGATATCAGGAGCAGATATGCATCGGCTACAGAGATGGGCAATGCCTTGAGGGGATTGTTGGGGATGAAGGCTGGCGTACCGCAGAGTGTAGCTGTATTACAGCTTGATAGCAGGGAGCTTGATTTTGGTAAGGTGAGGCCTGGGAGGAAGGTAAGCAAAAACATAATTATTAAAAATACTGGTGCTGGCAAGTTAACGGGGACTATAAGTGCCACTGAGGATTGGATAGAGGTTAAGCCGGTGAAGATAGAACTTGCCGGTGGTGCCGTGGCTTGGTTTCGAGTAACAGTGAGCAATATACAGCCTGAGTTCCAAGGTACAGGTGAAATCAATATAGATACCAATGAAGGTCGTGCTAAGACCAGGGTTAATTTATCGACGGGTCGCAGACCTACTGGACCTAAGATACCTATGTTGGCTTGGGTAGTACTTTTATTTATAGTTATTTCATCGATTATTAGTATAGTGATGACATCGGTTAAAACTCCACCGGAATTGTTTGTAGAGCCTGGGCAGATATATTTTAGTGATTTAGAACCTGGCATTGTGAAAAGCGATTCTCGATTCTTCGAAATTAGTAATATTGGTGGTGGAAATCTTACTGGAACGGTGATTAAGAACGATGATTGGCTTCATATTTCTCCTGCGGAGTTTAAAGTAAAAGATGATACAACTATGATTGAAGTTTGGGTGGATACAATAGGAAAAGACTATGGAGATGAAGCCGATGGCCTAATTACTATATTGACCGGTAATGACAAATCTCACCAGATCAAAGTAAATATGAAATTATCAAATATAATCTTTGAGGATGACTTCAGTGATACCGACAGTGGTTGGGCCGTAAGTTCCGATGAGGTTGTGGAATGGATGTATCAAGATAATAAATATCGTGTGTATTTGAAAAGAGCAGATACGATAGCATGGAGTAGTAACGGAAAGGCTATAGAGGAAATTGATGATTTCGTTCTTGAAGTAGATGCACAGATGTTAAGTATAGGAGAAGGATCTGGTCCCGGTATTATTTTTAGATATCAAGATAATAATAATTATTATGTTTTCCGTGTTGACGCAAGTAATGGCTATTACGTGATCGAGAAATTGTTGGATGGTGAGTGGACAGTAATTAAAGAATGGACATACTCTCCTCTCATTAAAAAGGGTAAAGAAAAAAATCGTTTAAAGATATTATGTATTAGGTCCGATTTTTGGGCCTATATTAATGGATATAAGCTTACCACTGTTGTTGATGATTCATTTGAAAGAGGATATATTGCACTAGCAGTCAGTAAAGGAAATGACAAATATAATCTGTTATTACCTAATGCCGAAGCTCTTTTCGATAATTTCAAAATCACCAAACCTGAATGATATCCGTGTCCCGGTCCATTCTAACTTTGCCTCTTCTTTTGGCTGTTATCATTTGTTACAATGTGACTTCAATATAAGGAGGATGATAATGGATTACGATAGTCTACTGGAACTGGTCAAAACAAGGCGTAGCCACCGCCAGTTCAAATCCGATCCTATCCCGGATGAATATATCGATAAAATAATCGAAGTTGCTCGCTGGGCTCCGTCGGGATTTAATATGCAGCCCTGGGAATTTATTGTGGTTAAAAAACAGGAATTTAAAAACCGCATCGTAGAGATGGTAAATGAATATAGACGTATATCGAGGGTAATGGAAGCAACCAGGGAACCATGGCAAAGGGCCTGGAGGCCGCAATTGTCTCACCTGGACTCGAGTGAAATGGACTACAGCCATGCGCCGGTTTTCATTATACTGTTTGGCGATACCAGGACCAATGTAGGGTTGCCCATGGCGATCCGCTATGATAACTACCGAGAGCAACTGATTTTAAACGCGGGTCTTGCCAACGCTTTCGTTTATATGCATCTGGCGGCTACCACGCTGGGTCTTGCTTCACAGTGGATGTCCGCAGTTCAGGTGCCGTTTTCACATTGCGTAATAAAGGACCTTTTGGGGATACCCGAATATATGGAGATTTTTGACATGGTAGCTCTGGGCTATCCCGTCGAGAAACAGCGGAAAAAGTTTATGCGCTCAACCGACAAAATGGTTCATTATGACTTCTGCGGAAAGGATGATTTCAGAACCCAGGATGAGGTTAATGATTATGTCAGAAGAAGTCGGACCTGGACTATGGCCACACATGATAGAAGAACGAAGACCAGATAGCCCTTAAAATAATAGAATTGATCGGGAATAGAGTCACATCGAAATTCGCTATTACTAAGGCTCAATTTCGATCACTGTCTTTATATGTTTCGGATCGTTCAATGCGAATGCCTGCTTATAGTCCTGCAGTTTAAATCGATGGGTAATCATTTTTGTTAACATGTTACCAAAGCGTGTGCCTATCTTTTCCAGGTCATTTAACGCCATCTCGAAATGTTTGCGATTGGAATTTACACTGCCGACAACCACCTGGTTATAGCGTACTATCTGACGTATAATCTGGGCGGCATCTATATTTATTAAAGTTTCATCTCTAGGGATACCGGTCATCACGTAGATACTGCTTCGTGACATGTAGTTGATGAGTTCCAGTGCGGCAGTGGCTGCGCCGGAGGCCTCGAATATAATATCCAGGTGATCGCTCAGCTGGCAGAACTCAGCTAATTCTTTAGGTGTCATATTTCTGCTGTCTATATAATTAGCTCCGGTTTGTCTTGCCAGATGGATTTTATTGATGTCTTCGGGCACAATATCGGCGATATAAGTATTTACTTCCGCTAGCCTGAGCAGAATAGTTGCCAGTAGGCCCAGAGGGCCGGCTCCTACTACCAGTGTAGTCTTGCACTTGCCCCATTCCGGGGAAGAAAAGTTGTGCTCGGGGTGGGGGCAGGACCAGGGAAGACGTGACTGTATAATCCTTATCTGTTCTATCCCTTTTTCGGCAATGCTCAGCGGTTCGGTGAATACTGCCAGCCCTGCTGCGTAAGGTGGAACTTTCACTATGTACTGCTCTTGATCGACAACATATTGAGTCAGGAAGCCGTCGAGCTTGTGAATACCTCGCTCCTTATATAGGCCGGTCATACACATATCGCTTTGATTATGATTGCAGGGATGGCATTGGCCGCAGCCACGGCGTACTGTTAAAGTAACAATATCTCCGGGAACAACCGTTGTGACTGTATTTCCGATGTCATCGACTATCCCGACCATTTCATGGCCTATAACTATCTCATCATGTCCCTCGGATATATCCTGCAAATTCTGGCGTAGCATATTGAAGTCGGTACCGTCGAGGCCGACCTCTTTAACACGTATCAGTACTTCATCAGGCTGTTTGATCTCAGGTACCGGCAGGTCAAATGCATGTACACCGGTCTTTCCTCGCAACATTCCTACAGCCAGCATGGTTAATTCCTCCTTGGTGATAAAGGAAATATCAAGACTTCTCGAATTCTAAGTTATGGTTGGTTAAGTGTCAATATGAACTTATTGTTTGGATTGCACTGAGATATCATGATGCCTTTACCATAAGATGCTAATCAATCGAAGTTTATAAAAATGATATAATAGACAGTCGGGAATCAGATAAACGAGAGGAGAGCGACAATGAACCCGATAACCCTGGCAAATGCCATACTGTGTGTGATAATACTTGCGTTGGGAATATGGGGTTATATTAAAACCAAGAAGGATACTGTACCGTTATATATCGGTATAGCCTTCGGCCTTTTTTTAGTCTCCCATATTTTCAACTTAGCCGGTATTGCAGCGGGTTTTACCGTATTTCTAATCGTGATAAGAATCATAGCTTATCTGTTAGTTATTTGTTCCTTATATAAAATTGTCAGACGCTAACTGTGATTACTTGTTAATTTAACTAAATTTCTTTTTTAACCGGCAAAAATATAATTTGTCCTTTATGAAAATAAAGAAGTTTCGGTCCTGATAGTATCTGATTATCAGGATAGGTAAGTGTAACTTTTGTTATCATAACAGCGCACCTCGATGTTTGTTGCTAGTTGCTTATCAATGAAAAACCTGTATAGCTCTGGTAAACTATATATTGAATCATTTACGTTTTAATAAATGTAATGTCATTAATTAATTTGCTTATGCAGGAGGATAAAGATGAAATTTAAACTATTAATGATGTTGACCGTTGTTTCTATTTTATTACTATGCCTTCCGGCATGCTCATCATCGTCGACTTCACTGGAAGTGGACTGTGATACATTCGGGGCAAATAACCATATTACTAATAAGATAGATGTCAGTGCTGGTGAGACATTTACCGTGACCTTATGTTCCAATCCCACCACCGGTTTCAAGTGGCAGGATAACGCCGAAATCGGCGATCAGACAGTGTTACAGCAGACCAACCATATATATATTGCTCCTAACGAAAGAGGCGATAAGCAACCTGTCGTGGGCGCTGCGGGAGCGGAGCAATGGACATTTAAGGCTCTGAAAAAAGGTGAGACTACTATGTATGTGGAATACGGACGGCCGTGGGAAGGTGGTGAGAAGGGGACATGGACTTACAAATTAACTGTAGTTGTTAAGTAAATACCAATCATGTATTAAAAACTGTAATGTTAATGTGCTTGTAATAAAGTTATGAGAATTTTGCGGACAGGATTTTGTTTCCGGTTATAATTTAGATTATATTTAGTATATATAAGAGCGTTGGTTTTTTTATTGGGTTGCTATATACTTAAGACACATCATTGCGATAATACTTGAGCATTAGATGGCCTGACAAATTGCCAATTAGTAATTAAATAAGGGGGCGGTCTAATGCATGCTGATAAATATTCTTCACAATGTTCTGCTCATTAAAATAATTGGCATCATGTCTCTGGATTGATGTCCTGCCTATCCAAAGGGCTATCCGCAGGTTGGAAACATATCTTTATCCCACGTCAGGGATATAATCGGTTACTTATTATATTTTACTCATCAAATCAGAGTTAAAAATAAATAGCATTTTGCGATAAATTAAAGAAAGGGGAGAAAGATGACACAGGCAAAAGATGGCGATACGGTCAATGTCCATTACACCGGTAAATTCGATGATGGTGAGGTGTTTGATACTTCCAAAGAACGTGATCCTCTGAAGTTTACCATAGGTGAAGGCAGGGTAATACCGGGATTTGAGAAGGCTGTAGTCGGTATGTCCATGGGTGAATCCAAGACGATCAGAATCCCCAGCGAAGAAGCCTACGGCCCGCGCCGTGAGGAATTACTGTTTTCCGTGGATAAAGCAAAGTTCCCGGATAATTTGGAGCCGCAGGTCGGACAATGTCTGGAAGTGCACCGTGACGATGGCCAGATAATGAATGTAGTTGTAGCCGAAGTCTCGGATCAAATTATAAAGCTTGATGCCAATCATCCTATGGCCGGAAAAGACCTGAATTTCGATATCGAGCTGGTAGAGATTCTTCAATAATTGACCTGTCAAAAGATATGACCTTGACATATGAAACATTCCGTGGCTAAAATTGCCGTCAGAAACCATGTCGAAACGGATATATGACGTCAGCCTCACTATTTATCCCGGAATGATTACATGGCCTGGAGACTCCCCTTTTATTTTAGAGACATTTAAATCTATAGATAAGGGTGATTCCAGCAACCTCTCACTACTTCATATGGGTAGTCATACCGCGACCCATATCGATGCTCCCCGGCACTTTATAACCGGATCCGGAGGCGTAGACAATATTGAGCTGGCTGTTTTAGTGGGAAAAGCCAGACTTTTCCAGTTGCCTGATGTACGTAATATCGATGGTAAAGTACTGGAAGACCTCGATCTTAGAGATGTCACCCGGCTTCTCCTGGGAACCAGAAATTCTTACCTGCTCGAACAGGGCAAGTTTAATTCGGACTATGTATCTGTTACCGAGGACGCTGCCGGATATATTGTGAACAGGGGAATCAAGTTGGTCGGCGTTGACTATCTGTCCATTGAAGAATATCACAAGAAGGGCAATCCGGTTCATAATACGTTGTTAAGCGCCGGTGTGGTAATAGTAGAAGGGTTAAACCTGGCCGGTGTACCGTCGGGGGACTATGAGCTATTATGCTTGCCCCTGAAGATAAAAGATGCCGACGGTGCTCCGGCGCGAGTACTATTGAGGGAAATATGATGAATAAAATCAGCAGGGTAGTACCTGCCATTCTAACCGATGATTGTAAAACACTGGAGACCCTGATACGGCAGTCCGAAGGATTTGCTTCTTATGTACAGTTCGATTTTATGGATGGAAAGTTTGTGCCCTCGGTCAGTGTCTCCTGTGAATCACTTACCGGCTTCTCCATGAAATTTGACTGGGAAGCTCATCTGATGGTAGAGAAGCCGGAAAGCTGCTTTGAAGTACTGCGTGAAGCGGGAGCACAGAGGGTGATTTTTCATTATGAAGCTACCGATTCGCCGCAGAATGTTATCTCGCAGGCCAGAGTACTCGACCTCGGAGTCGGCATTGCCATTAATCCGGAAACGCCTGTATCGGCAATAAACTCGCTGATATCAGAAATAGATACTGTGCTTTTATTATCGGTCAATCCCGGATACTACGGCAGTAAGTATATACCTGAAGTCCTGGACAAGGTAGCTGAATTATACGATATCGATCCTGATATGGAGATAGGCCTGGATGGAGGAGTTAAAGAGAATAATATATCTCATATTGCCGGCGCAGGTGTTGATATTATTTGTGTGGGCAGTGCCATTTTTTTATGTCCCGATCCTGCTGAAAGCTACCACCGGCTGGTAACTCTAGCGGAAGAAGGCTTTAGGCAATACGGTCGATAGTTTTTGCCGGAACATAGCGTCGTCCCCTATGTTTCTGATTCGATTCTTCGTACCGGATGGCCTCCGAATTGATTCCTCAGGACAGCTAGCAGTTTACTGCCGAAGGGCTGTTCCTGCCGTGATCGATATCTTGCCTGCAATGATTGGGTGATGACCGGTGCAGGCACGTTAAGCTCAATAGACTCCTGAACAGCCCATCTACCTTCCCCCGAGTCCTCGACAAAGGCCGCGACATCCTCTAAGTTCGGGTCTTTCTGCAGGGCTGTGGCAGTTAAGTCCAGCAGCCAGGAACGCACCACGCTGCCATAACGCCAGATCTCGGCGATATGCGGAAGGTTTAGCCCGAATTCCTGTTTAGCCTGCATCAATTCGAATCCTTCGGCATAAGATTGCATAAGCCCATACTCGATGCCGTTATGGATCATCTTCACAAAATGCCCGGCACAGCTGGGGCCAACGTGGCCGTAACCCTGCCGGGGTGAAGGAGCCAGTGACTGAAATATCGGCTCCAGACGGTGAAATGCATCGATATCGCCGCCTACCATCAGACAATAACCTTCCTGAAGTCCCCGGATACCGCCGCTGATACCGACGTCCAAAAAAGTAATACCTTTCATAGACAGGTCG
>CAZEAR010000088.1:0-8933 GCA_964510365.1 uncultured Dehalococcoidales bacterium | reverse complement strand
ATCCCAAGATAAAGCGCCTGCTGCGGCGGATAAAATCCGATGAAGAATCACATGAAGGTGAATTCGCTCACTTTATAGAAAAGTCTAAAAAGGAAGGAGCTATAGATCGCAGGGGGGACCGTAAGGATAAAATCACTAAAGTACTCGACTGGGGTATCGAGCATGAATATACCGTTATTATCCAGTATTTGCTGCATTCCTATATATCAGGTAATGAGGAAGTAAAAGAAGAAATGCAGGACCAGGCAATCAACGAGATGCAGCACTTGGGATGGCTGGCTGAAAAGATGGTCGACGGAAGCGGCAATCCCACCATAGAGCGTACCCAGGTTGATAAATCAACTGTAACGGCTGATATGCTTAAAGCTGACATCAAAATTGAAAAACAGGTTGCGATAGAATATGACCGTGCAGCTAAGGAAATAGACGATCCCGGCCTGAAAAAACTACTTTTGCGCATCAGGGACCATGAGATATATCATACTGAAGTATTTACCGACCTGCTCGATGAAGAAGAAAAAAGGAAATGATTCAATAATAAACGGACACCGCAATACGGGGGTTAAAGAATGGAATATTTACCTGAGGCATTTAAGGAGTTTCGGCAGAAATATCCCAATATTATTAAAGCTCATGATGCTCTAGGAGACGTTTGCTATCAATGGGGGCCGCTGGATAAGAAAACGCTCCGCCTTATAAAAATCGGTATCGGCGTTGGACAGAACTCGGAAGGAGCAGTTAGATCGCATGCTCGTCGCGCGCTGCACGAAGGTATAAAACCCGATGAGCTTCGCCATGCGGTTTTTATGGGTCTTACCACAGTCGGCTTTCCACAAATGATTGCAGCTATGAAATGGATCGAGGAAGTGATAGAAAAAGGAGCATAGACTTGGCGGAAAAGACAATTATTAGCAGTATAAAAGGATTTTTTACGGATAAGGTGTTATCATGTCGACAAAAGTCGACTAACACTCAATTAATAGACAGAATTTAGGTTAAATATCAGATCAATACATATAAAATATTAGAAGGGAGAAATATGTACAATAAAATATTGGCACCTGTGGATGGATCCGAAATATCAGAGTACGGGCTGGAGCATGTTAAAGCAATCGCTACCGGCTGCAGTGTTCCCGAAGTGATTCTATTAAAAGTTGTAGAACCTGTTCCTTCAGGTGGTGAGATAGCGAACTTTGCAGGTGCAGAATGGCTCCGCAATGCAGAGCAGGGCGCCTTGGATTGGTCCAAACAATATCTTGAAAAGCTGTCGGCCAATCTATCAAGCCAGGGCATTTCAGTTCAGACCGTGGTTATTAAAGGCAGTGCCGCTGATGAAATAATTGATTATGCAAAGAAGAATAATGTCGACTTAATAGTTATCGGCAGCCATGGTAGTTCCGGAATAGTCCGCTGGGCTCTTGGAAGCGTAGCCGATAAAGTAGTGCGACATTCAACAGCGCCGGTACTGGTAGCTGTACACCATTCCAGCAGAAGCTAGTTTTAATAATTGGTAGGACTATATTTCTATAAAAAAACATTTAAGTTAATAGTTCTCTCTTCTATAAAAAATAGGACAAACTATAGAATTGTAGCTTGTATAAAATCCTTATAATTTGGAGGTTGTGATATGTACCAAAGAATACTCGTACCACTGGATGGATCGGAATTTGGAGAGTGCAGTCTGGCTCATGCTAAAGCAATTGCCAGCGGCTGCCACGTACAAAAAGTAGTATTTCTTCATGTTACCGAGCCGATACCGCAGGCCAATACCATCGGTGCTGAGCTTGGAGACGAATTTATGGCTAAAGCCGAAAAAGACTCCCGGACTGAAAACGAAAGGTACCTTTCCAAGTTTGTCGATGACTTTAAAAGCGCCGGGATATCGGCAACAGCCGAACTGCTAAAAGGTAGAGCAGCCGATGCAATCCTCGACTATGCCAGTAAAAACAATATTGACTTAATCATACTTAGCACGCATGGCAATTCGGGCATCGTCCGTTGGGCTATCGGCAGCGTGGCAGATAGGGTGGTACGCCATTCTCCGGTTCCGGTACTGGTGATTGCGCCGAAAGCCTGCAGAGCCAGTTAGTATAGCTATAAATAATTCAAAACCCGACATAGACGTAATGTCTTATTTATACCTCATTTGAGGAGGAGGTGTTGCTGATATGGCTGAATTGGTAGAGGTTCTTAAAAAGAACGAATTAGACGACGGGACAATGAAGTCCGTGAACGTAGTTGGACATGAAATCCTTATAGCCAGAGTCGGGGATAAATATTATGCCGTTGATAATCGTTGTCCTCACATGGGAGGTAAATTATCCAAGGGCAAGCTGGATGGTACAGTCGTTACCTGTCCCCTTCATGGTTCACAGTTCGATCTCCGCAACGGTCAGGTGATACGCTGGACAAGTTTTACCGGATTTATATCGAAAGTAAACAAACTTATTAAATCACCCAGACCTGTTACAACTTATAATATTAAAACTGTTGACGAAGTTTTATATATAGAAATATAGCTAATAAATTACTTATGGTAAAACTCAACAATACAAGATTGAATTATGTCGATAGATCTTAATTTCATGATAGGTGGAGAGGCCGGTCAAGGAGTGCAATCCGTCGGCTTTGTTCTGGCCAAGTCGTTCGCCAGGGGAGGATTTCATATTTTCGCCGACCAGGATTACGAATCCAGAGTAAGGGGAGGGCATAATTTTTATCGAATCAGAGTCAAAGATACCCCAACCGGCGCCATCGCTGAGAAGGTCGATATATTAGTCGCTTTGAACAAAGAAAGTCTGGATCTGCACCTTCGGGAAGTGGACGCTAAAGGCATAAGCATATTTGATTCGGAAAAAATAACAGGAATAGAAAGCACAGGGAACCTTCTGGGTATACCTTCCGAGAGACTGGCTGAGGAAAGCGCGGGGAATAAGTTAATGGCAAACACTGTCTTCCTGGGAGCGACCCTGGGGCTGATTGGATACGATTTGGAGATAATGAATAGAGTGCTCGTGGAGCATTTTGGTTCGGGTCAAATCGGAGAAGAAAATACCAAAGCTGCTAAAACGGGATATGATTTCGCTCAACAGAATTTTAACGGAAGACTTAACTATAACCTCAGCCCCGATACTAACATCAAAAGAATGCTGTTAAACGGGAACGAAGCCATAGCACTGGGAGCCATAACAGCCGGATGCAAATTCATGGCAGCTTATCCTATGACTCCCGCCAGTTCAATTATGGAATACATGGCCGCGAAAGCCAAGGAACTGAACCTGGTTATGGTACAGGCTGAGGATGAGATATCAGCGATAAATATGATAATAGGCGCCGGCTATGCCGGCACCCGCTCCATGACCGCTACCTCCGGCGGAGGTTTCTCCCTGATGGTAGAAGGGCTGGGACTGGCTGGAATAACTGAGACGCCCATCGTTGTAGTTAACGCGCAGCGCGTTGGCCCGGCCATAGGCTTGCCTACTAGAACGGAACAAGGAGATCTTGAATTTATGCTCTATGCTTCTCACGGCGAATTCCCACGGGCAGTACTGGCGCCGGCAAATGTTGAAAACGCCTTCTGGTTGACTATAAAAGCCTTTAATCTGGCAGACAGGTACCAGTTGCCCGTTATATTACTAACCGACCAGCATTTAGCCAGTTCATACAATACAGTCGAAAAGTTCGACCTCTCCGGAGTTAGCATTGATCGAGGAACTCTTTTTTCGGAAAAGGAAACCGGCGACTATAAACGACATAAAATGACCGAATCGGGCATATCACCCAGAGCATTTCCTTCAATAAACAAGACACTGGTGATAACCGACTCCGATGAGCACGATGAAGAGGGGCATATGATTGAGGATGCGGAGACGAGAACAAAGATGATGCAGAAGCGTATGCGGAAGCTCGAAGGGCTCAGGAAAGAGATCGCAGTACCTGAGGTCTATGGACCGAAACAAGCAGAGACAACGCTGGTCGGCTGGGGCAGTACTTATGGAGCTCTGCATGAAGCCGTAGATACCCTGAGCGGTGTAAACATGGTCCATTTAACCGAGCTGTGGCCATTTCCGGCAGAGGCAATATCAAAAACAATAGGCAAAGCTAAAAACGTGTATGTGGTTGAAAACAATGCCACGGGACAATTGGCCCATTTAATCCGGGCTGAAACCGGCATAAAGGTCAATGGTAAAATTCCAAAGTATGATGGGCGCCCTTTCAGTCCGGCACATATCGCCCGGGAAGTTAAGAAGGCGGGCAAATAACGATGGCTACGATTGAAGATTACAGAGGTATAACACCCACATGGTGTCCGGGTTGCGGTAACTTCGGAATTTTAACAGCCGTCAATGAGGCTCTTGTCGAGCTTGATTTCGAACCTTACCAGGTACTAATGGTCTCGGGTATCGGGCAGGCAGGAAAATTGCCACATTACTCCAAATGCAATGTGTTTAATAGTCTCCACGGCAGGTCTTTGCCTCCCGCTACAGGAGCAAAAATAGCCAATCAGGACCTTATTGTAATCGCAATGGGCGGCGATGGAGACGGATATGGAGAAGGGGGCAATCACTTCATATATGCCATGCGCAGGAATAACGATATAACCTATTTGGTGCATAACAACCAGGTCTACGGTCTTACCAAGGGACAAGCATCTCCAACCAGTGACCAGGGTTTCATTACCAAGACTTCACCGCAAGGATCATGGCTGCCTATTAATCCTATAGCTCTTGCATTAGCAGCGGGTGCCAGCTTCATCGCCAGGGGATTTGCCGGTGATATCAAACACCTCACCGGCCTGATAAAGCAGGGTATTAAACACAAGGGATTCGCCCTCATCGATATCCTGCAGCCCTGCGTCTCTTTTAATCACAGAAACACGTACGCCTGGTATCAAGAACGAATATACAAACTGGACCAGGATACTAGCTATGATCCAGGCAACCTGGTCTCCGCTTTTGAGAAAGCCCAGGAATGGGGAGAGCGAATACCTATCGGCATTATATATCGAACACAATTGCCCGTATTCGAAGATCAATTGCCCGCACTGAAAAATGGTCCCCTGGTAAGACAGCCAATTAAACCCGAACTAACCGAGAATGTTCTGAGTGAATTCATGTAAACAAAGTATACGACATGGTAGAAAAGCGTAGGATTAGCACAATGGAAGAGAAAATATTAAAAGACTACCATACTATAGCCGTGGTCGGGGCTTCGCCCAATCCCGAACGTGCCAGCAATATAGTAGCAGGTTATCTTATCGAAAACGGTTATAATGTAATTCCGGTTAATCCCATGGCCTCTCAAATACTGGGAAAAACAAGCTATCCCGATCTCAGCTCAATCCCTGAAAAAGTAGAGGTAGTGGATATTTTCCGTAAATCGGAAGACGTTATGCCCATTGTTGACGAAGCCATTAAAATCGGGGCCAGGGCAATCTGGATGCAGGAAGGGGTCATCAACAAGGACGCATTAGCGAAAGCGAAGGCCGCAGGCCTATTAGTAACCATGGATAAATGTATGCGAAAGGAACACCTACGCCTTAGAAAAGCAGGTAAAATAAGCAAGTAAATAAGTTGCATATAGAAAACGTTGAACCGTCCCAGTTCCTGGTAGAAAATATCGGATTATTACCCATTGGCCGGGCACTCGATATAGCTATGGGCTCCGGACGCAACGCCGTTTATCTGGCCCGGATGGGCTTTAACGTCGAAGGTGTAGATATATCTGCCGAAGCAGTAAACAATGCGCTTAGCCTGGCAAGAGAATCGGGTACTACCATAAAAGCTGAGGCTGTCGATCTTGAAACCGGTTTCGAAATCCTAAAAGGATATTACGACGTTATTATCTGTTTCAACTATCTACAACGCTCCCTTATCCCTCAGATCAAAGGCGGACTGCGACCGGGAGGAATAATTGTCTACGAGACCTTTATTATCGAACAGGCCACACTATTCGGTAAACCAAAGAACCCTGACTTCCTGTTAAAACATAATGAACTTCTCGATATGTTCCGTGATTTCCGCTGTCTTCGCTATAGGGAAGGGATATTAGAAGCCAATAAAGCTGCCGCCGGCATTGTAGCCCAAAAACCACAACATTAATAAACTGAGTATACAGTCAACACAAACAATATATAAGGCTGGAAATCTAACTTTTGAGAAATCCAGCGAGTGCTACAGGCAGAAAATAATATCTTCCATTAATTTTCCATTTAGATTATGATGATTGTATAATCGGTTGTTACTATCTTTAATGCCGACCAGCAAAGGAGACTGCCATGAAAAAGTATAAATGGAATAGTACTATAATTGTCTGCACAATATTGATGCTGATTGTTTTATTGACGGGTTGTATAACTGTTAAATCCACCACCCCACCGAAACAACCATCCACCACACCGGACAACGAATCTTCGAATCCGCCCACAGCATCCCAGGCTAAAGACCTGCCTGTAATAATGTCATTCTCCGTCAATCCGGGGGAAGTAAATCCCGGTGACGAGGCCACATTGTCCTGGGATGTTACCAAAGCCGACAGCGTGAATATTGAACCTAAAATAGGATATGTTAGCGCCAGCGGAAGTATAATCGTCACACCAAAGGAAAACACCGTTTATACTCTTACTGCATCCAATTCAGCCGGAGAATCAAAAGCTACTACATCAATAAACGTCGCCCGGAATGAAAATGCGAAGCTGATCGCACTTACTTTAGACGACGTAGCAAACAACGGCTTTACTTTCCAGTCCGACAAAACACCCAATGTCTCCGATGCAGTGTCTACTTACTCGATTATGTTCGTTAGAGGCGAAGAGATATTGACTAATACGGTATATGTTTATCCCACTCTTGCTCTGGCCCAACAATATTACTACTCTATTAGATCAAGGCAAAATACTACCGCGCAGGACATTTACACAATCCGCCAACAAAAAGCATTCGTAGACTCAGATAGAAGTCTGGCACCGGAAAAACCCGAAAAATACCTTATCGGGCTTACTAAAGGTAATGTCTATGTGGAGCTGGGCTGGATTAATAACTTTAAAGAGCTTGAGAACTATGCATTGATTTTAGAAGCACGTATCAAGTGAGAATAGACCGTGATCAGAATTTAGTATTAATACCGGCTTTGAAGTGAAAATTTGTCATGATCTTTAAATCTGAAAAGAGAGAGAAAAGGAAAAAAAGACGCAGGTTTATCATACATGGCCGGAGACTTGCGGAAATGATTAGAAATGCTATAACTAAAAGGAATGTAAAATCGGATAGTAATATTACCGGAAATGATAGATAAATTACCCTTTTAAATTGGACTACATAAGACCATAAATAATTACTTTTACAGGTGCAGGAATTTTTATCGGCGTTCCGTGTTCTTTCAGCTATTTTTTCACCTGGTAAAGTACATTCCTGCTACAACACATCCGAGCAGAGATTAACAAAAATCGATATAATTTAAAAAACTTTTTTTAAAGGGGATGATATTATGTCTGAAGGAGCCGGAGGACCACGTCTTGAGCTAACCGTAATCCATGCCGTAGGCTTAAGTGACGCCTGGTTCCAATGCCTGGCCAAAGCATTACTGGAAGGAAGAACATATCTTATTGAACAGGGAAGCTTTCAGGGCAGCCATAGAAAAGAAATCCCTTTAGTATCCGTTATAATTCAGCACCCCGGTATCCGACCCCTCAGTCCTGCTGTACCCGGTGGAGTGCCCGCCCCCACAACCGACGCAGTTATCGAGGAATACATGCCATATCTGATGACATCAGATAAACAGCCGAACGAGCAATATACCTACGGCGAGGACCTGGCGCCTCAGATTGATGAAGTAATCCGGCGATACAAATTTGGCTTCGATACCAACCAGATGTGCATGACGGTAGGCAATCGCCATAGTATTGAGCTTCCTGATCCTCAATGTATGCGCGTGCTCGATACCCGTATTCAGGACGGAGCATTACACTTTATACTTTACTTCCGGAGCTGGGATCTCTGGGGCGGTTTCCCTACCAATCTGGGGGGATTGCAATTGCTTAAAGAGTATATGGCTAATGAAATAGGCGTAGAGGACGGCTCTTTGATAGCTTTCAGCAAAGGATTGCATCTGTATGAACACTGCTGGGACCTGGCAAAAATGGTCCTTAAAATGGAATTATGAAAGCAGGTTTATAATATACTTCTCGGACAAACCATACCCTATTTGCGTTTTATCAGGCGTACCAGCCCCATAAATACTTTAGCGGTATACAGTGCCGTCAATTTAAGTAATAACCACACATAAACTCTTCCTATCGGCCGCGCAGGGCCGCCACTGAACTCAGAAATAGAGTAAGAGCTTATATCTTTTACCGGGTATTTTGCGAAAAGAGCATCAAGATTTAATGACTTTCTTGTTGTAATGATATGGTAATCTATTCGTGTTATCCCCTGTCCTGTTTCTATATTATTTTCACCTTGTTCTTCCATGTTAACCAACCAATAGCTTTTGCAATTATAACGCAGGATAATATAACACTATGCAACTCCGTTTTTCAATTGTATCAACAATCACGCACAGATAATATTCACAGGTGTAGACTAAAAAACCTAAGAAGAAACAAACGAATATTTAGCTAATCGCCTTCAATATGTTTGTTTCAAATACCTATAAATCACCTTTGCATAGGTATTCTCTCGGCTTTATAGAAGCCCAATCCCGATGCTTCCAGTCTTCCCTGTTCCGTAGAAGTATCGAATTTTACACCTTTTAGCGAGAGCTGCCAGACGATCTCTCCGGCACGAGTGACCTCAAATATCGTCGTCGATCCTGTAATCAGTGTATTCCCATTAGGCAAACGGTTAGCATCTCTGACTGGCAGGTTTCCCTTATCACGTTCCATGAACTGCCAGATAACTTCGCCTGTCTTTGAATCGATCTCCACAGCCCGGTGA
>CAZEAR010000087.1:0-9130 GCA_964510365.1 uncultured Dehalococcoidales bacterium | reverse complement strand
TCTACCGGTTCCCTGGAGAACTGTAAAAAGCGGCTGCGCTGAAATCCGACCAGGCTGTCCAGATACTGTTTAAACGGCGGATAATAGCTGATATCATCCATCGGCCCCCAAAGGTGAGATTCACAATCGAATATAAACAACTTTTCCCTCCTTTTCTTGTGATATCATTGATTGTTATCTCGGATTAAAACTATATTTAATTATCGGGAAGTGCCCTTGAAATACTTTCGGCACTCAATTTCAGTTCTTCCAGCAAGCCCATCATCTTGGGTGCAAGACGGCTATCAGGGCCGATAATGCATAATGCTATCGGACATAAATAATCATCAATCAGCACCGAGATGCCGGCTCCGCCCATGGTCCTTTCCCCGAAGCTGGTTGCATAGCCCTGTCTTTTTATTTTTTCTATCTCCACAATCAGCTCATCTTTATAAGTTATGGCATTGGGGCCAATATGACCCAGCGATAGATTATCAATAATCAAATGCCGTTCGTCATCAGGGAGCGAAGATAATATAACCTTACCTCCTGACCCGACATGCAGAGGCACAATGGTTCCTTTCCCTGACGCAAATCTGATACCCTGCTGACTCTCTATTTCTTCCAGACAGACGGTATAAGTCCCCAATTGTATTACCAGGGAAACCGTCTCCTCGCTTAATCTGGCCAGTCTTTGCATTTCTCTACTGGCGCAGATGATCAGGTTTTTATGAGCGAGCATAGGGTCCGAAGCCAGTTTAACAATCAAAGGTCCCAGGAAATAATGCCGATTGTCCAGGTCCTGTATAACCAGCTCCGCCGATTCAAGCGTTTTGAGCAGACGGTGAATAGTCCCTTTGCTCAGATTGAGCCTGTTGGATATCTCGGTGATGCTCGAATTACCTTCGCGCAAAGCCTTCAGTACGGAAACCGCCCTAGTAATGGTCTGCGAAGGAACCGTTTTTTTATTTATTACCATATTATCCTTTATTCCATAACCGACATCGTTATTATTCGACCCCGGATAAATTAATTTTCTTTAACTCTTTTTTCTAAAGCCGTACATTCTTTTAGCTTTATCCAGATGCGATACCCGGCTCAATTCAGCACCCTGCGGCCTGATATATTGAACAGAAGGACCGGTACCCTTTTCAGGCAGAAGAACGAATACCCTGTCTTTGGCCGCTGCAACCGCCTTCGATATCTTGCTGCCGGGGTCATTGAGGTCTCCAAAGGTCAGTGCCCCTCCGATACAATTCTTAACGCAGGCAGGCTCTTCTCCCGATTCGACGCGGTGTACGCACATAGTACATGCTTCGACGATCTCTTTTTTATCGTTGAACTGAATAGCTCCGTAAGGACAAGCCTCAATACATTTCTTTATACCATCCGGCTCATTCCTGCAGGCATCGCACTTGCTTCTGGAGATAAGCACGAATCCATTTTCATGCTTCCCTATTGCTCCCTGAGGACAGGAAGGTACGCAGGGCGGATTCTCACAGTGCATACAGTGTACATGCAGATAATACATCGAAAGATCGGGATACGTTCCCTCGGGAAAGCTCAGCACCTGGTTCCAGGACACGCCCCTGGTGCCGGGCACGTCGTCCGTATGAGGAGGAAGATTATTCTCCTGTTTACAAGTAATAATACATACGCCGCAGCCCAGACAGGCCTCGATATCTACCAGTATTCCGTATCTCTTGCTCATTTATTTCTCTCCTTATTCACCCTGGTCTATTACTCCGGGAGGCGGGCCGTCGGCTCGATAAACCTTGCACAGCACCCCCCTGACTTCGGTAGTCCCCGTAGCCGGATCGGCACCGGCCTCAGGATCAATCAGTATACTTGCATTCGATTCCCAGCATCCATGATCAGGTCCCGGAAGCTCCGGATACCACCAGGCATGTGAAACCGATACCATTTTGGGATGTATTCTCTCAGTTATTTCGACCTTGAACCTGGATTTGCCTTTCCATGTTTCGGCCCAGGCCCAATCGCCGCTTTTAATGCCGTATTTTCCCGCCGTCTCCGGATTGATCAACATCGTGGGGAACTGCTGCATCTCCCTCAACCGGGGGACATAATGGTACTGGGTATGGAGATACGGGTAATTCAATTCGCGTGAGCCGGTCATCAATATCAAAGGATATTCCTTTGCCAGTTCCGGAGTTGTCTCGTAGCTCTGCAGAGGCATACCGAATTCAGGCAGCGGCGGCAGGTCAAATTGTTCGAAGAGAGAAACATAGAGTTCGCATTTGCCCGACGGGGTATCGAACCCCTTTCTGCCGTCATGTCGTAGTTCACCTGTCCGGTATTTTTTCCAGGCTTCGGGAGCAAGGTAAAAGCAGGTCTCGGCCAATTCCCTGAAGGTTATGCCCAGCTCTTCCAGTTGCCAGTCGCATAATTCCTCTTCCGTTTCCCAGGGCCAGATATCTTCGCGCCCGGCCCTCTTGGACAGCTCCCGAAAAATATAGAAGTCCGATTTGCTCTCATAATAAGGCTCCGATACCACCTGCCCGGCGAAGATGCCTATCTCATATTTTTCGGATACCCAGTTTCTCTCGAATGGAGTGTTTATGGGCAATATTATGTCCGCCCATTCGTTCGAAGGGGTCATGGTTATATCGGTCCATACTATGAACTCGATATTCTTTATAGCTTCAAGAATGTATTTATCGGGATTTTCATGGCAGACCAGCGGATTGCTGTCGACTCCGTATAAAGCTTTAATGGGATACGGTTTTCCGGTCAGCGCCGCTTTCCATACCGCCGGCTGATAGGCTGAAGGAGTATGGGCTAACTGCGGATTGGCGCTGAAAGCGAAACCGCCGCTAAGCCTTTTCGATTCCACTTCGGGAGGTAAAGTAATGGAACAACTGTGTTTGCTCCTGAACCCGGGCACCTGCCATAACGGATTACCGCCGCGGGCATCTATATTGCCGGTAATAGCCTCCAATTGCACGATCGACTGATTGGTCGCAGTAGACCTGGTGCACTGTGACATGGACACTCCCCACTCGATACATGCCGGCCTGGTACTGCCGTATATCCTGGCAGATTCCCTTATCTTATCAGCCGGGATCCAGGTTATCTCGGATGCCTTCTCCGGGGTCCATTCCTTAACTCTATCGGTAATCAACTGCCATACCGGCTTACAGGTTACTTTTTTCCCGTCAGCCAGGGTAACATCATAGGTTCCGTTCAGGGCTACTTTCACCTCGGGTGACTCATAGGATAGTTTATCTACGTTCCATACCTGAGGAGCATTTGTAGCCGTATCCCAGACTACGGGATAGCTATCATTTCCTCCTTTGACCAGATCGCTCTGCCTTAGCAGTTTCTCGGTATCCTCACGCCACAGGAACGGAGCATTGCTCCAGTTTTCAACGAAATCCTTATCGTACAGCCCTTCGCTTATTATTATATTTTGCCATGCCAGGGCCAATGCCAGGTCAGTCCCCGGCCTTATCTGAAGCCATATGTGGGCTTTCTGCGCCGCCCTGGTATAGACGGGGTCTATGACGATCAGCTTGGCCCCTCTTTTGAGGGCATCTGAAAGCCTTTTACCGCCCGCGGCCATATAATCGTTCCTGGAATCGATAATAAGATCGCCCCAGGCTACGATACACTCGGAATGCTCGAAATCACGGTTAACACCGTAGCCACCCATTCCGCTGAGATGGCCGAATGATATAGCCATCGTCGGCGCCCGGGTCTTGCTCAAACAGATATGCCCGATGCCGCAGCCATTGGGAGTACCCAGCACGGCACCGAAGAAATCTATAAACGGCAACTCTTTATATACTCTCCCGGTACCCCAGGCATAAACTATGCTGTGGCCGCCGTATTTTTCCTTGTAGTACTGCAATTTTTCAGAAACGGTATCCAGGGCTTCCTCCCAGGATATCCTCTGCCATTTACCCTCGCCTCTTTCACCCACTCTTTTCATGGGATACTTAAGGCGGTAGGGGCTATTAACATACTGGACCGCCGAGAGTCCCTTCTCACATATAGTGCCCCGGTTATGGGGGCCGTTGGGGTCCCCCTCCATCTTGATCAGCTTTCCGTCCTTAACATGCGCCAGTAATATACAGCCTCCGTGGCACAGGTAACAGGTAGTCCTTAGTATTTGTTCTCCGTTATTCGCTTGAGCTTTTGCTATCATTTATTCCCCCTATTAATAATAGAAAGCAAGACAAGATGACATTACATTGTGATTACTGTAAAATATATATCAGGATTGTCGCAAACCTTTATCCATTCTGCCAGCCTTATACAGGTTTATCGCCAAATCCGCTAAATCCAAATACGGCAAAGCCAAAGCATATTCCGTATATTGAAATTGCGGTTTCATAATATCGAGTGTATAAAGGATAACTCAGCAAAGTAAAAAAGTCAACATCGGCGTCCCGTCCTCTGCCCGTTCACCTGCTCCTGTTCCGGGCCGTATTCGGTTTCATCTATTGAAATAGCAGTGCTGGATAATTACCGGAATAATCCAAATAATCGTACAGCCTGTAGCATATTACGCATCCCCACCCTATCCTTTGACCGAGATAATCCGTCAAGTCTTTTTCAGGTAAAAAAATAAGATTGCAGCAAAGCAAAGACCGATTATTTTTCGAAATACGGATTTACAGTTGTATAAAATTTTTAGTAAACTGAGACCAAAGGAGTATCTCTTGGATAAAATCAACGTTCTCATAGTGTCCGGTTCCGATTTTAACAGCGAATTCCTGGATAATATAGCGGCCATCGATCCGCGCATCTCACTCAGGATCGGAGTGAAACAGTTTATCGAAGAGCTTCGCAAAAAAAATGCAATAGCGTTAGCCGACCGTTTTGAAAATGATTTCAGCTTCTGCAGCGACCGGCAGGAGAATAACAATGAGGAAAGCCTCGACGATCTGCTCAGTCAATCCGAGGTCATATTCGGCAGGATGGCTCTGCCGGATAATATCATCCGGCGTGCACCCCGGCTGAGGTGGATACACTTACAGGGCGCCGGACTGGATGCATACAATGCAACCGGCGTTTTTGAAAGCGATATAATGATTACATACGGCAAAGGGACGATGGCTACTCCTATTGCCGAACATGTACTGGCTTTTATATTCGCCCTGTCCAAGAATTTCCGGCGCCTCCTGATTAACAAACAGATTAAAAAGTGGGACCGGTTCATCAGCAATGATATCGACCGGAAGACAATAGGCATAATAGGACTGGGAGCCATCGGCAAACAGATAGCCCAGCTGGCAAAGGGAGTCGGGATGCATGTTCTGGCCATGAAAAGAACGGTTTCACAAGAGGATAAGAAAAAGCATAATGTAGACGAGCTTTTCCCCCCTGACAGATTGGATCATTTGCTCTCATCGAGCGACTATGTGGTACTGTCGGCTCCTCTGACACCGGAGACAACGGGGATGATCGGGGAGAGAGAACTGCGAATGATGAAGTCCAGCGCTTACTTTATAAATATAGCCAGAGGGAAAATGGTGGACGAAGCAGCCTTAATCAAAGCATTAAAAGAGGGCTGGATAGCCGGCGCTGGCCTGGACGTTTTTAATACAGAGCCTTTGCCTCCGGAAAACGAACTCTGGGAATTACCGAATGTAATCATAAGCTGCCACCAATCGGCGTATACCCCAAGCGGAAGGGATAAACCCAACGACCTGTTCTGCGAGAACCTGAGGCGATATGTGGCGGGAGAACAGCTCCTGAATGTGGTAACACGTCCTTGAACTCGAAAACACAATAAAGCCCGTATCATTCTTAACCATAACCGTTTAATTACTGAAAAACGGCCCGGCTAAATTAAATCGGAAGGAGACTCATGAAAGCGATTGTATGCACCAAATACGGAGGTCCGGAAGTTCTTCATCTCATAGAGGTAGAGAAACCCGTCCCTGCGGACAATGAAGTGCTGATAAAAATACATGCAACGACCTGCCATATCGGAGACGTGAAGGTCCGAAGTTTCAATATTCCTTTCTGGCCGGGAATTCTTTTCCGTCTATACATAGGGCTGACAAAACCGAAAAGGCCGATACTGGGAATGGAGCTAGCCGGGGAGATCGAGTCGACAGGTAAAGATGTAAAACGTTTCAAAAAAGGTGACCGGGTCTTCGCATGTACCGGCTTCGTTTTTGGAGCACATGCTCAATACAGATGTCTGTCTGAAGATTCGAATAATATTAATAAAGGTATGGTGGCGCATATACCGTCAAATATGACCTATGAGGAAGCCGCAGCCGGTATTACTACGGGCGGAATTACGGCACTTGCAGGTCTTAGAAAAGGTAATATCCACAGCGGACAGAAAGTACTGGTTTACGGAGCTTCCGGGAGCGTAGGTACTTTCGCGGTACAGCTTGCCAGACATTTCGGGGCGGAAGTTACCGGCGTATGCAGTAAGGGGAATATGGAAATGGTGAAACCACTCGGTGCCGATAAAGTAATCGACTATACCCGGGAAGAACTATCTAAATATGGAAACGACTACGACATCGTCTTCGACGCGGTGGATAAACTGCCTGCTTCACGAGGGAAAAAATTACTTGCCGATAAGGGGATTTACGTAAAAGTCGGGGCGGAGGGCAAGGTAAGCATCGAAGACTTTTATTTTCTTAAAGAGCTTGTAGAAGAGGGGAAACTGAAAACCATCATCGACAGGACATATCCGCTGGAACAGATTGTCGAGGCCCACAGGTATGTTGAAAAAGGACACAAGAAAGGACATGTCGTTATAACTGTGGCACACGATAATGAAAGCTGAGAAAAGCAGTGCACCTGCCGTTATCCAGCAGAGCAGACTGATAATAAAAAAGGAGCGATAAAATGGATTCAGATAAAAATACGGCCAGAATCGTGGGAGTATTATTTCTAACTGCCTTATTTATAAGTATTATCGGTAGTAACTTCATATCAGGCCCTATTATGAATGCTCCTGATTATCTCAGTAATATTTACCCGAATACATTCCGGATGTCGATAGGAATGCTCTTTGAATTAATTAATGCCGCTGCAGTGTTAGGTATCGGCTTTATGCTGGCTCCAATCTTAAAAAGATATAGTGAAAGAATAGCTTTTGGATATCTTGGCTGCAGGATTATCGAGTCCGCTACTGCTTTTATTACTGCAATCAGCATCCCCTTACTGATAGCATTAAGCCAGGAATTTATTAAAGCTGGAGCCCCGGATACCTCTTATTATCAAACCCTGGGCATTATATTGCTCGCCGAACATCATTGGGCTTTTGAGATGGTTATGATTGCTTGCGCCCTGGGAGGTCTGTTGCTTTGTTATTTGCTATATCGGTACAAACTCGTTCCGCGGTTTTTGTCAATCCTGGGCCTCACCGGATATGCACTATTATTAGCCGCAGTCCTATTAGGCATATTCGGCTTTAATCAAGAAGGGATTTTCATGGTTTTATATATTCCGGGAAGTTTATTTGAAATAATTTTCCCGATTTGGCTGATAGTCAAAGGATTCAATTCATCTGCGATTACAATGACTCGATGAAATCGGCCACCAGGTTCAAATTGGCACTTTCGTGCTTCCATGATTCTCCCCCGTGCTGTTTGAACATTGGGTCCGCAGTGACGACAACGACCAGGTTATATTCTTCCAGCAGGGCGATTTGCTGCCCGCCGTGTCCCCAGGCGAAGTCGTAATGATGGCCGCCTGATTTCGCCGACCACCACTAATAGCCGTAGCCGATTTCGCCGAAGGAAAGACCGTAGTTTTTGGGAAATCCGCCGGTGGCATTGATATCCTCCGAGTAATTCTGCAGAGAATCATGGACCCAGTCAGAAGGAACTATCTGATTCCCGTCATATATACCATCGTTGAGATATAGCAGGCCGAACCTGGCCACGCCACGGGGTCTTAAGTGAAGGTCCGCATGGCCGTTGTAATAGCCCTCCCAGTCCTGTATCCATTCGCCCGCTTCCACACCGAGCGGGGCAAACAGGTTTTTCTCAGCGAACGACTTGAGATCGGTCCCACAGGCCCGGGCTACGATTATCCCCAGGAGATGGGACGTCAGGCTGCTGTATTCGAATCTGGTACCCGGATCACTGGCAAGAGGGACTTCGGCCAAAAGAGAAGGCCGAAAGCCGGAATAGAGCATCTCGAACAGTTCCACCGTGGACTCCTCCCAGGGGTATCCGGCGCGCATCTGCAGCATTTCTCATATAGTAATCCGATTCTTGCGCGGTTCTGTAATGCGATCGGCCAGTTCCGGGAAAAACTCAATCATCTTCTGGTCCACGCTCGACAGATAGCCCAACTCCAGGGCAATACCGACAAGCACTGAAGTATAGCTCTTGGTTGCTGACTGCAAGCGGTCCTTATGATCAACCGCTCCCCCGTTGAAATACTTCTCGGCAACCAGATAGCCGTCTTTGATAACCAGCAGGCTGTAGATAGTCTCCAGCCTAGCGGCATTATAATACAACTCCGCTACAGTCATGGGGTCCAGCCCCTGCTCTTCCGGAGTCGACACCTCCCAATCATTCCCGTACAGCGGCCCGTAGTCAATCGCCTCCAGTTCCCCGGTCGAAGGGCCGCCGCATCCGGCCAGCATGGATAGTATCATGACCGCGCCGGCAAATAACAGGAAACAATACCAGCAGCGATTAATAAATCGAATCTCAGAGGCTTTTTTATCCATCGGTTGCCTGATAACAGCACGTCCGGACAGGGCCGGACAGGCGGCTTTTGGAGTCATTGTACTACAAGTATACGTACGCAGAAAAGGACAGGAGGCTAACTTTTATCGATGTACGTCGTTTTTCTTTTCCCACCCATAATCCAGGCTAGACAGACCGCGAGCACGAAGCCCGATATTGAAACAATGGCGTCAACCAGGAAGGGCTGTTGGTAGCTGCTGCTGATATCAAACAAATGACCGGACACATAGGGACCCAGGGCACCACCGATGTTATAGCCCAGGTTAGTCAGTCCCAGTATGGCACCATGCGAGCCCAGACCGAAAATTTCGGCAGTTATAGGCGATCCCAGTATCATAACTGCCCAGGCAAATCCAAATATGGGCGCGAAATAATAGAGCATACCTCCGCTGTTATCCAATACCAGCCAGACCAGGGATGCCGACATAATAAAAAAGCCGATAGTATAGGCC
>CAZEAR010000086.1:4218-9148 GCA_964510365.1 uncultured Dehalococcoidales bacterium | reverse complement strand
CGTTTAAATCCTTCCGGAATTACCAGTTGAACCAGGCGGCTATTTTGCAGTCGGCACGTCAGAGTTTCATCAGGGCTATTATCGTTAATTTGCTTAATCCCAGTCCTTATCTTTCCTGGAGTCTGGTAATGGGCCCGCTTTTAATAAAAGGCTGGCGGGAAGTACCGTTCAATGGTATCGGACTGGCTGCGAGTTTTTATTTCAGTATGATTCTTACCAATGCGGGGATCATCTTAATGTTCGGCGCAATAAGGAAGTCCGGTCCAAAGGTGAGCCGGATATTGGTGGGAATTTCAGCTATCGCCCTGGCCTGTTTCGGTTTTTATCAATTATGGCTGGGAGCAACCGCTTTATGGTTGAACTGAAAAATAACCGGCAGTAAATCGATCACGAGTGCATAATAGCACCTGATAGTAATCGTTAATGTTATAATGTTAGATAAAAATATTAGTCAGATAACGGAGGTATTATGAGTATTTTATTATGGATTGCGATTATAATACTGGTTTTGTGGCTGCTGGGATTTGTATTTTTCCGCAGTCTGGGATGGTTAATCAATATTGCGCTGATAATAGGACTTATCCTGCTGATCATCTGGCTGCTGCGCAGTGTTCTGGGGCTTTTCTAAATAGGCTCTGCGTTATTTATTGGATTTCCGTTTTAAATGTATCAACGATACGTATGCACTATTTCTGTCAGGTTGGGGCCCCCCATCCTCCCGGCACGGTAGGGGGAGACCATAGAGGGACCGACGACGGCGGAGATGCAGGTATCGTAACCTGAGATGGGGGCGGATTTGCCGGATATACTAGGCTGGGTGTAAATAAGGATGTAGACGAGGGTGTGAATTGAGGTGTTTGGAAATACATAGCCACCGATGTACTGCTAGGGCTGTTATTACTATGGGCTTCAATGGTCCACTGATATTTTTGCCCGTATTCTAGAACATTTGCGGGGACCATTAATGAAGTTCCTGCTAAATGAGTCGGAGTGTAGACCATATCGTTAGGGCCGTATGGGAATTCGCTGATGGCCAGGGAGTAATAATCCGCACCGGCCACCGTGTCCCATTGAAACAGTGGAGTGATAGTATCTATTATCTGGCCCGGATCTGCAAATAGACCGGGAGACAAAAGTGTCGGAACAGACAGGGACGGCGGTTTATATTGAGCTGCAGGTTGCGATATAGCTGCGGCTGAATAAACGGGTTTGTGTAAGGATGAATCAAAAGCAATGATTCCGTAAGTAGTCGATACCCCGATCAAAATACTAATTACTACCAGGCCGATAAGAGTGAAAAGCCATGTTTTTTTTCTTTTCTGCTGAGGTCCTGGAAGATAATAGTACGATTGCCGTGTCGACCAGCTCAGGATAGTTCCGCAATTTCCGCATAGCTGGACCGAAAAGGCAACGGGTGACTCGCACTCAGGGCATACATATGTTTGCAGCATACAGTTAATATTGTACTCCAGCAACCAAAAAAAGACTAGTATAAAATTGAATGCTATTTGTATAGCGGACTGAATTTTGTCTAAAGGAAGGAGTTATTGTGATATTACTAATTATCGGGCTGGCCCTTACTGTTGTTGGCTGGGTTATTCAGTTGTTCAGGACGGTTGTCAAGAAGGACACAAAACTCAGCAGAGTATTTCTTGCGATTTATGCTTTGGGGTGTGTACTTCTGTCCGTCGGTAATTTTGTGGGAAATGATATAACCGGTGGTATACTTAATGCTTTTGATGTAATACTACCGGTGGTCCTGATCGTAACTCTTATGGGTATGAAAAAAACCGCATAAGAGGGTCAGATAAATGATACTGTTGATCCGCTCGGAATAAGAAACTTATTGCGAAGCTATATCTCAGTCCGTAAAGAAGTGATACAATGGGCCATAGCTGTTTATAACTGATAAGTATGGTTTTAGAGGAGGAAAATTTAGATGCCTCTGTCATTGAGCAGATATCTAGGGGACTTTATCAGTACGCTCTCATACGAAAATTTACCGCTTGAAGTTATAGATAAAGTTAAAACTTGCCTGATACATAATATCGGTATCGGTCTTGCCGGATATACATTGAATAGTGTTCAAACCGCGATTAAACTGGCAACTGAATTTGGAACTGTAAAGCGGAATGGCGCAACCGTACTGGTTGACGGGCATAAAGTAACGCTCCAGAGCGCGGCTTTCGCCAATGGTACTCTGATACATGCCCGTGGTCAGGATGACCATTTCCATTCCGGCATAGTTCATCCTGGCGCCACCGTTATACCGGCAGCCCTGGCAATCGGCGAATTCAAGCATTGTAATGGTAAAGAATTCCTGTGTTCAATAGCTTCGGGATATGAAATAACCACAAGATTAAGTAAAAAACATGCCAGGTCCTCTATATCTAAAGGATTTCGATCTACTCCTTTATACGGTGTTTTCGGCGCTGCGGCGGCTGCCAGCAGGTTATTGAAATTGAGCAGAGCCAGGACTGCTAATGCCCTGGGATGGGCAGCTAACCTGGCAGGGGGACTTACCGAAGGCATACTAGCTCATACCAGTGAAGTGCAGTATCATGCCGGTTTTGCATCTGCAAACGGTATTCTTGCAGCCCTGCTGGCAAGTAAAGGAGCTAAAACCGCTGCAAAAAGCCTGGAAGGCAACCGGGGATTTTATAATGCCTATATCGGTTCCACGGAAGATTTACAACAAATTATTGATGGTTTAGGTGATAACTATGAGATGATGGCTACTTTTTTTAAGCCTTTCCCTGTTGGCGGCCTGGTACAAAAGCCGGTTGAAGTAATGCTATCTCTGGTTCGGAAATATAATTTAAAGCCCGACGATATTAAGCAGATTACCATCAGTATGAATCCGACGGAAGTTCAATACCCGGGTGCCTATAGTAAAAAGCCGGGACCGGTTAGTATACGATACTGTACAGCAGTGGCTTGTGTACACAGGAAAGTCACATGGCTGACCATGTCTCAATCCGGTAATACAGACGTATTGAACCTGATGGAAAAGATTGCGGTAATTCCCGATTATGACCTGAAACCATTGTCATGTAAGTTCAGTATATCTGTTAAAGGCAGTACCGCTATCTACGAGGATGCGAACAGCACCACGGCTGACTATTGTTACAATCTGGAGCAGGAAATAAAATTGATAACATCTATGTTCGAAGAAATGGTTTTGCCGGCGGAAAAAATGCTTAAAATAATCCGGAAAATAAAAGAGCTGGAATATTGCGAAGATATCGGTGATTTTATACAGCTGTCAACAATCAACTGATATAAGCGGTCACTTTTTCTGTAAATGATAATACATTGGACCAATGAAGATTAAACTGGTTAGAGCTCTGAAATATCTCTTACAACCCGTCGTTCTAAATATCTACATTCACCAGTCCTTTCCGTAATGCATATTTAATCAGTTCGGTGCGATTATGTAAGTCCAGTTTTTCCATTATTTTAGACCGGTGTCCCATAACAGTCTTCAGACTGATAATTAACAGATTTGCGATCTCTTTACTGGTATACCCTTCTGCAATTAACTTCAAAACTTCTCTTTCTCTCGCTGTTAATGAATCGTATGGTTCAATTTCTGCCTTACTACGATAATCATCGATAAGAATTGCAGCCGCAGTGGGATAAAGAAAAGACTCACCCCTATGTACGGCATGTATAGCTGACACCAATTCAGTACCTAAAGCTCTTTTAGGGACGTATCCTGCAGCTCCTGCTTTAATCGCAGAAAGTATGTATTCCCGGTTATTATGTTGGGTTAATACCAGTACCTTTGTCTTTTCATTCTTTTTGGTGATACGCCGTGTCGCTTCTAATCCATCCATGAACGGCATACCTATATCCATGATAACTACATCGGGATTCAGTTCCTGTGCCTGCTCAATTGCCTCTTTACCTTCTGAGGCTTCACCTACGATCTCAATATTATCGTGAAGACTGAGCATAGCCTTAATTCCATCCCTCATTAATGCATGATCATCTACTACTAATATCTTTATTTTGTTCATTATTCCTCTCTACTGATAACCATTAACTCGTCTTCCAGACTGTCAATTATTTTATCTACATAGTTACCGGATTCCGCTAGTTCTTCTACGGGTTTGTCAAAAAGGATGCTTTTTTTATCTAATTTGTTAGTCATCTTAATTATATTTTTACCTAGATTATTACCTTAGTCGATATAAAAAACAATTGCAAGTTAAAAAGTTAGGTCAGTATTAGTTTAATATGGACTTATTACCATTATTACTCCGGCTATTTCTTATCTGAATAGAAACTCATCTACAGTATTACTATCTAACTTTTTAAAAATAACTTACTTTTCTTATCGAATTGTTTTGTACCTCAGTAATAAATGCCTTGTATCGTTAACTAGATTCCATTTGATGATGATTCCAATATAATGCGCTGGAAACAAAATAAGTATACTGTTTTTTTCAGATAATTGATACTGCTTTTTTAAATAACGTGCTTGTAAATACATATAATAGCCCTATTACCGTTGGCTGTATTCAAGGGAGACTGTAGTCTATTAAATCGTGTTTTATTTATTGCGGGCTTGCTTCTAGAACCTCTTAACAGCAATTTCGAATTGGTTGATGCAGGCTGCGCATTAATAAGATCCGGGTACGCAAGAGGGGGGATTTAGTCCTAAGAAATTGCTATTTAACGCTTTGAGTGCTATTAGCAATCGATTACGACTGAAGATCAAACAGGGCATGAATAATAGAAAAACAGGTTATTTTCCCCCTGGAATATAGTTTTGTTTACTCTTGTCGATTGAAGCGTCTGCTTATAAAATTATTGTGTAACTATTGAAATAGTTGATATAAGTGGAAAATATATCCGAATAAATAAGGAGGTAATAGGATGCACTGGTCAGTTGCGATAGCGCTCGTGCCAGCAGTACTTATAA
>CAZEAR010000086.1:0-4208 GCA_964510365.1 uncultured Dehalococcoidales bacterium | reverse complement strand
GTGTAGGTGGTGGAATGTATCAACATTTACGTGATAAACGGATAAGCAAGTTAGTATGTGGCGTCGATTATGATTGCCCGCCCGGATATAAATGTATGAACGGCAAATGCGTGCCGTCCCCAAATTAGCGCTAAGTCTCGCCGCTTAGTTCATTGCAGGGGCAGAGTCATCTGCCCCTGCAGTATTTTATGGAATATATTATGGCTTCATTAAATACCCGGCCACTTGTCCGGCTACAATAATATTATATTTGTATTATGCAATTATTTATTTATCATTAAATACAAAATATATTCGTTATCAGCAATCACGGATCCTGTTTGCGGATAGGGTTCTATATGATATGAAATTTTATATTCTTTAAAAATAACCTCAGGAGGCCAGCTAATTGAGCCGGGCTCGGTGAGTTCTATACGATACAAAGATTCTCGATACGTTGCCTCAACAACACAGCTAACTCTACCTTCCCATATGCAAATAGCGCCTTTGGGGCAACGGCTGTCCTCAGTCACATCCAGGAATTTGATTTGTAGTTCCTCCCCTTTTATGCTTGCGCTCTCATCCACATGGAGTGAGAACTCCTGCCCTACCTTTACTTCGTTATTATGGCAGGCAACAATAAATAATAATATTGAGCATACTAAAATAGTAAATACCGGTAATTTCGCTCTCATAACTTATAACAAGGTTTACTTAAATTCTATGCTAAATATTTTCTCAGTTAAGTCTATAACGGCGCAAACTTTAGAATAAGGATGCCCAGGCGGCTGTCAATATATAATGGCGTAGCTAAATGTACGGAGGAAAGGACTTTTACCCTGGGTTCCCACTTGAATCGTGTAGCCGATCATTTTTTAAAAATGTAGTAACGATTTGCTGTCAATAAAGTCTTGATGGCTTCAATTCCCGGCCCATAAATTTTCCGTAAGTTTGACTGCTATAACTGCAGGTTCGACAAAACCGTCTCTGACCATAATTCTCAGTATTTCATGTTCAGATATAAATCTGGCAACGGGAGGGCTGTTATGGTAATAGAAGTTAATAAATTCGTTTCCTAGATAGCTTTTCCTTAAATAATCATCACGAAAGCGTCTTAATTCATCTATTTCTTTAGCGGTTGGCGTGCCATAGGCTGCAGTGGCAATAAAACAAGAGTCGTTACCCAATTCTTTCTTAGCCTCCTCCTCAGCTTGTCTTGCTTCTACCAGCTCATTAACCCGGTCGGCAACCATTCCCTCTATCTTGGAAATCGTAGATCTGAGTCTACCAACTCTAAGTCTAATCAAGACTACACCAGCCATAAAATCGAATGGACTTGAATGAGGTTCGACAAAAGTTGCTACCTCGCTGCTGATATAACCGAAATCGGAGCATACCTCCGTATTCCAGAGGTCTGCGATATCAGCCATGGTATCAGGAGCGCTTGCCGGTAATAGGCAGCCGTCAAAGGACGTAGACCTGATCAATATTCTTCTAAGCTCTCGGGTATTAGCAATCTCCCAAAATCTTCTAAAGTCACCGGTTAATCTGTCATATGTATCCAGGACTGTCCTGGCTCTGGAAATCTGCGATGCAATTCGCATTGTAAAAGTATATTCTGAGGGAGTCAGGTAGTCGGAGTCCGCAGCAAAAGACGGCGATGGAATCACAACAAGGGAAAGAACCAGTAACACTATAATACAAGTAATAAACTTCGATGACATAATGCCTCCTTGACCTCTTCTATCTACACAAGTGCCGGAAAAGATGAATTGTTAAGGAGATTCAGCTATTTTATTTAAGTATTGTATTTCAGTAGCCAAAAGGGGTCAAATCATTATATATTATGCGGATTTTGGCAGCAGTGCGCCGCAACAACTCACCGATCTAGAGAATAAGATCGATGAGATAGTAAATACCGATCAATGGATTAAAGTTGGTGAAGTTGATGGGATTCGACTTTGAATCACCACCTGTTACCGACAAGTATCAGGCCATATAAAAAAGGGCAAATGATAATTTATACTTTTACGGTTTCCTTTTGTCATCTATGGCTATGAACCATATCCCTCTTACTATGACAGCGGTATATCCCCCAGATTTACATCCTTCTCGGTGCTGATCCCGTCTATCTTCTTCACCTTGCCGTCACTCTTGATCTCAAGAGAATACTTGCCCACATCCAACCCCTCAAACCAGAAGTCGCCAAATTCATCAGTGGCCGCCGTCGATTTCTTGCCGCCGGACCCGGTCAAGGTGCAAGTAGCCCCTATGATGACCTCTTTCTCTTTGGGATCATATACCGTCCCCGCCACGAACTTCCGGGGCAGGTTGAGATAATATACTCTGGGCTTGGCCTTGTACTCGGGGTTCAATACCTCGGCCTTGCCGATCAACTCCTTCAGCTCCGACTCTTCCCCGAACTTCAAGGCCTCCGTGGGACATACGTCGGCACATCTGGGCACCGTCCAGCCGTTGTCCAGCAGGTGAGCGCATCCGGTGCATTTCTGGGCTATATTGAGGTCTTCGTTGAAGTAAATGACGCCGTAGGGACATGAGTCCACACAGTTCTTGCAACCCGTGCATTTCACCGGGTCGATTATCACCAGGCCGTCTTCCCTTTTGTATATGGCCCCCTCTATGGGACAGGCCGGCATGCAGGGGGCATCGTCACAGTGCATACACAGCACCGGCCGGTAGGATACCTTCACCTTGGGCACCGTCCCCCGGACAAACTCGTTCTGCTTCAACCAGAACTGACCCGTATCCGGCTGGGGCTTGGCATAGGGCGTCCAGTCATTGCCCACATGCTCGTCCTTGCATGATATCTGGCAGCAATAGCAGCCGTTGCAGATCGATACATCTATTACAAACGCTTTCATGGATTACATTCCTCCTTCTACCCAGGCATTGAACCGCAGCCCCGATGCCGGGTCGTATTCTCTTTCAAAAGCTTCCGGATATTGGTCCTTCCATTTTTCCATCTGGGCCAGGGTGACCTTCTCCACCTCGGCGAGATAACCGCTGGTAGCCTGACCGGGAGCGTTTTTGGATACTGTGCCTTCTGGAGATATGAGGTTAATGGCACCACCTCTGTCAAGCTCGCCGGGAATTATCCAGTCGACTCTGGCACCGTGATCTATATATACAACTCCAGGCATTATCCTTTCGAAAACCAGTGCCCCTCCGAGTACGGCTCCTCTCTCGTTGTGTACTTTAACTATATCACCCATCTTTATGCCTCTTTTAGCCGCGTCCGACGGGTGAATCCACAGGGGTTCGTACATATATCCGTCCGGCCCCTTAACCTTGCATGTCGGCGCTTCCCTGGTCCATGAGATGTCATCGCACTGGGCATGTAATCTCCACCGCGGATGGTTGGACATAATTAGCAGAGGGTATTTCTTGGTCCTTTTGCTGGAGAGCCTCTCATCATGAGTTTCACCTTTTTCTATCCATTTAGGAATCGGTGGTCTCTCCTTGTCATCGGGGAAGTGTTTGGCCAGTCTCTCGGAATAGAACTCCAGCTTGCCTGTCGGTGTTGACAGAGGATTAGCTTCAGGATTCTCAACGAACTTTATCATACAAACCGGGTCTTTTTCCCAATCTGGTGCGGTCGGAACTACGTAGTAATCTTTTTTCTTAAGTTCTTCCCAGCTAACAAGTCCTTGAGCACCGGAATTTTCGTAGCCGTACTTTATCCACTCTTCGACAGTCTTACCTTCGGTATATTCATCGAACAATCCCAGTTTCTTGGCTACTTCACAGACTACCTCATAGTCGCTCTTGGACTCTCCTACAGGTTCGATGCTTTTCCCTTCGAGAAAGATGCTAAAATACTGTGAATCCCGGTCTATTCCAAAATCCTTTTCCTCTAATTTAGTGTTAACCGGAAGGATTAAATCGGCAAGTAAAGTATCGTTCTCCAGCCATTGATGCTGGACGACAACACATTCTATCTTGGGGCTTTGAAACGCGTCTATCACTTTATTGCCGCGACCCCAACAGGTAGTCCGGCAGGGACTATCGCTCCATATCATATGTATCTCAGTGCCGCCGTCTTCTTTGGAAATGGGATAGGTGTACTTTTTAAACTGGTCGTCAGTTGAGCAGAGTTGTGCTCCGCTACCGTACCAGCTAAAAGGCTTATCACTGAAGATAGCTTTTTCGATCAGGGTTTTGGGCAGTATCTGTGGTGGGAGTGGCCAGAAATATCCATACATGGAGCC
>CAZEAR010000085.1:8747-9178 GCA_964510365.1 uncultured Dehalococcoidales bacterium | reverse complement strand
ATAAATACCAGTGAGAACATGCTGCCGTAGCGTGAGTGTCGTTCTATCTCTCTTTTGACGCTTTCGTCGAAATGGCGGCGGTTATACAGACCGGTAAGTTCGTCGATGCGGGCTCTTCGCTCCGCTTTAGCATACAGTTGGGCATTAGCAATCGATGTTGATATCTGGAAAGCGAGTCTTTCCAGGAGAAGTATTTGTTCCTTGGTGTAGGCATTGGGGCGGCGGCTGGCGATGATGAGGCTGCCGATGCCAGTGCCTTTAGTAATCAGGGGCAGGTAGGTTATGGAACGGATACCCTGCTTGAGGTAATCGTCGCCGGTGGAGAACATTCTATCGTGGGAGAGATCATGCTCGACCAGGCTTTTTTTATGAGTGACCACCCATTCGGTGGCTGTTTCCTTGAGAGGGATTCTCTGTCCTATCTTCCAGAC
>CAZEAR010000085.1:0-8737 GCA_964510365.1 uncultured Dehalococcoidales bacterium | reverse complement strand
GGGCGGAAACATAGATTTCATTTCCTTCGATAATGGCGATAGTGGCGAAGTCGACGTCTACGACTTCTCCAAGTCCGGCAACGAAGGCGTCGTATACATCCTGGATATTGAGGCTGGAGGTCATAACGCCGGTCAGGCGGTTGATAAGCGAGAGTTCTTGTTCTCTTTTTCTAAGTTCATCCTGGAGGTATTCTTTTTCCAGGCTAATGGCTACCTGGCTGGAGATTGTTTCTACCAGATTGGTGTCTTCAATAGAATAGCTACCTGATTTTTTCCGGCCCAGGGCCAGGATACCAATCAAATTCCCCCGGCTTATCAAAGGGAAAAGTATTTCTATGCCTAAATTCTTGAGGACGTCTCTTTCGTGTTTCCAGAGGCCGCGAAAAACCGGGAGCATATCCATTTCGGCTTTGGTTAAATGTTCTTTTCTGAGCCACTCTATAATCGGGCTATTTTGTCTGAGTCTAAATGTATGAGAATCCTGGTTATAGGGTTCGGAGAATTCAGCAACGAAGTCGCCGACGTTTGATTTTTGAAGCAACATATAGGCTTGATTGCAGTCGAGTACTTTGACCAGGGGTGGTAGGAGCCCCTCGCTGAGTTCCTGTAGGCTATATACAGCACCTATTTTGCGCCGGGCAAAGTCAAGCAATTCTCTGCGATGCTTATATCTTTCTCTATAGAATATCTGGTCGATTTTACCGAGAAAAATAGGGCGCAGCCACTGGAGAAGAAATGCCACTATCAATGCTGCCAGCGTAACCAGTGCCCAGGTAATAAAGTTGAATTGAAAGCCGACCAGCAAGTAAATAAGGAACAGCAGTATCAGATAAGAAGCGATGCACATAAGGGCTAAACTTATCCATCCCAGACCTCGCCTGAGCACCACGTTAATGCTTACCAGTTCATGTTTGATTACGGCATATGTCAAAATGCTTGCCGAAAATAGGCCGCCGACGTGACTTACAGGGAATTCTCTTGCCAGAGGTGTTATTCCGCTAAAACCGAAAATGGCCAGTGTACATATCGCAGTAACAAAATAGCCGATTTTATTTCGTTCTTCGGGATCGGTCAGAGATCTAAACTTCCTTATTAAAGAATAGAGACCCATGGTTGCAACCATAAGCAAAGTACCAACATACAGGATTATCCACCAGCCATAGGTGGGATTGACTACTCCCCCGTCGAATGAAATACCGGGGGGTATATAACCGATAGCGGCGAGTATTCCGAATATCGATAATAAAGTATAACCAAGCCATACTGTCCATCCTGCCGGCTGATTAAGAAATGCTCTGGTAAAGCAGTAAAGCTGCACAGCCCACCACATTGACGAAAATATTACAAGTCTAAAAAACAGGAGTTTGTAATCGATAAATAAATCACTACGAAGGAGGAAATCAGAAAAGCTCCACATGACAGCGGCAACCAGATACACGGCAAAGAGCTTTTGCTGTTTTTGTGTCGGACGATTTGCTAGAGTGACAATAAGCAGCGTTGTATAGATGACGGAGGCCGATAGAGGTATCAGAAAATGTATATCCATTAAACTATCTATTAAAAATTATTGACTTATTATGTCTATAGCTTCATTTAATGTCAAGATGAGTAAATATTTATACCGGTAAAATTATTAAGTAATATAACATAAAGTAATGGCATAATATAGTATTATAAGGGTATTTGTCCGGGGAAAAATTAAAAACTAAGCGGTCCCTTCGGGGACCGCTTAGTTTAAGAATAAATCTGTGAAGGTATCAGACTATCAACGTGTTTTTGTTTTTATCCTGACTGTATCTACTTCTTCGGCTGTTGTTTCAAATTCAGGGCATAACATGGTTAGTATGTCATCGGAAGGATTAATGTGAGGTGGTTTCTGATGGGCCAGGCGCGCTCCTTCTGCTTTTCGCTGTTCTTTATAATTAGCAAAAACGCCTTTTGGTAATATGGTAACGTCTATAGGATTAAAGTCGATTAAGCGTTCCAGGCTTGCCAGATCATTATAAACGTACAGTCCGTCGTCTATTTGCTTGATTTCTTCGTAAATGGTTTTGGCAATACTTTTTTCACTGGCAACATTGCCATCCCTGGGTTCGACATATATGTGTAATTTGGGTGTTTTCCCGACCTCTTTTTGTCCGAATTCTTTGCGAGCTGTCCATTCTTTATACGGGATATTACTATTTTCGAGCGCTTGCCAGATTACTTTTTCGGTGAGGCGCATGAAGCCAAGATCGATAAGGTCGTCGGCGCGTCTCTCGAAGACCATTTGAGGTATATCGATTCCCAATTTTTCATTCTGTAAAGATTTAATTTTTATCATATCACCTATTCTGTATCTGACCAGAGCTCCGCCGTGAAAGTTTGTAATTACCAGTTCATAGTTCTCACCGGCTTTAACTTCGTTTAATAAAACGGTTTTTGGCTGATAGCTGGGATCAAGTTGCGATTTAAAATGCTCATTTTCCGGTATGAACTCAAGAAAGTTAAGGTTCGGGAAAAAGGTCATATAATTATAATCCCATGTTTGTGTTGCTATTATAGTTGTTTCGGTGTTGCCGTATACATCTAGAGGAGATCTTCCCCATAAGTCTTTTATTTTTTCTTTGTATATAGCGCTGTCCGTTCCCATAGAAGCTATTACTTTTAATGACCACAGGTCTTTAGGTAGCATAGGGCGTCCGGCACGTCTACTTTTTATTTTACCTCTAGCCAGTCTTAGCAGCTTTTTGGGGTGTAATAGCAATTTGGTTATCCTCGTACTGCCTGAGCCCTGCCTGAATTTTTCACCTATTGCTACTAAAACACCGGCCAGCCCGAAAAAACCATCCATGCCGTTAGACATTGCCATATTGAAACCCTTATCTACTCGATCTTCAAACGGTATATCTGTTGATTCAGAAATGGGTGGCAGGAATTTAAATCCCAAATCCTCCTTCAATTTAGCGGCAACATTGCCGGTCAGGTAAGGTGGATGGGCCATAGCATGTAGTAGTGTAAAGCCCTCTTTAAAAACTATTTCACCCCTTTGATGGCAAGTTCCTAAAATAGCAACGGCACCGAAATTCAGTCCGGCTTCATCCCAGAACCTCCTGGTGACAGGTATCCATTTACAGGGATATTCACCGGACCTGCCCGAAGTTTGAATCCATCGGTCGGGCTTTACCGGTAATATTTCCTCCTGTTTTTCCAGAAGTTCGGGGCAATAGTCTGCGTATGACGTGAGAGGAACCTGTGCCCTGAATTCTTCGATTGTTTCGGGCATAGCCCCCTGCATAACTTTTCTACCTAGCTTGCATCTTTTTAATAATTCTATTTGTTCGAGTAATAATTGCTCTTGAATGCTCATGAACTGATCTAAGGAAAGATCGAGAAAGCCGCAACATATTTGCCATAGCTCACCGTGCCTACCCTGTCTCAGTAATTCTTTAGTTATAGACAAAACGACACCTCCTCGGCATTTTAAGCGTCCGAAGTATAATATGGCATGCTTTGTCTAAAATGGGAAGTGATTATGTTCTAGAAGATAGTTCTATTAAATGAGGATATTGAGGTTGAAAGAGGAGCAAATTAATCAAGATTGATATACAAAGTACTAAGCTTTGGTAGTTATTTTACCAAAACCGAGTGATTGTAATTTCTCGCCAAGTTTGTCCAGTTCTTTATCTGTTGTCTGTTTGCCCAGCTCTAGTCCGTAGCTAAGGAAAAATTCAAGGAAATTACGCAGAAGTTCCCTTATGCCTTGCTCGAACTGCTGGAACTCTTCTTTAGTTACGTGGTTGCCGTCGTTTACAGTAACTTCTGATTTGAGTTGACTTTCAATGAGGTAGCTGATGAAATCCGATATATTCATATCACCTCGATTTTCATCTATTCTTTTTACTACATCGGCATCCACTATCAACATTCTCTTTTCTGACATAGGCGACTCCAATCTAATTATTTTATGGTACTAAACAGGCTGTTTAGAACTTGCTGTCAACGGGGTTGTTGAGAGCTTATTCTATAAACCCGCCGTATCCTCCAGGTCAAGTACTTCCAGTACAGTATCGATACTTCGTAACAGGCTATGTCCTCGTTCGGTTACCGTATATCTAACGACGGGATTCCCTACTTCTACTTTATCAATGAATCCATGGCTGATAAGAAAACTGAGATATTTCTGTATCTGAGTATAGCTCATATTGGCGCTGTACATTATCTCGGTTTTGCCGGCACCGTTTTCGCCAACTTTGAGCATATCGCGCATTATCTGTATATTGGACCGCCTGTTATTCATATACCACCAATTACACTATTTTGTATTCACTACTAATAAAAAATTATTACCAAAATACTATTATAGTACTATTTGACGCAACTTTGTCAATAGGTATCAGTAATTTTTATACCAATAATAGCTGGAAATCGATGATATGAGAGGTATACTGCGATACGATTTTAGGTATAAAACTATGATAATTCGGTGATATCGAACAGGAATAAACTATTATTTAAACATGCTAAGGAATCTATCCTGATATTCGTGGAATAATCCCCATCTCTTCAGTTCCGAGACCAGTAAGGGCGCCAGTGACAAGTCCTTTCGTGTCTTTTCGAATAATTCTTCTATATTTTTATGGGCGTCTGCCGGGATACCGTTACTATCTATTTGTAAAAGTCCTTTTCTTTCAAATTCGGCTATGTTATTTTGAACCGACGTTTTAGTTAATTCAAAAGTAAATTTCAATAAAGAGATGTCCCACATATCTTCGACGCCTTTAACTATAGCCGTCAATGGGTCTCCATGTTTTTCGATCTTCAGGGTGATTTTCTTAATTATATCCTGCATAGATTCAGAAGCTATGTTCATTTCTTTTGGCTCGTTCTTATAAGTGTAATAGATTCCTGACTCATGGGGATACTTTTCAGCCATTAATTCTATGAACCTTTTAGCTTGACTGCTAAATCCTTCCAGATTGATGAGATATGAGGGTGTAACAATTTTAGGTTTTGCAGCAATAACTCTTCCTTCCCGAATTACATTTGCGCTGTCCATTAACTCGGTAATTAAGTAATAATATATATTGGTAGTACCAAAGGTAGCCAGGTGCTGCTTAGGGGGTTTGATTACCTCCGTATTATCAACTGCATATTGAATTCTTTCGTCAATTTCCATATCGACTCGCTACCTGCCATATCCCTGGTTATCTGTGAATACCATTTGAGGTTCCGTATCCTGCATAACCGGCAATATTTTTAGCTATGACTATAACCAAATTATAGAGTAAAATTTGGGGAAAAGAAAATTGTTATGACCGGCTCAATAATGAGGATAGTATGCCTATGCCAGGGTCATAGCCTGGGGTATAGCGGCATCGACGTTGTTATGCGTATCTGAGTTAAGATTATCAGCTATTAGATTGGATACCTGCAATAACCTGCTTTGTTCAGAGCTGTCCACAAGCTCAACGAGTTCCTCGATTTTTCTGCCCAGAAGGATTTGTCTTTCCAGCGAGATCTTCTTATTCTTGGGAAGCGTAAGCAAAGGGTGTGTGAGAAGCATAGGCCGGAGTAAAGATGTTTTGAATATGAATTTAGCCTGTCTCTCCAATTTAGCAGATTGTAATGCCGATTTATCTTGTTTTGGCGGTTGTATCCATTCCAGTGCATAGGCAGCCTGGCAATCAATATAATCATGTTCAACCAGTAAGGAACTGGCTTCGTAATCCATTACAGCAGCAGCCAGGATATAAATAAATTGCTCGAGAACCGGCAATTCTATCCCCTTGATTAAAGCTATCTGGCGGGAATCTTCCGGGATTCGAAAGATACGAAATTCCAATGAGCAATGGAGAACACTATGGGCTGCTTCATGTCTAAGTGCCCCTAATCTGGCCAGTTTACTTAATGCGGCTAATCCTTCCAGCGATACCGTTATCCGGGGATATCCTCGCAGGGCATCATGTGAACAGAAAGCGTATTCTTCATCGGTGTTGGTAATGCCGAATCTGAATTTTTCCTCTTTCAGGAAATCCTGCATTATCGATTGCGTTTCAGCTATAAGAATGTCGACTTTATATGGTGATCTCGAGCCAAATCGCTTATAGCAGTCTTTGATTGTGTTGACTACTTCTCTCGCAGCTCCCCCAGAAGTATGCCCTCTGGTAATCACATTCATTTCGCTCTTCGACATTTCTTACCGCATCAAAGATAGCAATGTTAACTGTTAAAGTCAATAACTATTTATTTAATTATACTATATGTACTATTAAATCTTTAGATATTTACCGGTTCATAATTAATATATATGATATTAATCATAAATGAAAATCTGAGAAAATGTAATAGTCGGAACTTTAACAGTAATTTAAAGAGCGTTCCTGTCAATGAATAAAATCGGATGATATGAAAGAACCAATAAATAACTGATAGCGGTCAGGATATTCTATTAACAATATGTCAGTTTGCTCTTATTACTAGTTCTCCGGTATTTTCATAGAAAACCCATTTGCGATCCCAAACCGGATTTATAGAGCATATCTTGTCAACGTTCCATGTTCCATGACCGATATATTCTGCCGTAAAGACCGGCTGAGATTCCTCATACTGAGGACCGGATTTACATCAGCCGGAACCGCCGTCGCTCACTATTTGTGATCTGCAGTCAGGGCTAATGTTTTTGGCAATTTCCAATACTTGTTCATTAGTGTACGCGGGAGTATCGGCAGACGTGGGACTACAGGAAATACCGCTGAGTAATGCGGAAATAATAATGCAAACAATTAGAATAACTAATAATATATATTTCATAAGTTAACGCGAATATTAATGTTTCAAATTATACATCCTCTAAAGCGGAAAGGAAAAATTCCGGTGATTTAATCAGCCAGAATAAATCGGTCTACCGAACTTATTTATGAGACATTATGCAGGATGACCAAACACAAATCTATTAATCCTGTAATACTACGTGGTTTCGTAAAGTGCCGATTTTCTCTATTTTGATTTCTACCACATCGCCGGGATTCATGCGGCCGATTCCTGAAGGTGTACCGGTGGCAATGACATCGCCCGGCAACAAAGTCATAATCTCTGAAATAAAGCTGACGATTTTAGATATACCAAATATTAAATCACTGGTGCTTGCCGATTGACGCAGCTGGCCGTTAAGGTATGTTTCTATCTTGGCATCATCCGGGGTGATCTCCGTTTCGATGCCGGGTCCCATGGGGGCAAATGTATCATATCCTTTTGCTCTGGTCCATTGTCCATCCTCTTTCTGGTTATGGCGTTCTGACACATCATTAAAACAGGTATAGCCAAATATATACTTATTGACTTCGTTTTCCTTCACGTCTTTAGCTTTTTTACCGATAACGATACCAAGTTCACCTTCATAGTCCACACGCTTGGATGAACGAGGGAGTACAATATCAGCGTTCGGGCCTATTACCGCAGTGGACGGTTTCATGAAAATAAGGGGTACCTCCGGTATCTGCAAATTAAATTCTTCGGCGTGGCTTCTATAATTGAGACCGAGACAGACGATCTTGGAAGGCAAACAAGGTGCGAGTAAGGTAACCTCGTTTAAATTATATTTGCTGCCATCCAGGTTAAAGGATTTGGTCCGATTCGACCGTACTGAAAAAGGGCTGCCCTTAATGCCATAGACTGAATTTTCCTCGGAGATCCCATATTTAATTTTATTGTGGGCTGAAAAACGCACGATATGCAATAGTTCTACTCCTTTATTTTAATCATTGGGGCATTCCCGTCTGGATGTTTCCCGAAATAGTCAATATATTAGCATAACGGCTGTTATTAAATCTTTTACCCGGTTTAATTTTGCCGAAAACCATTATCTATTTCATGGAGAAACTTCTCAATATCGGGAGGAAGGTCGGTTGTTTTGTTTTTAGCCCTGTCCGTTCTGGCTTCATAGAGTTCCTCTAGATGCATGATGGCTTGCTCGAACTGGGCTTCTTTGTACATTTCTTTGGTAAGATTTTCGTACTGTTTCTCAGCAGCGCTCTTTATCGGCTCGAGATCGATTCGAAAATCATATAGAGAACACAATATTTCCAGTAAACTCAGTTGACCTTTGTGATCTTCCTCCAGTTGGGCATATTGAGGTAGATGAACTATCAGACTCATAGTCTCAACGTTAAATTCCGACGCCTTCTGTGATATAAGAGTAGCTATCGTACCGGGACCTTCGTAATGACTGGGACTTACCCCTAAACCGAATAGTTGTTTTTCTAGCTTGCCGGTAGCTGTTCCACTGACGATGAGCGGCTTTGTGTGCGGTACTACATCATGCATACTACCGATCAGACAATATCTTTCAACGTGAAACGTCTTTAGAACCTTAAGCACCGATTCCACATAAATCTCACCAAACATATGCGGCTCGAGAAGATGAATGAACAGGAAATCGTTTCCTTCCGGTTGTTTTGCATAATCGATAAAGCTATTTGGTATGGCGATACTTCGTTCACCGTCTGCCATACGAATAACAGGACGATATCTGGTGAAATCGATGAAATTCCCCGGCCTTATCAACCTTCCCAGCGGTTGTGCTTTGAATTTATGCTCCAATGTATTGAGGGCAAGGCTGCCAGCATTCCCTACATTGATCCACGGTCGTAAAATAGCGAAGGTATGCGGCCTGTTAAGGTCCGGTACCGGTTCGTCGATCTTGAATGCGCCGATTTTCATAATTATATGCTAGCAACAAAGATGGACAAAGGCAACT
>CAZEAR010000084.1:7082-9262 GCA_964510365.1 uncultured Dehalococcoidales bacterium | reverse complement strand
TGTCAGGAGATACTTGTAAAGATGCCAAGATAGCGCTTGGCGCAGTAGCGCCAGTTCCGATCAGATCCGAGAAAGCGGAGAACATCCTGAAGGAAATTAAACTTGAACCAAAAACAATAGAAACTGCGGCTGATATTGTGTCTAAAGAGATAAGACCTATAACTGATATACGTTCAACAATAGAATATAGAGCGGAAATGGCGAGGATATTAGTTAAACGAGCAATATTGACAGCATTAGATAGGACAGCTCATGGAAAAAGGACATCCAATGGAAAGAAAAATATCTAATTTCATAGTAAATGGAAGGGCATATGTAACACTTATAGGGAATAATACCACCCTGGTTGAAGTATTACGAGATCAGTTGCACCTTACAGGAACGAAGTTTAGTTGTGGCGTGGGTGAATGTGGTGCCTGCACTGTTTTGGTCGATGGTAAACCTGTACTATCGTGCTCAACATTAGCTATTACTGTAGAAGAAAAGCCGATTCTTACCATAGAAGGATTAGCTGAAGGTAATAGGTTGCATCCAATTCAGCAAGCGTTCATAGACTGTGGTGCTTTACAATGCGGGTATTGTACTCCTGGAATGATTCTCACAGCAAAAGCATTATTAGACGAGAACATTAATCCTACCAGGGAAGAGATAAAAAAGGCTCTTGCAGGAAATCTTTGCCGATGCACTGGGTATGTTAAGATAGTTGATGCTGTCCTCACTGCTGCGGAGATGCTACGGAAAGGAAGTAAATGAGATGGAAAGGGAGTTTTCGGTAGTAGGGAAAAGTGTAAATAGATTAGATGCATTGGATAAGGTTACCGGGAAAGCAAAGTACACCAGCGAAGTTGAATTTAACCTGGCTGGTATGCTCCACGGCAAAGTACTATATAGTCCATACCCTCATGCCAAGATCCTCAGAATTGAAACTTCCAAAGCAGAGCAGGTATCCGGAGTAAGGGCAGTTTTAACCGGTAAAGATGTACATGACGTTCGAACAGGGCAGTGTATTCACGATCAGCATATCCTTGCCCGTACAAAGGTTCGTTTTGTGGGTGATGCCGTTGCTTTAGTAGCTGCAGATAACATTCAATCTGCTGAAGAAGCATTAAGTTTAATTAAAGTTGAATATCAGGATCTGCCAGCGGTCTTTGATGCTGAAGAAGCTATGGGAAGTGATTGCCAAGTTATTATTCACCCCGATCTTGCAGACTATAAAAGACCTATATACCCTTACTTCGGTCAGGACTTACCTGGTCCTAATGTTCATACGCATCATAAAATTCGTAAAGGTAATATTGAGCTTGGGTTTCAAGAGGCCGACTTAATAATTGAGAATAAATACTCAACTGCAAGAATAGCTCACGGTCAGCTTGAGCCTGCAAATGCCATTGCCTATGTGGAAAATGATGGGACGTTAATTGTTTATACATCAGTAAAGCAAATCTATACCAACCAACAAATAATATGCAATATTTTCAAGCTCCCTCCGAGTAAGGTAAGGGTAAAAGCGCACTATACCGGCGGAGCTTTTGGACTTATAGCACGAGCAGACCTATTTGCAGTTTTGCTAGCGATCAAGACAGGCAAACCGGTCAGGGTAGCATTTAGTAGAGAGGAGACATTTATTCGTGACCCTAATAGAATGCCTGAAGTAATTTATATCAAAGACGGCGTCAAAAAGGATGGTACGCTATTGGCCAAAGAAGTAAAAATAATTGGAAATGGAGGAGCTTACTCTGAACAAACACCGCTGCTCCTTAGGAATGGTTCTTTCGGCGTTTCTCAATACAGGATACCAAATCTTAAATGGGATGCTTACGGAGTTTATACTAACACACCTACATGCGGCGCATTCCGTGGATTTGGAAACTCACAACCATTTTGGGCTATGGAACAACAGATGGACATCATTGCCGATAAACTGGGGATTGATCCAATAGAACTCAGAAAGAAGAATTTAGTAAATGAGGGGGAGGTAAATGTCAGGGGAGAGATGACACATAGCATAGGAGCCATTGAATGTTTGGAAAAGGTAGCAGAATTAATAGAGTGGAATAAATCTCAAGACACAACTACCGGTATCATTAGAAAAGGTAAGGGAATTGCTCTGGGCAATAAATATACTAGGATAGATACTGTTTCTACTGCAATAGTAAAGGTATCTGGAGACGGTACAGTTG
>CAZEAR010000084.1:0-7072 GCA_964510365.1 uncultured Dehalococcoidales bacterium | reverse complement strand
TTGACGTGCATCATGGCTCAGACGAAATTGGTCAAGGTTCGAATACAGTACTAGCACAAATTGCTGCCGAGGAATTCAATATGCCGATCGAACAAATAAAAGTAGTGTGGGGAGATACATCAGCTGTTCCTTTTGATCATGGAGCTATATCGAGCCGAACTACCTTATTTGCTGGCAATGCAGTACGTCTGGCATGCCAAGATGCGAAACGACAACTATTTGAGTTAGCGGCGCCCAGGTTGGGTTTATCTTCCAAAGATCTCGAAATCGGTCATGGTAAAGTTTATAGGAAGGGAGAACCTGACACAGCGATTGAATTTTGTGATTTATTTTTGTCAGAGGCGAAGGGGGGCCAACGTGAAGCCATGTCAAGATGTCTTGCAGAAGGAGCAGTTATTTTAGGCAGGGGCACCTTTTTATTCAATAATGTTTCTTCAGAAAATCCAGAGACCGGTCAGGGGGAAAAGTTGACTGCTTCATACTGTTACACGGCTCAAGCAGTGGAGGTAGCAGTTGATATAGAAACAGGCGTAGTAAAAATATTACAGTTTTATGGCGCTGCTGATGCAGGGCAACCAATCAATCCAAAGTTGTGTGAAGGGCAGATAGAAGGAGGGGCCGCGATGGGGATTGGCAGCACACTTTTTGAGGAAATTGTACTGGATAATGGCAAGGTAGTTACTACTAACTTTAATGAATACAAAATGCCGAGCGCTGCGGAAATTCCGGACGGTGATAACTTTAAATCTGCAATAATATCCGCTCCTAATATGCACGGACCTTTCGGAGCAAAAGGAATCGGCGAGGGATTAATGACCCCAACGGCACCGGCAATAGCTAATGCAATATATAATGCTATAGGTATCAGGATAATGGACTTACCAATTACACCGGAGAAAATACTAACAGCCCTCAAAAAAGTTAAAAAATAAATATCATTCAAAGGGCCGTAATAAATATGCATGAGTACATACCTGGTCAACTTAGCACTAGTGAATGTTCACCGGGATATATTAGATTTAAGATTACAAAATTATTAGGAAAACTTGTTTAAGAGATCGGCTAATTCTTATTAAACCAGGTTCCTGAACGGCTTTACAGGAGGCAAATAATGGCTTATCTAGATTTAAGACAATTCATCTCTATTTTAGAAAAAGAGGGTGAACTTCACCGTATTAAAAACAAAGTAGACTGGAACTTAGAGATAGGGAATATTATGTGGAAGGTATATCAATCGAGGGGGCCAGCAATTCTCTTCGAAAATGTTAAGGATAGTAATATTCCTATTTTATCAGGTGCTTTGGCTGGCTTGAAAAGATATGCTATGGCAATTCAAGTCAATCCTGATGTAAGAACTGTGATAGAGAGAGTATATCATGCTATGGAAGAAACTATAGAGCCAATATATTCACAAACAGGCCCCTGTAAAGAAAATATTGAGAAGGGTAAAGATATAAATTTGTTTAAGTTTCCAGTCCCGAAGTGGCATCACTTAGATGGAGGAAGGTATATAGGTACTCTAGGCGTCGTTATAACCAAAGATCCAGATACTGGAATAAGAAATATGGCTATTGTTCGGGAACAACTTCTTGAAAAGGACAAAATAGGATTGTTAGCTTTACAGGATACGGCAATACATCTTCAAAAATACCGTGCTCTAAAAAAACCTATGCCGGTAGCTACAGTTATCGGCGCTCCTCCGGCTGTGCTCATGGCAGCTGGTATACAGGCTAATTATGGGGTTGATGAAGTAGGCATTGCCGGTGCTTTAGCAGGAGAACGAATTAATTTGGTTGAATGTGAGTCTATAGATTTACAGGTGCCCGCTGATGCGGAAATAGTACTGGAAGGTCAAATATATCCCGATGAGAGTACCTGGACCGAGGAAGGACCATTTGGTGAATTTTTTGGATATACGGTTACAGGATCCACAAAGAGACCTACCATAAATATAACCGCCGTTACGTATAGGAATAAGCCAATATTTCAAGGCACGTCACCCGGAGTGCCTGTACCGCCAAACGAAGATTCAACTTTGAAAATGGCAGCACACTCAGCGAGTGTACGACGAATGCTTATACAATCCGGTGTTCCAGGTGTGAAAGAAGTTTATTCATCTGAAGCAGGTGGTGTCTGCCACATGATAGTAGTATCCATGGACAGGCAATATTATTTGGGTAATGCCAGACAAGTTATTGATACTGTTTGGGGAACTTGTCGTGGGAGCGGCTATGGCAAATGGGTTATTGTCGTGGATGACGATATTAATATATTTGATAGAGAACAAGTAGAATGGGCTCTCGCCACCAGAGTACAACCTCATAGGGATATTGTAATTACTGATGATAGGACAAGAGGTGTTATCCTTGACCCATCTATACATCCCGATGTACGTGAATATCCTAAAACACAGACTTCCAGGATAGGCATAGATGCTACCCGAGAATTCAAAGGATATGATTTTCCACCCGTAGTTAGACCTACTCCTAAAGAGATACAGGAATTAGAAAGTAATTGGGGAAAGTATGGATTTAAATAGGGAGTTTTCCTGGAGACTAAGTTGAAAGTTTATAGAGCCAGATCAAACCTACTTTAAAAACCCCCATTTTTAGTGTTTTTAAAGCTGTGGAGCCAGCGAAGAGATTCGAACTCTTGACCGGCGGTTTACGAAGTCTGGTAACGAATTTTACCGTTTTCGCTATCAGTTAGCTTCAAAACTTTGCTACAATTTTTCGTAACAGGGTGTCAACTCCCAAGCCAATTACAAGATAATATTAGAAGAAAATCAGAAAAAATTTAAAGCTTTGTTGTATATAACCTCAGCTAGTTTCCCGAGATTTTTTTACATTTATTCCGATATATGCAGGCCTGGTTATAACTATAGCATCGGCATCGGCAAGAGATGCCATTTTATCCTGTGCCATTTTCGAGCTGCCCAAGTACATAGTCGGTTGAATGCCTTGGGTGAAAGGGTATTCCCCGGGATAGCCAAGAGACGCAGCATAATCCAGTGTCGGGACATCCTCATGAGAATAGACTGTCGATAGCGGAATTCCGGAGGTGGTCTCAAATTCTAGCTGACGTTCCGGGAATTTATTTAATGCCGGAGCCAGAGTTTTTTTGCTCCATTCATCCTTATTTCTACTGGGCATAGACGTACTCTAAAGATTATTGTTTACAAGCATATCTAAAAAAGTTATCAGAGTATACCCGTTGTAATAGGTTAGCAGATTGAAATCATATCATGAGGAATCAGTCTCATCTTATGGGAATAAATCCAATCGCATCTATTTCTATTAAAAATTTTGGTGTTGCTAAAGATATTGGTTTAATGCAAGTACTAGCTGGTGGCTCATCTACAAGAAGTGGAGCATATTTCTGATAATACTCTAGTTCAATTTTCCTCATCTGTGAATAGTCTTCAAGATTTCTCAGAAGCATGTGCGTCTTAACGATATTATTTAAGGAACTACCTGCTTCTTCCATAGACATCCTGAGTTTGTCAAGGGCGGTAATCATTTGATCTTCAAATGAATCCGACTCGATTCTATCAGTATACGGAGATTCAGCGGCTTTACCTGAGATAAAAAGTAGATTGCCCACTGCGACAGAGTTTGCATAATATTTCTTTATATCTCCGAGATGTCGGGGGAACCCTCTCATGCCATAATACAGTGGATAGTGTTTTGTCTCCCAGCCAAGCATATCTCTTGAAAGAACACCGATAACATCGATGGCTGTTATGCATTCACCATTATTTACAGAGGGTACCTGCATAAAAGTGCTGGCCGGTGGCTCATCCAATAAAAAAGGAGCATATTTTTCAAAATACTCCAACTCGGACTTCCATAGTCGAGCGGTTGAGGGAGTATATCCCGCCTGTGTATCTTTAATTTCGCCTTTATGATTGTCCATTTTAGTAAGAAAATGAAATGTTTTAATAATATTACTCATGGATCCACCAGTCTTTTCCATAGCGGTTCTTACTTTGCTGTGTAATGTTAGAAGTTGGTCCTCAAGCATAGCTGATGGTACTTCTGGGGAGTCTAATTCTTCACCGCTTATTCCGGAGAGAAAGAGTAAGTTCCCAACTGCAACTGATTCGGAAAGGAATGGCGTTCCTGGAGTAGTATTGGAATAGGTTTGTTTTTTCCCGTTTATATATAATGGATATTTCTTGATTCTACAATAGGGGTCATTCATTGAAACAACTGCGGTTGCATCTATCTCGATTAAATAGTGTTGCTTAGCCAGAGAATCAACCTGTATAACGGTAATCGCTGGTGGCTCCTCTAACAGAATTGGAGCATATTTCTGGAAATAGGCTGACAGAGCCTCCCACATTTTTGGGTAATAATGTTTTTCCTTTAACAGTACAAGTATTCTAATTAGGTTATCTAAAGAACTACCTATTTCCTCTAGTGAAAGCTTGATCTTATCAAGAGAAACTATCATTTGATCATCAAAATCATTGGATGGTACTTCTCCTGTTTCTAAAGTCCGACCAGCTGAACCAGATAAAAAAATAATGTTTCCCACTACTGCCGATTTTGAGAAGAAAGGATCTCCCGGCTTAATATTAGGGTAAGTTTGCTTTATACCACCGTAGTACATCGGATATTTCTTTATTTCCCAGTTCATTCGCATATCTCCTTGCGCTTAATAAACTTAGACAATATGTAGGCAGACATTAAATACTTAGGCGACATCCATATTTATTATATTTGGATATAAAATTTCTCCAACGGTTATTTATACTGTTAATGGTCTAATAAATACTACTAAAGTTATAAGAACTAATAATCATATAATGATTTCTAAATGCTATATTATTGCTTTTCAACAAGCTCATTGATTAAACATGGCACTATTTCGCTTAGATCTCCAATAATGCCGATATCGGCTACCTGGAAAATTTGGGCCTCTGGTTTTTGATCGACAGCCAGAATAAAGCGCGATTTCGTAAATCCAGTGGTAAAATGCATTGCTCCAGAGGCTCCTAAGCTAATAAATAGGTTAGGGCTTACTGTTTTACCACTTTGTCCTATCATTCTATCTTCAGTTATAAAACCATTATCGACCATCGGTCTTGTACCACCCAGAGTAGCGCCTAGTATTTCAGTTAATTCCTCAACTAGCTTGAATACTCCAGCCACTTGTACTCCCCAGCCAACAGCAACAACAGTTTCTGCCTCCTCTATGGGTGTGCTAACAGATTTAGTCTCAAGTACTTTAGTTGTCTTTGCCCTGAAATAGTTATTTTTGATCTCTACAGGTATTTTGTTAATCTTGGATAATATATGGCCACGTTTGACCGGTACTAAATCAAATACTCCTGTATTAACAGTCGCCATTTGAGGTCTTCGCTGTGGACAGACCATATCAACCATAATTTGTCCTCCCCATCCAGGCACGATCTGGTGAAGGCAAAGGATGTCTTCATATTTCTCAAGTTTCAGGTCAATGCAGTGGGCTGTAAGTCCTGTGGAAAGTTTCGCAGCTACACGAGGTGCCAAATCCTTCCCTAAATCCGTAGCTCCTATAAGAAGAATCTCAGGTGTATTATTCTGGAGTAGATTAACTAATAAGCTAGCATAGGCTTCGCTCTCATAGTATCTCAGGTCTGGATGTTCAATTAAGTAAATGGTTTCAACTCCAAATTCTGATAAATTAGATGAAAACTGCTCAATATCATTGCCAATTATTACTGCAGCAACTCCAGTCTCAAGTTTCTTAGCAAGTTCATATGCCTTGCCTAACAGCTCTAGACTAACTTTATTGATATGCTCACCTTTTGGTTCAGCTAAAACCCATACACTATTGTTTGCTTTCATCTAATTAACCTTTAAATGTCACAGTATGTGTGATTGCTTTAGTTTGGTTATGGCTTCCTTAACTGCCTCTTCAGGTTTACCCTCAAAGATTGTACAAGTTCGCTTTTTTTCAGAATGAAGCAAACTTGCCACCCTCGTTGGAGAACCGGCCAGCCCAACTTTTTCAGGTGCGACTTTTATATCACCAAGCCCGAACATAGTAATCTGCTTATTTGCTACCTCTAGTATATTGGCAACCGTGGGAATCCTTGGTTCATTAATCTCCCTATTAACTGTAAGTAATGCCGGCAGATACACTCTTACTGTCATAATTCCTTGATCTAAGGAACGATCGGCTACTAACTCTTTTTCGTTAGTAAAATCGATATTTTTCACGTTGGATACATGAGGAATATCCAGGAATTCGGCTAACTGAGGTCCTACCTGTGATGTTCCGGAATCTATAGTTTCATTTCCACACAAAATCAGATCAAAATTACAGAAACGCTTGATAGCTGAGGATATTATATAAGAGGTTGCTAATGTATCAGCACCAGCAAAGGCTCTATCACATAGGTGAATGGCCTTGTCAGCGCCCATAGCTAATGCTTCCTAAAGGACATCTTTTGCCTCAGGAGGACACATGGTAATAATGGTTATGGTACCGCCAAATCTCTCTTTTATTTGAAGGCTGGCTTCAATAGCATTTCTATCGTTAGGATTAATTATGGCCGGGATTCCTTCTCTCCGAATAGTCCCTGTCTTAGGATTGATTGAAATATCTGAGAAGTGATTTGGGTCAGGCACCTGCTTGATACATACTATAATATCCATATGCGTATTGTTTTAACATTTTAATTAATTAATATTTATCGAATAATGGCGCCGCCTATACTAGCTCTCATTATTTCTTGAGTACCAGCTGCAACAAGCATTTCCATCACATCTCTTAGGCGTCTTTCGACATGGTATTCCTGAGAAAGCCCATAGGCTCCCATAATCTGAACAGCTTTAGTACAATTTCTAATACCCATATCCACCGAATACAGTTTGGCTCTGGCTATCTCTACAGCTACTTCACGTGGATTTTTACCTTGATCTAGAAGCCATGCTGCATGATAACACAGCCATCTGGCTGCTTCTATCTCAGTGTTCATATCAGCCAGCATAAACTGTATTGCTTGTAGATTTGCTATCGGATTGCCGTGTAAAATCCTTTCTTTAGCAAACTTAAGTGCAGCCTCATAGGCCCCCTGGGT
>CAZEAR010000083.1:0-9283 GCA_964510365.1 uncultured Dehalococcoidales bacterium | reverse complement strand
GCAGCAACCTGAGCTCTACGCCGGTTTTTTCGGTGACAGTAGTTATCAGTGCAGTACCGGCGATAGAACCGCTTGATGTTGACGAAGGAGCGGCAACAATTATCATCTCCGGTGGTTTCCAGGCCGGTGCTGGTGCTGGTGCCGGCGATGGTGCCGGTGCCGGTGTTGGTGCTGGCGTTGGTTGAGCACAACCCAGTATTCCCGTTAATATCATAACCAAGCAAATGCCGACTAACATTAATGATAATTTTATCCCTTTCATTATTAAATACCTCCATATCCTTATTAGTATTGTATGAATTAGCTGTCAGTTAACCCATAATCCGCCTCCTTTCTATAGAATATTTAAGCTGTCTGGTTTTACCATGCGGACCTTTTATAATAAGGCCAACAACTTTTTTTGATGCCTTCAGATTCAATATTTGGGAAGCAGTGGAAACGGTGCCTGGGCAGATACCTCAATAGCTCCGTTAGGGCAGTCGAGCTGACAGAGAACGCAACAGTCACAATCGTCAGGATAGGCAATGTAAGGGTATCCGTCTTCATCCAATCTGATAACGTCCGTGTGGCAGCTATCCATAACGGGGCAACCGACGCCGGTCCGCAACGAGCAAGATTCACATATGTCTCCAGTTATTTTCTTGATTGTCATAACTTTCCTCCACTTAGCCTAAGGACTTTCCACCTTATACGCGACCGGAACGGGTTTTATAGTCAGGCTATCCGGTATGATGGCAGAGCACCCCAGAGGTACCGGCTCAATATTTACTTGAACCCCTCCCTTTCCGTCGCTCTTCAATAGGACCCACTTACGCCAGTATCGGTCATCGGTATAAGGGTAATCCTCTCTGTAATGGACTATGCGGCTCTCTTTCCTTTCCAGAGCGGCTATATTGTATAACTCCATTATTAGAACAAAATTTCTGGCTTCAGTGGCTTTTTCCAGCTCATGGATATCATTGGCTTTTATTCTGGGCAGGTCTTCTCTGGCTATTCGCCTTATCTCTTCTATCGCATTTTTTATCCTTTTCTCATGCTTGAACAGGCTTGCCTCCCAGGGAGTTACTATCTTATTTACCGAATAGTATATATGTTCAGGGCTTATCCCTTTTTTTCTTTGTAAAGGGGATAATGCAGCTTCTATGCATTCATTGGCTTGAGTAAAGATATCGTCGGCGAATTCTATATCTTTAGCCCATTTGGCTGCATTTTCTCCGGCCCGGTATCCACCAACTGCTCCCAAAGACTGGGGACTTGGCCCTCCGCCGTAATGAGCGGCGGCACCGGCCGCGTATAGCCCTCCGACTATAGTCTCGCCAAGAGTATTTATTCTTATTCCCGTCTGGCAACTGGTGCCGTAGTTGCCGACCAGTGGCGTGATCTCTATCGGCTGCTTCATCAGGTCTACCCCGACTCCGGGTTCATCGATAGCTCTCATTGTTAAAGGGAGAACTATTCGCATATTGTTTATCTTTTCCTGGCTCCATGCTCTGCAGTCGAAGTAGCATGGTCCCCGGCCCTTAATGTTCTCCACAGCTATAGCCCGGCAAAGAGCGCCGTGATCGAAGTGACCCTCGAAGCCAATAAATTGTCTGGATGCACCCTCATATTTGTACAGGAATTCCTCTCCCAACCTGTTGATCAGTTTGCTGCCACCGTGTTGGAATTGAGCTGGTCCGCTGAAGCTAAATTTCCTGTTCCAGATTCCAAATGGCTGGGGGCTGAACTCCAGACCTGTAATATCAGCCCCGGCTCGAAAGGCCATAGCGTATCCATCCCCGGTAACGTTGTCCATGCCGAAACGGTGGAGTTTACCGCTGGCCAGACCGGTGGAGATTACAACCGCCTTGGCCCTGAATATTGTGAACTGTCCCGTTCTAGTATGCATGCCCACCGCTCCCACAACATGTCCCAGGGTGGGTCGGTTGCCATCTGAAGTTAAAAGTTCGATAATGGCAACTCTCTCCACGAATTTTACGCCTCTTCTAAGCGCCTCTTTTGCTATGGTTTCTATTACCTGCTTACCGCGGGCCAATATAACAAATCCGTGGCTTTGTCCTCTTATGGCACTATATTTGAGATTGCCTTTTTCGTCCCTCTCAAAGATAACTCCCCATTTTTCCATTTCATTGTTGCGCTCGCCGGTTTCTCTTAGCAGAATTTCAAACCAGTCCTGGTCTCCCAGGTATGCACTGCGCTGTACCATTTCTTTCATTCGGCTCTCAAAGGCACCTTCCGGTGCCGGCGTTCCGTAGGCATGACTGTGAACGCTACCGCCGCTTCTGGTTACCTTTGCTTTGTCGACAAGGATAACGTTGTCAGTCAAATCTCTGGCCCTTATAGCAGCGGAGAGGCCAGCCATACCTCCACCAATAACCAATACATTGCAATCTTGGACTTTATAGTCCTGCTTCATGGTAGCTCCCCGTTCATGTTGCACAATAATATTCCTATTAGATTACCTTCTGAGATTGGATCGCTAGTATATTGGCTTGATCTTCTCCAAACCATTTTACATTTCGCCAGTTTTGCACAAGTCCGAGGCTAGGTGAACTAATAAAGGCGTATTTTCATTAGAGCATCAAGGGATCAAGTATGAATATTGATAAACAATTTGACCTGTAGGGCAATATACCTGAGACAATAGTGTACTTTTCTAATTTAATTTGGTTAATAATACCTGATCGATCTATTGTTTATAAAAATATACAGAGAAATATGCTAGCATGATAAGTGAGCAGATGTCAAGATATATACCACTAATATTGTTAAAAAGCTTCATATATTGCTATAATATATGCTTAAAATGATTAATAAAGATAAAATAGATGATCAAATAATTCAAATACTTCAGGCAAATGCCCGGCATTCTAGCCAAGAGATTGCCAGACAACTAAATATAAGTCCCGCTACAATAAGGCGTAGAATAAATAAACTAATTAAAGAAGGTGAGATTAAAATAGTTGCTCTTACCCGTTTAGATAGAATTAATTTGCCGCTATTTTGCATTATTGCTCTTGAGGTTGCCAATGAAGACATAGCAGTGGCTCTACAACAGCTGGAAACGCGCGACGAGATTACATGGCTGTCAAGCACCACCGGGAGATTTGATGTTTTCGCAATAGCACATTTTGAAAATACTGACGAGCTCAATCATTTTCTGCAGAAAGTATTGGCTAATATAAAAGGAATGAAGGACTCGGAAACATTTGTCTGTCTGGTTAACAAGAAAGGTATAGCATACCGATATTTCGATAATTTACCTTTCCCCTAGAACTCGCTTGAGTGAAGTATCAGTTTATTCATCAGATAGGGATGGAATATCCCCCATCAAGAAACAAGAATTCGCACCTGATGAAGCTGCCTTCCGGAATTAAGAAAAAGTGTGTTAACAAAGCGGGGTGTTTTTGTTAACAATTACTGGTGCCGAGGCCCAGATTCGAACTGGGGACACGCGGATTTTCAGTCCGCTGCTCTACCGACTGAGCTACCTCGGCGCGGCGTTTATTTTAGTTTCTATTGAGACCTGCTGTCAAGCTAAAAGGGTATTCATTGAGCCTGGCTGCTGCCCGGTTTGACCAGCGGTATACCCGATTTGCACAGGGGACATTCCGAAGGATCGTAGGTAACTGTATTCACTTTCAAACAACTGAAAAGCGGAATGCCGAAGTCGATGTCTTTGGGAGTCCTGTCGACCAGTACCCCGATTCCGACTATATCGCCCCGGAGCTTATTTACCGCCTCGATAACCTCTTTTACCGAGCCGCCGGTTGTCAGGACGTCATCGACTATAAGGACGCGCTCACCCGGCTCCAGCGACAGGCCTCTTCTGAAAGTCCTTATATTTTGTTCCTTCTCGGCGTAGATGCTTCTGATACCCATCTGTCTGGCTACTTCGAAAGCCAGTATGATGCCGCCGGTAGTGGGCCCGGCAACGACCTGGATATTCCGGTCTTTATAATGTTCGGCGATAAGCCGGCATAACCTGGTGGTATGATGGGGATACTGTAAAATGCGGAACTTCTCCCAGTATTCCGATGAATGCAGTCCCGAAGTCAGCAGGAAATGGCCTTCCAGCATGGCTCCGGCGTCTTTAAATATTTGCAGTGTTTCGTTTGTCATCGCCATATTATACCGGAAACGGCATTTTTATTATGACTGGAAGAATACTTATAAGCGGATTGTAATCTTTTATGATTTTCCACTTAGAAGGCGGCCAGTAAGTAATCCATGCCTTACCGATAATATTTTCCCTGGGTACGGTCCAGCCTTTATGGGAATCGTTGCTGATGTTGCGGTTATCGCCCAGCACGAAGTAGTTGTCCTCAGGTATTTCCTGATAGGGATATTTATAGTTAACAGGCTCTCTAATATAAGGCTCGTTAAGAGGGCTGCCGTTTATAAAAACTTTATGGTCCCGGATCTCTATGAAATCGCCGGGGAGTCCTATTACACGTTTTATTAAAGGTTCATTAGGGTCGTAGGGGTGCTTCAAGACGATTATGTCGCCCCGTTGGGGGTCTTTAAAAAAGTAGGCAGCTTTGCTTACGATCAGGTACTCTCCAGGCTCGATTGTGGGCAGCATAGACTGGTGAAACACTTCACGTGTCTCGATAGTTGTCCTGGCGATAAGTGAAATGGCGAGCGCCAGTAATACAAGTATAATAATATCGCGGAAATATTTCATTTGCTCGCCGGACTCGGAGTGTATTGTTTTATTGTCTCCCAGTGCGATATCGGCCAGTAGTTCAACCATGCTTCGCCGATAATATTATCACGTGGTACCGTCCATCCATTGTGGGAATCGGCGCTGTTGTTGCGGTTGTCTCCCAGCACCAGATAGTGGTCGGCAGGTATGGCACTTTGATGATATTCATAAGCCGGTGGTTGCATTATATAGTTTTCCTTGAGTTCTATGTTATTAACGAAAAGCTTGCCGTTTTTAATATCTACGGTATCGCCGGGTAAACCGATAACTCGCTTAATTAGATCTATTTTCTGATTATTGGGATGGCGGAATACGATAACCTGGCCTCTATGCGGGTCGTGGAATAAATAACTGATTTTATTGACCAGTATGTAATCTCCATTCTCCACGTTAGGCATCATGCTCTGGCCGAATACTTTAAAGCTGCCGACGGTTAGTTGAAGTGCCACGAAGATGACCACCGCGATAAGGATTGTGGTGACGATATCACGAAGCTGTCTCATATTTCCCCTCAGGAATAGTTAAAGTTTAAAAGCAATTATATTCCAAACTCTTTTTTTATGCCATTTAGCCCGGCTTAAACCCAGACTGTGTTTTTTACGTTTTACATTTAGGATTATAAACTTATCACTCGTATTTGGAAACTATACCGTATTTTGCTTTATATAGTGGGTACGGGTATAACTAATATATAACAATATGGAGGTAACTAAATGAAAAAAGTATTGGTAATATTACTTGGTTTAATGCTGGGCGCTGTATTACTGGTCACAGGCTGCGGTGGTGCTGCAGGAGCAGGACAATATCCGGCTTCTTCTTTGCCTTCGATAGCCAAAGCGGCTGAGATAGGCCAGGGCGCCGGTATAGTTCTGAGCCAGCAGGATACAGGACTATGGGTTAACGGCGAAGGTAAGGTAATGGCAACTCCTGATATAGCGGTGTTGAACCTGGGTGTTGAAACTCAGATGATGACTGTGGCCGAAGCCCAGAGCGAAGCGGCAGCGGCAATGGATAAAATTATGAAGGTTTTGAAGGGGAAAGGCATAGCCGATAAGGATATTCAAACGCAGCAGTACAATATCTATCCGGTTCGTAAATGGATTGAAGTGCCGGACCAGGGAAGCAAAGAGGAGCTTATCGGCTATCGCGTAAACAATACCGTAATTGCGAAAATCAGGAAAGTAGAACAAACGGGCGGTGTCATCGATGACGTTGTCAAAGCCGGTGGCGATACCACGCGGATAAATAGTATAAGTTTTACCGTTGATGATCCGACTGAAATATATAAGGAGGCACGTGATAAAGCTGTAACCGATGCCATGATGAAAGCCGGGCAGATAGCAAGTCTGGCCGGAATCACGCTGGGCAAACCGATCTATATTTCTGAGTCTATTGCATATAATCCGCCGATTGTCAGGAACGTATATGAAGCCAAGGCGGCAGCGGCACCGGTCCCTGAGACGGCAATAAGTGCCGGTGAGCTTGAATATAAGGTCAACGTTGCCATGGTTTATGCCATACAGTAATTGCATAAAGTTTACCGATTCCAGAGCCCGTTCTTTACAGGACGGGCTTTTTATTGGCATTTTGAATGCTCCATGTTACTCAACGCATTACCGAACGTCATAAATTGGGGTAGTGTATCATTTTGAATTTTTAAACTATTGACTAATGCTAAGCGGTTAGTATATACTTAAACTATGGTTAGAAAAAAGAAACGTGACTCAGATTTTGCTGTTACTGCTTTCCGAGTAGTTCAAGAAGCTACAAAGGAAGATGAACCCGCTACATTAGACTACGCAGATAAAGAATTAGTTAATGGCAAAAACCCTCATGCTCAAGCTCTAGGTAGATTGGGTGGCTTGAAAAGAAGTAGCCAATTAACCCCCGAACAACGCAAAGAACTTGCCCAAAAAGCAGCTAAAGCACGCTGGAACAAATAGCTTGGAGGTAATTAATGCCAACAGAAACTAAAACATTAGAAGAATTAATCCATATTCTACAAACTATAACTCCGCAATTAGATGATATTGCAGAACGAATTATAAAAGATCATCCTGAACTATTGAGCCAAGATAGCAGCAAAGGAATTGGCATAATGCTTGGTAGATTTCTTGGCATTGCACATCTTGATTTTCTTTGTTTTGCCTTTGGTAGACCAGATTTGGGCTATATCAAGACTTACCCACAAAATTAAATCACGTAATTCCTTTTCTTTTTTGTCCATATCCTAATTATCCCTTTTTTATTAAATATTTCCCCAAATGACCTATTTCCTATTGACATTATGCTAAGCGTCTGGTATAATATAGTCAAATAGGAGATAGGTAAATGAACAAACTAAGTATAGAACGCAAGGCACTAGTCATAAAAACACTCTGCGAAGGTAACTCGATACGAAGTACCGCTCGTATAACTGATACTGCTATCAATACAGTAGTTAAACTACTTCGAGAAGTAGGTAAAGCTTGCTATATGTATCAGTATAAAAATATGAAAAACATTAAATCTAACAGAATACAATGTGATGAAATTTGGTCATTCTGCTATGCCAAACAAGATCACCTACCAGAAAATAAGAAGGGCAAGTTTGGCTTTGGCGATGTCTGGACATATGTAGCAATTGATGCTGATACTAAGTTAGTTCCTTCATTCCTAGTTGGCCTAAGAACAGCGAATTATGCTTGCCAATTTATGAGCGATCTCAAAAAGAGATTAGCCAATAGAGTTCAATTAACCACAGACGGTCACAGAAAGTATTTAGACGCCGTAGATGATGTATTCGGCGATGATATTGATTACGCTATGTTGGTCAAGATATATGGGCATGACCCTGAAACTGAAAAACGATATAGCCCGTCTGAGTGTATAGGGGCAGAGAAACAGGTTATTAAGGGTAATCCCGCTAAAGAGCAGATTTCAACAAGCTATGTAGAACGACAGAATCTAACAATGAGAATGAACATGAGACGATTCACTCGCTTAACCAATGCATTCTCAAAGAAGATAGAGAATCATAAACACGCCGTAGCTCTTTATTTCATGCATTACAACTTTGCACGCCCACATAAAACTCTAGCTAATCCTTATCCTAAAACTCCTGCAATGGCAGCAGGACTAACTGACCATATTTGGACAATTGAGGAGATTGTTAAATTAGCCTAATATAACGTGTTTCTACCATTATCTCGCAAGTTCATTTCTTTAAAACATCTAGCGATGCATCTGTGTCCTTTGGTTCTCTGAGTTCCGCACATCTCTTTTCCAAATATTCTTCATCTTTTTTACGCATTTCAACCAATTTCTCTATATTCAATAATTCCCCTAATTTCCAAGCAGGAACAACATGTGAGATACCAGAATTTGCCATATACCACAAATTATCTTCTACTTTTTCGTAGGATACTTTGCCATATTCATCATAATTTTTTTGCAGTACCTTTTCGTGTAAGTCCCTATGTCCCCAATCTATTCCTAGTAATTTAAGCTCATTCTCAGATTCATAATATTCTGCCTTTGATGGTCTAGGCATATTTAGCGGAGATATTTCAAGTGGAATAAATACAGGAGAACCACTAAAACCAGAAAGTGAACGCATTTCAGCTAAAAAACTCTCTTGGTTATATCCACGTGGGTGTTCTATTGGGACTGGTGTCGTTATTGAAAGATTACCAAATCTCACAATCGGTTCATTTTTTTGTTTGCCATCATAACCAATGAACCGTCCTACCATAAAAACTTCATCACCAGCACCTAAATTTTCATCGTCCATTATTTGTTTACTAATAAACATACTAGATGGTACATGTAATAAGCGGTATTTCGTAATATCGGGTTGAAACGGGATGATAGCTAGGTCATCACCATTTGGATGATGATACCAATCTCTTTCATCAGTTTCTATTGTTTCAGGCTTACCTTGTGTTGCATTAACACGAATTACAGAGGACTTCCCTTCTTTGATAACATGACTATTCGTGACGGCATAAAAGTGTGCAGCCCATTCAAATTTTTCGGAATCTACTCCTACTATAAAACCGCTACCCCCAGTCCTGTCTCCATTTTGGGCATCTTGCTTTGTACTGTAAAGATATATTGTACAATTCAGTATAGACTCTTTAATACGAGGCATTATATCTCTACTACTCCAATAACCTAAACCAGAGCATTTATATCGTATACTTGTAAACATTATATCACACTGTCTTTATGCTAAATTTTAAATTCACCATTTTTCAAAATGACACACTACCTAAATTGGACAAATACGTCCACTTCCGCTAACATTTCTATAATTGGTACGTTTCTCAAAGCAAGCGGAACCTATTAAAGCTAACCGTTTACAGGTGAAATATTATGGTAATGCAGTAACGAGGGTATAAGTGTCAAAGTGCACCGTGGATTATATGGAACACGCTTTATCCCTGGCGGAACTGGCTCTGGGATACACCAGTCCTAATCCGGCTGTGGGAGCCGTTATTGTAAAAGACGGTGTGGTTGTGGGGACGGGTTATACTCAACCTCCGGGTTCTGCTCATGCTGAGATTATGGCCTTACAGCAGGCAGGGGATAGGG
>CAZEAR010000082.1:0-9311 GCA_964510365.1 uncultured Dehalococcoidales bacterium | reverse complement strand
CTCCAAGCCTACGGCCAGGCACTCGAATGCGGCCATACCTATTACTGGAGAGTCCGTGTTCGCGACGAGGCCACTGGTGACCACGTACGGAGCCCCTGGAGTGCTGTAAGAAGCTTCACCATTAAGGCTGGCTTCCGCGTAACCACTCCTTACTATGGACCTCAGTTGCTGGCACCTGACAATGGCGCGGGCAGTCCTTGCGACGCACCAGTCTGCTTATCATGGTCACCGTTCAAGGAGACTACTGCCTACAAGCTCAAGCTCTCCGAGAACTACGACATGAGCAGCCCGCTGGTATCGACAACCATTAAGGGTGCTACGGCTTACCAGTACGATGGTAAGGTCAAATGCAATACCAACTACTTCTGGCGCGTTATGGCAGTTGAACCGGCGCCAAGTGAGTGGAGTGCAGTATTCAGCTTCATGACACAGGCTGAACCGCCACCACCACCGGAGCCGACTCCAATTCCAGAAGCGGTTACCCCGCTGTGGGTCTGGGTTATCATCGCCATTGGAGCAATCCTGGTGATCGTAACTCTGGTTCTCATCTTCAAGACCCGCCGAGTGTAATCTCACTGCCTTAAGTAGTACAAATGAGGGCGGCAATGCCGCCCTCATTTTTATTTAAATTAACATCACCTTGACAATATATCCAGTCATATTTATACTGATAAAAATAGCGACAGCTACTACAATATTATTAAGAGAGCATTAATATGAAAAAAAACAGAGTGCACTGGTTTATTTTTATGTTTTCAATCATTCTGATCGCCGGCTTAACCGCCAGTTGTATTACCGTCGTTGAAAAGAAACCATCGGATCAAACAACCCCACAGTCAACAACCAAAACATCCCCACCGTCGATAAACTCGTTTACTGCCGATCCGGCCACAACGACTCAGGGAAAACAGGTATACCTGAACTGGAATGTATCCGGAGCAACTGAGGTTACCATAAGTCCGGTCGTCGGCAAAGTCGACCAGGTAAGCACCGTTATGGTATCACCCGAAACTACAACTACATACACCCTAACTGCCAGCAACGATGCCGGCAACTCTACCGCTAAAGTTACTGTCGAAGTAACACAGGCAGTAGCTAGTAAACCCGACCTGGTCATTACCGATATCTGGATTCAGGTCAAGACGGTTTACTATAAAATAAAGAATCTGGGCGGCGAAAAATCGCCCGGCACCCGTACATATATGTACCTTAATGATATAAAGAAAATAGAGGCAGACGACTATGCCGAGCCGCTGGAGCCGGGAGAAGAAAAAACGGAATCGTTCGGCCGCTATGAATGGAATTATAGCCCGGAACAGCATGCCTATGGTGCGATGGGGCAACTGGGTTACTGGGCCAGCGAAGATCCGCTTCAACAACATTCCATAAGAGTCTGCGCAGATAGTGAGAATGCCGTAGTAGAAGAAAATGAGGACAACAACTGCCATACTGTAATTATAGGCGATAAAATGACCCTGTCGTTCACGGATGTAGCACATCTGGCCTATTGGACAACCAACTCCGGCGTGCTTGACTGGCCGGTACCGGAGGGCAACAAGACAGGATCAGCCTTTGTTAAAGAAAGTATAACCATGGAAGACGGCAGAGGTCACTCACCTGCCCTGGCAACTTATCCGGAACAGGTAAACGGTGGCTGGATAGATGGAATCTTTTCCGGTTTCTATACCGAAGGAGCAAGCAAAGCCCTGATGACCAGGCCGGTACTTATACCGAGATCAGCCAAATTCACTGCGGAGGTAGGATTTAAAAAAGGAGCAATCGATACGGACGGGGTCTGGTTTACATTCGGAGTCATCTATGAGAACGGTACATCCGATTATGACCAGGGTATATTTGCCACATACGACGAAAAACTGGACCTTTACGAAGTAGACTTAAGCCATCTGGCAGGTGAAAAAGTATCGTTTGTTCTAAGTGTTGAAGACGGGGAAGGAAGTTCTTACCAGCAGAATTATGCGGTCTGGATAGATCCCAAAATCACCCAGGAAACGCAATAGTTTTATTACTATACACCTAACAGTAATTTCACATGATATAAAGACTTGACAATATATGAGCAAGTTCATATAATTAAAAAAACTGCATTTCCACAGTTTGCAAGTTTTTTCATTTGATTTTTCCCATAATAATTAAACGGGATATTTCGGCATATACAATAAATGCTTGAAACAGACTATGGGGAATTGCATAGCTATCGCGCTAGAAAAGCAACTTTTTAGCTCTGCCTTCGTTTCATTATTTATAAGCCCAAAAAATGACCTGTAAATATAATAAAAAATTATTACGATGAGTAAGTATATATTTGTAACCGGTGGCGTGGTTAGCTCCGTAGGCAAAGGCATTTGTGCCGCCTCGATCGGCAGGGTTTTAAAAAGCCGCGGGATATCAGTATCGATTCAGAAGCTGGATCCCTATCTTAATGTCGATCCAGGCACCATGTCTCCCTATCAACATGGCGAGGTCTTCGTAACCGAAGACGGTGCTGAAACCGATCTCGATCTTGGTCATTATGAGAGATTCATTGACATAGATTTGACATCGGCTTCCAATGTTACCTCAGGTCAAATCTATTCTGCAGTTATCACCGGTGAAAGACGTGGAGATTTCCTGGGCGGTACCATACAGGTTGTCCCTCACGTTACCAACGAGATAAAACAAAGGATAAAGGAAGTAGCTCGTCTGTCACAAGCATCGGTTATTATCGTAGAGGTTGGCGGCACAGTCGGTGACATCGAAGGACAACCTTTCCTGGAAGCAATACGCCAGATGAGAAATGATGCAGGTAGAGATAATGTTCTTTATATCCACGTTACATTTCTACCCCATATATCTACCACCGGAGAGATAAAGACCAAACCCACCCAGCATAGTGTAAACGAGTTAAGACGTATCGGTATACAACCGGATATAATTCTGTGCCGCTCCGATTTCGAAATATCGGAGAATACCAGGGACAAAATCTCTCTGTTCTGTGATGTGGAAAAACAGGCGGTTATTCCCCTGGTCACGGCTGAGACCATTTATGAAGTACCACTCTGGCTGGAAGATGCCGGCTTGACCGATTTGATAGTAGACCGGTTGGGACTCGAAGCCGGGGAAGTGGACTTAAACGAATGGCGGCAGATGGTACAAAAGCTGCTTGAACCAAAGGAACCGGTAACCATTGCCCTGGTAGGAAAATATGTAGAGCTCCAAGACGCCTACTACTCAGTCCGTGAGGCATTATGCCATGCCGGCTTATATCACGACCGCCAAATCAATATATCATGGATACAATCAGAGGATCTTGTTGATGAGGCCGGATTGAACCAGCTTCGATCAGCGCAGGGTATTATAGTTCCCGGCGGTTTCGGATATCGCGGTATAGAAGGCATGATAATGGCAGCTACTTATGCTCGTGAAAATAACATTCCCTATCTCGGCCTTTGTCTGGGTATGCAAATTATAGTTATTGAATTCGGGCGTTTCGCCTTTGGCAGCAAGGAAGCCAACTCCACCGAGTTCAATCCGAACACTCCTTATCCGGTAATCGATCTGCTTCCCGGACAGAACGAGATAAATGATATGGGTGGGACTATGAGGCTGGGAACGTATCCCTGCCAATTTGTACCTAATACACTTGCTGCTGGTGTTTACGGTAACGGCACAGTTTATGAACGCCACCGCCACCGTTTCGAATTCAACAACCGTTTCCGCGATAACCTGGAGCAAAAAGGCCTGATTGCCAGCGGTTTATCGCCGGATGGAAAACTAGTAGAAATTGTCGAAGTCAAAGACCATCCTTATATGATAGCCTGCCAGTTCCATGCAGAGTTTAAGTCGCGTCCCAATCGTCCACATCCGCTCTTCTTAGAATTTATTGCCGTCGCAAAGGATACTATGGTCGAAGGTACTCAGGTTACCTTACCTCTGGGTAAATTAGAATAAATTTGCGAATTACCTGTACAGGAGTCAATATATGCGCTTATTTCTTGACACAGCAAATATAGAACACATAAGTCACGGAGTAAGGCTCGGTATAATAACAGGAGTGACCACTAATCCCAGCCTGGTATCAAAAGAAGGCAAGGTGGACTATAAACAACTCGTGCAAAAAATATGCTCGGTGGTTCCAGGACCGGTATCAACAGAGGTACTGGGTACCAGTTCTGCGGATATGATTAAAGAAGCCAGACAGATCGCCAAATGGGCGGAAAACATCGTTGTAAAAATACCGGCAAGCCTGGAGGGAATAGAAGCCACACATGTACTTTCACAGGAAAATATCAAGGTTAACCTGACATTATGCTTTTCTCTGAATCAGGCTTTACTGGGTGCGGCGGCCGGTGCCGCATTCATTAGCCCTTTTGTTGGCAGGCTGGATGATATAGGAGAACACGGTATGAAACTGGTGGAGGAAATTGTCGCCGTATATAAAAGTTACGCTGATACAATTAAAACACAGGTCATTGCCGCCAGTATAAGGCATCCACAACATTGTATAGAAGCAGCCAAAGCCGGCTCTCCGATTGCCACCATACCATATGCCATCCTTTTGCAGATGATAAGGCACCCGTTAACCGATATCGGTATCACCCGCTTTCGTGAAGACTGGAATAAAGTAATGGGAGAGGATAAAGGAATATAACCGCGTATGTCTCTATACCGCGCGTTTTTCTATATATAATAAATATGGAGGATGATCTTCTTATATAAACAAGATCGAGGTTTAACAAATGAATATTACTGAACTGGAAAATAAAACACGTGACGAATTAATGGAATTAGCTAAACAACAGGAAGTAGAGGGTTATAAAGGTCTAAAAAAATCGGAGCTTATTCAACGCTTGATCCAAGGTCAGGCGGTGCAACAAGGTAATATATACCTCAGTGGTATACTGGATATCATGGATGACGGCTATGGTTTTCTACGACAGGACAGCCTTCTTCCCGGACCCGACGATATCTATATTTCCAACTCCCAGATACGCCGCTTTTGCTTAAGAAACGGAGACAGTATCAGCGGTCAGGCCAGACCGCCCAAAGAAGGTGAAAAGTACTACAGCCTGCTGCGAGTTGAATTTGTTAACGACCAGGACCCTGAACAGTCCAAACACCGTCCACACTTCAGCTCCCTGACCCCTACTTTTCCCGATAAAATGTTCGACCTGGAAACCGATCCCCGTAAACTATCGACACGATTGATAAATCTGGTAGCCCCGATCGGAAGAGGTCAGCGTGGACTTATTGTTTCACCACCGAAAGCTGGCAAAACAATGCTTCTGAAGAACATCGCCAATGCAATTATTACCAGATACAAAGAAGCTCATATAATAGTCTGCTTAATAGGAGAAAGACCGGAAGAGGTAACGGATATGAAGCGCTCAGTAAACGCCGAAGTGGTTGCTGCGACGTTCGATGTGCCTGTGGAACATCATACAAGGGTGGCTGAACTGGCTTTAGAGCGGGCAAAGCGATTGGTGGAGATTGGTCTGGATGTTGTTATCTTACTTGATGGTATTACGCGTCTCACCCGCTCTTACAATTTAGCAATGCCACCGAGCGGGCGAACCCTTTCCGGCGGCATCGACTCGGTAGCTCTATACCCACCCAAACGTTTTTTCGGCGCCGCTCGAAATACCGAAGAAGGTGGCAGCCTTACCATAATTGCTACCTGCCTGGTCGATACAGGCAGCCGCATGGATGACCTGATATACGAGGAATTCAAAGGAACCGGCAATATGGAATTGCATCTAGCCCGACGACTTGCTGAAAAGATGATCTTTCCGGCCATCGATATTCTTCACAGTGGCACACGGAGAGAGGAATTACTTTTCGATGAGGAAACGAGGAAGCAGGTATATCTACTTCGGCGCATCGTAAATATGATATCCGAAGACTCTTCAAACAGCACAGATGCCACCGAAAGACTGCTCGAGCGACTGGCCAAGACACAAAACAATGCTGAATTCCTGGCAACTCTGTCAAAGGATATACAATAAATGTAAAACTCATCAATAATTTGAGTAACATGTTATTACGATCAGGGAAAATACCATACTTCACTCGAATTATTCGATTGTTCCATTTATTTTTACCGTATTCCTGATATTTCATTCATTTTATGCTATGATAACAGGTAACATAATGATAGAGGCTAATATGAAAAGTAAAGCTTTAGCTATAGCGTTAATGATACTTCTTTTAACCTTGTGTATTGCTCCAGCTTCTTTACAGGCTGCCGGTTTAGTGCTCAGTCCCAATGAGGGTGTCGTAGGTACTGAAGTTACCGTATACTCGTTATGCAATTACGGTACCGGAGACTACAGCTTTTTCTGGGAAGATTCCAAATCGGTTCTTAAACAGGGATTTGAGTCAGGATGCACCGCCGCCACTTTTACTATACCTGAAGCCGCAAAAGGCAAACATAAGATCATTCTCAATATAGAAGGTGTTGACTATGATGCCAATTTTACAGTTTTGCCTTCTATTTACATGGGAACGGATAGCGGTACAGTTGGGTCCGATCTAAATTTGTCCGGCAAAGGCTTTAATACCAATGAAAAAAGTATTGAGATATTATTTGACGGAGTTGTAGTGCAGTCCGGGATTACAGCCAGTCCCCTCGGAACCTGGCAGAGTAAAGTTCAAATCCCCCAAAGTTCTGCGGGAGAACATACTATCGATGCTCGCGGCACCACACCTGCTACCGAGATAGCCGACCTTACATTCACCGTCAATCCCAAAGTCAGTATCAATCCCAGTTCGGGCGGCGTCGGTACAATGGTCACTATAGATGGTACAGGCTTCTTTAACGGAGAATCCGGTATTACTGTGATATATGATGGACTGGCAGTAAAAACAGGCATAGGTGCCAATAATAAAGGCTTCTGGCGGTCAAACTTTTACATTCCTTCATCGACTAAAGGTCAACATACAATAGATGCATATGGAGATAATACCCTGAACACCGACGTTGAAAACACCTTATTTACAGTATCACCATCAATAAGACTGGAAATGGCTTCGGGGTTCCTGGGATCTCCGATTCATAACGGAGACAATCTCTGGATAAGCGGTATCGGCTTTGAGGAAAATGAAGTGGGAATCCAGGTCACGTTTGACGGAACATTGATAGCAAGCGGCATAAATGCGGATGCTAAAGGTTCATGGGCGGCGCAAATAGAAACCCCCATAAGTACTGCTGGCAAGCATATAATCGATGCTTTAGGGTCAACTACCGCAGCTAGTGACATTGCTGACGTCACCTTAACTGTTTCACCCCAAATCGAAATCGATCCGACTACAGGAAATGTGGGTGAGGATGTAATAATAAGCGGTACCGGATTCTCGCAAAATCAACCTCTTACCATCAATTTCGATGGAACAAAGGTCGCCCCTGATGCCAAAACCGACAATAAAGGTAGTTTCAAGGAAAACTTTAAGGTGCCTTCTAGCCAATCCGGTGATCATACCATAACCGTAGCTGATTCTACTGCTTTTGTAGCCTCAATTAAATTTAACATCGAGTCAACACCACCTCCTACACCCAAGCTTTTACTACCTGAAGCGGGCGCCAAGTTCGGCTTCATCGGCGAAACAATAGTCGAATTTAGCTGGCAACCCGTTGATGATCCCAGCGGTGTTTCCTATATACTCGAAATCAGCCGGAGCAATGATTTTTCCAGCTCGGTAATACATAAAGAAAACTTGATAGAACCACAGTATACTATAACTAAAGAAGAGGCATTAGAAAAAGGAAGCTATTACTGGAGGGTTAAAGCCGTCGACGGCGCAGGAAACGAAGGTGAATGGTCAAACGGACAGCTTTTTAAGGTGGGAGGCCTTGAATTATGGCATATCATCGTAATAATAGCTGCCTGCCTCATTTTGATAGTTATTATTTGGCGGGTCATCGCAGTAGTCAGAAGGCGTAGCTAGAGATAATATAATTCGATATACTTGACAAAGTGAAACGCATAACTATAATAAAGGATAATGTTACCTAAAAACTGACAAGGAAAGTGAGGAAATTTTATGAAGTTAATGGTAATAGGACTAGGCCAGTGTGGTTCTAGAATTGCTGATGAGTTTGTTCATCTCAATAAAATCGCTAATTCTCAGCGTCGCACTAACATAGTTACTGGAGCCTTTGCTGTCAATACAGACCAAGCTGATCTTACCGGCCTGGCCCATATTGGTTCAGATTACCTGCATCGTATTCTTATTGGCGGGCGCAAGACCTGGGGACACGGTGTCGGTAAGGTTAACGAGATGGGCGCCGAACTGGCTAGAGAAGACGGTGATAAAGTAATCGATGCTATTAGAACAGCACCCAATTTCTACCAAACTCACGCATTTTTACTTTGTGCCGGCGCTGCAGGTGGTACCGGATCCGGAGCAATCTCCATAATCGCACAGATGATAAAGGAGCGATACTTAGGCAAGCCGGTTTACGCTCTGGTAGTTCTTCCTTTCGAGCATGAAGAAGTCGCCGAATTGAGAAGCGTATATAACACAGCCGTCTGCCTCAAATCGATTCACACGGTAGCTGACGGTATCTTCCTGGCTGATAACCAGCGCTATGTAAGAAAAGATGCCAGTATGGCCACAAACCTGGAAAGAATTAACTCCATGATAGTATACCCCTTCTATGACCTTCTATGTGCAGGCGAAATAACGAAATATAAGAACGTAGGCTCCAAGACATTGGATGCAGGAGATATTATCCAGTCAATCGATGGTTGGACGGCGCTGGGTGTCGGTACTGCTGACATACCGCGCGGTTTCCGCTGGCCCTGGGAGGTTAATAGGACCACGTTCAGGGATAAGAGCAGCGAAACTCTTCGGGCTATGCAGGCCATGGATGCATCTCTCAGTGAGCTTTCCATCAGCTGCAGCCCTGAAGATGCTGGCAGAGCACTATATCTTGTTGCTGCACCGGTCAAGGAAATGAGCATGGATATCGCCAAAGGACTGGGTGATTATCTACGCGAACTGGCAGAGAATGCTGTCATAAGAGCAGGTGATTTCCCACGGGATAGAGGAGCCGTCGATGTCACGGTCATGTTCTCTCAATTAGCCTTCGTCCAAAAGATACGTGACTACTATGATCGCGCTTCGGCCTTTGCCAATACACAGAAAGACCGATTGCGGGAGACCTCCGGCAGACTGCGTGATATGGAAGATGCAGCTAAGGAACTTCCAAGCTTAATCTAACCTGCGTTAAAAGCTTTATAAAGTAACAATAGGGGGAGGGGAAATCCTCCCTCTACTTCTTTTCCCCGCTTCTACTCCACCAGGCTTTAAGC
>CAZEAR010000081.1:0-9394 GCA_964510365.1 uncultured Dehalococcoidales bacterium | reverse complement strand
ATCCAGGGTTAAAACATGATGTGTAATTGACAACTATATGCATATAGATATAATACCGTATATGTAATAATTATGCTATGTTTAATGTTATTGCCGAAATGTGGGGGCAGCATAGCATACTTCTCCAATACCACAATTAATAATCAGGTACAAAATTACCGAAGTTTCATTAAGCGCAACTTGATTGACAAAAAGACAGACGCAAAATATTATATGCTCACTGTAGCAAAATTACGGAGGGAATTATGAATAAATATGAAGTAGTCAGTCCTGTCGGCGAGCCGGTGGTCAAGGAAAGGCGCATGGGCCGTTACCTTGATACACTTAATGGGAAGACAATATGTGAAATCTGGAATGAGGAATTCAGAGGAGAGATAACTTTATCATTAGTACGGGAGGCTTTGAAAAAGAAATATCCCGATATAAATATAATTCCGTATTCCGAGTTCCCCGGGAGCACGATCAACAGACAGACCACAGAGGAAATGACAAAAACATTGGAGGCGATGAGGGTCGCCATCCTGGAAAAGGGCTGTGATGCAGTCATAACTGCTGAAGGCGGCTGAGGTACTTGCACACCGGCCACGGTGAGGCCGGCATTAGTGTCTGAGAAAGCTGGTGTACCATCTGTAGCCATCATCGCTACTAATTTTTTGTCCATTGCCCGTCATCTGGGTAAAGCGTCGGGAGTTTTCCAGAGAGTTGCCGAATATCCCGGAGCGATTTTAAACCACACCGAGGATGAGATAAGAGAGAACATTGATAAGGTAACTTTCCCCCAGATTGTTGAGGCTTTAACCAAGCCGGTAGAGAAAACAGAAGAGGAAAAGGAAGAGGCAGGAGCGAACTCCACAGATATTATTTTCACCGGTACAATCGAGGAAATAAATAAGTTTTTCCAGGACAAGGGCTGGTCCGATGGAATTTCCATAACCCCACCCACCATAGATAGAATCGAGAGTTTTCTGAAATATACCGACCTCTCCCCACATAAAGAAATAGCTATATTACCGGCTGCGAACCTGCGAGCCACCCCCTGGAATATAGCGGTAAACGGAGTGATGGCGGGTTGCCGCCCGGAATACATGCCTCTCTTAATTGCCGTCGTTGAAGCTATAGGTGATCCAGCTTATAATTTAACCAATCTCGGTACTACCGCCGCTATGTTACCGTATCTGGTTGTAGGCGGCCCGATAGCTAAGCAATTGGGAATAGAACACGGCATGGGAGCTGTTTCCCGCGGACCCAATCCTGCACTGGGCCGGGCTCTAGGTTTAATAGTAAAGAATATAGCAGGTTACCGTCCCGGGGAAATGTATATGGGGACATATGGCTATATCCTGCCTTTTGCAATTGCCGAGGACGAAGATGCAACGTATGAAATGGGCTGGAAACCCAGTCAGGTAAGGGAGGGCTTTGATAAAAATGCCAGCACGGTTACTGCCAGGGGCACCATGAACTGGGGTATGCAGAATTTCCCTTCCACGGCTGAACCTGAAGGGCTATTGCAATGTATATGTGATGAAGTTATCAGACAGGGCTGTCCCCATATGATGCTGATATTCGGCCCCCGCCAGGGAATGTCGGTACTTATCAATCCAAGTGTGGCTAAAGTCATTGCCCGTGCCGGATACACACAGGAAGATGTAGAAGCTTACCTGTTCGAGCATTCCAGGATTACCAAACGCGAAATGGATTTTGCCCTACAATATTGCGATGGGGGAGGTGTAGGCAGGACTGTTAAAATGCTGGCAACGGAGCTGTTCTCTTTTGTCCCTAAGGAGTGGGTTGACCTCAAACCGGATGATACTGTACCGTCGATGGGACAACCGGGCTTGATTCACGTTTCAGTATGCGGTGATCCGGATAGAAACAAGGTTATGGCTCTATACAGTCTCTATATTTCTCCGCAGACCAAGGAGGTAAAACTGCCAGCGAACTGGGACAAGTTGACACAGCAACTCGGCTATCCTAAGCTCGAGAGCTTTTACAGGTAATAATAGAGTATCGCCACAATTTAGCGAATCTCATAGGGGTTTAGCTATTTGACCATATGGATTATGGGTAGACCGTCTTATAACGGGTATTAATCAGGTTTTTTCTAAAAGGCTCCCTATCGAATACTCATCTACGAACTACCGTAATACAGGTAATATGCCTCTCCTGACCTGCATAATTGAAAACGTAGTATAATATACACCTGCATAATATGAAAGCACCCAGAATATTCTACGGCTGGTTGATCGTAGGCGCATGTTTCATAGTCGCGTTCTACGTTGGCGGAGTAGTCTATTTTGGATTCACCGCATTCTTCGAGCCGATTGCCAATGAATTTGGCTGGAGTTACACGCAGATCTCATTTGCGGCGTCGCTTCGAGGTATGGAGGTGGGACTGCTCTCACCTGCTGTGGGGATACTTATCGACCGTTGGGGGCCACGATGGATCATGTTCGGAGGTCTGATCCTCGCCGGTTTCGGCCTCATTTTCATCAGTCAAACCACCTCTCTGGCAATGTTCTACGGCGGTTTCGCTATGGTGGCTGTGGGGACCAGCGCCTGCAGCGGTGCAGTGGTTATGACAGCGGTGGCTAACTGGTTCAATAGAAAGATAGGAATAGCTACCGGAATCACCATTTCGGGTGTAGGTCTCGGCGGGTTAATGATACCACTGATAGTTAAGCTTATAGATATTTTTCAGTGGCAAACTGCTTTATTCATATTCGGCCTGGGATTTTGCATCGTTATCTCACCTCTGGCCTTAATATTAAGGCACAGACCCGAACCTTACGGCTATCTGCCGGATGGCGCCGAAAACGCGGCCACTATTCCCACGGCCGCTCAGGAAATAAAATACGACAGTAAATCGGATATAGGTGCAAAGCAGGCATTAAGAAGCAGGGCTTTCTGGCATATATCTTTAGCGTTGACCGTGCAATTCATTGCTTTCACTGCTGTGACCACGCATGTTATGCCTTATCTGAGCAGCATCGGCATCGATAGATCGACCTCCGGCCTGATAGCAACTACTCTTCCCGTAATCTCCATCGGCGGTCGTCTTAGCTCCGGATGGTTCAGCGACAAATTCAACAAAATACGGGTGACAGTGGTATATTGTGCAGTAACACTTATTGGACTTCTACTCTTTTATTATATACCCCAAGTCGGTATATGGCTTGTGGTACCCTTCGCAATATTTATTGGAATAGGTTGGGGAGGCCACAGCACAATCAGAGCTGCTTTAACCCGAGAATACTTTGGCAGAAGCAGCTTTGGCACTATTATCGGACTTATGGCCGGCTTTATAGCTATAGTCGGTGTTGTAGGGCCGCCTCTGGCCGGCTGGATATTCGATATCTCAGGAAGCTACAGTTTCGCCTGGTTATTATTTGCTTTCTTGTTATTTATCGCCCTGATTATATTGATGACCACTCCACCGGCAACCAGAAGATAGCCGGTGCCGATTATTTACGGTATCCCGCATGAAGTCTATTAGCTACATATTATCTATAATCTCTTTGCCATGAATATTTTCTGCATATTTACGCCGGCGTCAGGCATACCTACTACCTGAGCATCTCTAAGCCATTTTTCGACCGGACATTCTTTAGTAAGTCCATAAGTGCCCAGGATTTCAAGGCAATCTGCCGTGACTTCCCTGGCCATTCTGGCACCGGATATCATCGGCATCGCCAGATAGTTATGTAATCCTTCATTAACATCGCGATTATCCATGGCCCATGCTATTTTATAAATTAAAGCCCTGGTCTGTTCAATCTTGGTGCGCATCTCCGACAGCTTGGCAGCAACGATATCATGGTCCCGCAAACGCATCCCCCAGATCTGTCTATCGGTGGCATAAGCCAGAGTCTCTTCATAAGCTGAGCGAGCTATAGCCAGCCCTCTGATACCTAAATTCATACCTCCGGTCATATAAGCACCCCAATCTATATTGATCGGGGCAAAGTAACAGTCTTTGGGCAGGCGCACATTATCAAGTACAACTTCACTCTGACATGAGCCTCTGAACCCAATCAGATTAAAAGGTTTTCCCACCTGAACTCCGGGTGTATCCATAGGGACAACAAAATCAGCAAGACTGTCCCAGCTGCGTTTGTTCGGATCGGTGCGCAGCGAGATAAGCAGCATCTTAGCTACTGCCGCGTTAGTACAAAACAACCTGGATGCATTTAGAACATATTCATCACCTTTCAAAACTGCCTTATCCCTCATCCCCAGCTTTATATCATCACCCGGATAAACCATCTCTGAACCACCGGCAGGCTCGGTCATGGAGCCACAGAATAAAAAGGTCCCTGTCGTATCTTCGCAATAAGGTAGCAGCCATTGCTTTTTGTGCTCCTCCCTCGCATCCATAACAAACTGCATAGCTACACCCTGCGATACGCTGATAGTGGTGGCTATGCCCGCATCTCCCCAGGCAATTTCTTCATACGCTGCCGCCCAATCCCGGAATCCCATACCCATTCCACCGTATTCTTCCGGTATTCTAAGCTTGCCAAAGCCCAACTGCATTGCTTTCTTTGCAATTTCAAATGCCATGGCAAAACCCTTGGCCGGGTCAGGCTCATGGTCCATTGCCATGGCCATGGGTCTTATTTCATTTACAGCAAAGTCATGGGCCATTTCTTTAAGCATTTTCTGCCTCTCGGTAAGGGTAAAGTCAATCATCTTAAAATTTATCCTCCTATAAATTTACTCTAGGCACCTTAGTATTACGGAATAAGCAGCTGATCTTATCGGCGGTATTATTAAATCGCAATCAGTAACTAACTATATCAAAGCATTAACCCGCCTAAAGTATATCACATGTATGTTTAATATAGCCTTCTAACTACATAAGTACCAGCTCCGGAGGTCCCTGTGGCGCTTACTACCTTTTACTTGCGGATCTCTATTTCTACAATATCGCCGTCTTTAAGCTTTAGTGTCTGCTTTATGTGTTCTGACGAGATGATTTCTAACTGTTCCGCAGGATAATCGGGGACTTTTGGAATGACCAGCGCTCCACTAACTCTGTCATTAATTGAGACAATAAAACTTTCTCCTGCGCAGTAATTCTTTTCTTCCGGGACTATCCCGATGCCCTTCATATTTTTAATATCGACCAGCTTACTCCTATCCTCGGACAAAACAATAATATTCAAAGTACCGGGAACAGGATCGATGCCAAGCTTTTCGCGAAATTGCCTTTTCACCCACGGTATTTCAGTAAACAAAAACGACTTTCCCAGTCCGCTGCTAACTATACCCCGAACTCTTAAACAGTCAGAAGAACCTGACTTGCTCTTTTTCTCGGACATATTCGTATTTTAGTCAAAGATATAGTTATTATCAACGTGGCCTCAATATTTAATAAAACGTAGTATAATATGTACCTGCACAACATGAAAAAACCCAGAATATTCTACGGCTGGTTAATCGTAGGAACATGCTTCATAGTCGCATTTTACGTTGCCGGAGTAGTTCTTTTTGGATTCACCGCGTTCTTCGAGCCGATAGCACACGAATTTGGCTGGAGCTACACGCAGATCTCATTTGCCGCATCGCTTCGAGGTATGGAAGTAGGCCTGCTTTCACCCGCTGTGGGGATACTTATCGATCGCTGGGGACCACGGCGGATCATGTTCGGAGGCGCGATCCTCTCCGGTATCGGCTTAATTTTTATCAGTCAGACCACCTCTCTAGCAATGTTCTACGGCAGTTTCGCCTTAGTAGCCCTGGGAACCAGCGCCTGCAGCGGTACATTATTTGTGACGGCGGTGTCCAAGTGGTTCAATAGAAAGATAGGAATAGCTACCGGTATTACCATCTCGGGTATAGGTCTCGGCGGGTTTATGATACCTCTGATAGTCAGGCTTATTGACATTTTCCAGTGGCAAACCACTCTTCTTATATTCGGATTAGGGTTCTTCGTGATTATAGCTCCCATGTCCTTAGTACTGAGGCACAGTCCCGAAGCTTATGGCTATCTGCCGGACGGTGCCGAAAACACGGCCGTTGTACCCGGCAAGCTACAGTATAAAGTGTATGCGAACCAATCGGATAAAGGAGCAAAACAGGCCTTTAAAAGCAGGGCCTTCTGGCATTTAGGCCTGGCCTTAACTACGCAATTCCTGGTTACTACCGCTTTGACCACACATATTATGCCTTATCTAAGCAGCATCAGCATCAACAGGTCGACATCCAGCCTGGCGGCGACTGCCCTTCCCGTAATCTCCACCGGCGGTCGTCTCAGCTCCGGCTGGTTCAGCGACAAATTCGACAAAAGATGGGTAGCCGCCGTATTCCTTGCTTTAATGCTTATAGGACTTCTGCTCTTTTACTATGTACCCCAGGCCGATATATGGTTATTGATACCTTTCGCTATATTTATTGGAATAGGTTGGGGAGGAAACGTTACCAATAGAGCTGCCTTAACCCGAGAATACTTTGGCAGTCGCAATTTCGGCACTATTTACGGATTCTTAATGGGCCTTATTGCAATTATAGGTCTTGCAGGACCGCCCCTGGCCGGCTGGATATTCGATACCACAGGAAGCTATAGTATCGCATGGTTATTATTCTCGCCATAATCATAATAGCAACCACTCCACCACCCAATACTAAAATCAAATAAGTTCTAATCGGGCTGCCTGTTGATATTTGCAATAGTCCAGTTCCTGGTCCTCCTGGAGAAGTCAATGACCTCCTCATCGGTCCTAAAACCTTTCCCAGCGCAATAGTTATAGTGGACCATTTTTTCTTTAGCTCTTAACAGCTTACCCCTCGGCTTCACAGCAGGATACCCCAGCGCCATCATATCATATACATCCAGCTCTGAGGGTATTCCTAAAATATTTTTAACCAATAAATGCATTGTCGTACTGTTCGTTGTCGAGACCCATACTGAAGCCAGACCCAGAGTGGTTGCTGCTAAATGCATATATAAAAAGGCATTGGCCATACTGGATATAAAAATCGTTTGGCTCGCCCGGAAGTCAGACCTGACTATCATCGGTAGTCCCACTTTAGCCCTGGTATCGCCGCATAATAATATATACACGGGAGCAGAACGCCAATCCATCGCCCCTGCCGATACTATCGGTTTCATAGATTTCATCCACGGTTCCCTGGTTTCTTCCAGCTTGGCTGAATAGGCCGAACGGAATTCAGTAATAACCTGCGTTATCTTATCTTTTACTGATTTCTCCTTAACCACGATAAAATCCCAGGGTTGTGTATTAAATCCGGACGGAGCCCATCGGGCAGCCTCAATTATTTTATCGACATAATCATCCGGTACAGGATCCGGTTTAAACCGGCGGATGCTCCTTGTATTCTTAACCAATTCCAGAAAGCTTTCATAATCCATGGCAACCCTCCTTTATTAATAATAAATATGTGCTAACTTATGTATTATATCAACTTTCAGGGAGAGACCGCTTAATTCTTTTATACGAGCCTCTATTGCAGTTCAAATTTAAAGTCATACAAATGCATATAGTAGATTAGCTGTCCAAGATGTGTTATTCTAGATGCCAATCAAAAAAATTAACTGCCATATTAATATTCTGTATCGATGGAGGTAAGCAACATGTCTGCACCAATTAGCTCGGAAATCAACACCACATTAGAAGCATTGAAAAGCAGAGGCTTTGAAGCAAAATTCGCAGAAAACAGAGAAGCCGCCAGAAAGATGATAGTAGAAATGGTACCGGAAAACTGGATCGTTGGCTGCGGGGATTCGACGACTGTCAGATCATTAGGGGTTATACAGGATCTGACTGATTTAGGTAACAGGGTTCTTAATCCCTTTGTTAGGCCGAAGATTATGAGGGAGAAACCTGCAATGTTGCCGCTATCGGTAATGAAGCAAACGGCTCAGGGATGTGATGTATTTATGGCCAGCTCGAATGCCGTCACTATGGATGGCAAAATTGTTAATTCCGACGGTGGAGGAATGAGGGTAACCGGAATGGTTTTCGGCCCCCTGCTTTCCATTATCGTTGCCGGCAGAAATAAAATCGTAAAGGACGTTGATGCGGCCCTTTACCGCATTAAGAATGTAATAGCACCGGCTCATGCCAGAAATATAGGCCCTGATTGGGGTTTTCCTTGTGCGGCCACGGGAAAATGCGTTGAGCCGGAAACGCTTTGTGGACCTGGCAAAGTGAGAATATGTAACATCACCGTGATCCTTGAGAGCAAACCCGCTGTTCCCGACACCAGGTGGGTGGTTATATTGGTTGATGATGATATGGGATTGGGTTGGGACCCCGCATGGCCAAAGGAGCGCATAGATAAAATATATGCCGAATATGTTGAATTCACACCACCTCACCGGCCGATTAAATAGGATTCATTAATTATTAAAGCAACTTTAACTTTAGAAGTAACTAAAGCCGGTTGTCGATCCGTTATTAACCTATTCCAGACTATGCAGAGAGTCGAAAACGGAAATGAAATTTAATTCCGGGTAAAACGACGGTTTAACTAACCAGCCTGGCCGAAAGACCGGGCTGATTAAAGAATCTTCAATATTTAAAATTGATATTGACTAAAATACTGATATAACCGACAATAAGTAATAATTTTTCAATACCATAATTCCAGATTAGAACGGGTTATTAAAATAAATAAGGAGTTATGCTATGAAATCTAAATACACTATTATTCTATCCATACTACTCATCTCGATAGCCTTTTTATTTCTTGTTCAATGCGAAGCGCCCAAGGAAGATGATCCCCTGGCAGGATGTTTTATCGCTACGGCAGCCTACGGGACACCATCGGCAGAGGAAATAAATATTCTACGGCAATTCCGGGACGAATCGCTCACCAAAAGTGCTTTCGGCGTCTGGTTTATCGAAAACTACTATAGATACAGTCCGCCGGTAGCTGATTTCATTGCAGAGCACGAAGTACTCAGGACAATGGTTAGAGAATATTTTGTTGATCCAATAGTCGACATAGTGGAATTTACTGAATGCTGGTGGTCGGATTAATCTGCCAACCTAACATTCAGCTATATACATTTATTCTTTTATATAAAAAACTGTAACAGCAGACATGAAATGATCCCGGAGGAATTTACGCAACTAATGTTTATTATCCAAAAATAATTATGTTGCGCAGAGCTTCTCCCCTTTCCACAGACTCTATCGCCTCGTTGATCTGCTCTAATGGATATCTTTTAGTAATCAGCTCGTCTAGCTTAATACGGCCGGCCTGATAAAGCTCGACAAGCTTGGGAATGTCCACATTCAATCGCGTTGCTCCCATGGTACAACCTTTAATTACTTTCTCTTTATAAACCAGATCGCTCGGCGAGATCGTCAAACTATCTTTCTGCGGAGGTATTCCCAGCACTACGGTAGTACCGCCGTTACAGGAC
>CAZEAR010000080.1:0-9475 GCA_964510365.1 uncultured Dehalococcoidales bacterium | reverse complement strand
GTGTGGAGGAAAGCGGCTATACAAGTGATCCGGGGGGGCGTATAACCAATTTACTGGAAAACTGGGGTGTGGAGAAAATCAAGAGAATGGGAGGCTCTGCAGTTAAAATTTTAATTTACTACCGGCCTGATTTAACGGATGTTACCGCCAAACAGTTGAATACGATAAAAACGTTAACCGAAGAGTGTATTAAACTTGATATTCCTTTTCTGGTTGAACCCGTTTGTTATCCTGTTAAAGAAGAGAAAGACGATCTACTAAAATTTGTTGTTCGAAAGCCGGCATTGGTGATTGAAACTGCGCGGCAGATAACCGAGTTATCGATAGATGTTCTTAAATCAGAATTCCCGGTTGATTTGAATTATGAGAACGATAGTGAAAAGGCGCTGGCTATGTGCAGGGAACTTAATGATGCTTCCCGGCTGCCGTGGGTCCTGTTGAGTGCCGGAGTAGAATACGAAATGTTCCGTGAACAGGTGAGAATTGCCTGTAAGGCAGGCGCTTCGGGATTTTTAGGCGGGCGGGCGATCTGGCAGGATGCGGTCAAATTTATCGACAAAAAAGACCGGCTAAAATATTTAAATACTACTGTAGTTGATAGATTTAAAGAACTGGTAGATATAACCGGTGAATATGCTGTTCCCTGGTACCGTAAAATGGGAATAAAAGCCGGTGAATTAGCCATGATCCCTGAAAACTGGTATGAGGTCTACTAAAATAACAAAATGATTCTTGAAGATCCTCGGAATACTTCGATACGAAGAACCAAAATAGTATGTACTATCGGACCTGGCAGTACTTCTCCCTCCGTAATTGAGCAGCTACTCAGAGCTGGTATGGATATAGCTCGAATTAATTTTGCTCATGGTACTCACAATGAACAGGCCAAGCGTATAGATATAATTCGCAAGGGAGCTGAAAGAGCAGGTATGCCTGTGTCCATAATGCAGGATTTGCCGGGTCCAAAAGATAGGACGGGAAGAATTAAGAATGGAGAGGTTACCCTCAATGATGGTAATGATTTCACTCTTACTACCAGACAAATATTTGGTGACGAACATCGGGTTTCAGTAGACTGGATCGATTTACCGAAAACAGTGAAGCTCGGTGATACCATATTTTTGGATGACGGAAATATTAAACTTGAAGTAATGAATATTAATACCGATGAAGTAAAGTGCAAAGTGATGATAGGTGGCAGGCTCAGTGATCATAGGGGAATTAACGTTCCAGGTATTTCCAGAGCTGTCAATACTATGACCGATGAAGATTGGAGCCACCTTAACTTCGGAATAAGCCATGGTGTGGACTTTATAGCGCTGTCATTTATTCAGGATGCTGACGATATTCTCAGGATAAGACATTATCTGGAAAAAAAGAAAGTTAATAAACTGGTGATCGCCAAAATAGAGCGACGTGAAGCACTGGATAAACTCGATGAGATCCTGGAGGTAGCTGATGGAGTTATGGTTGCCCGCGGCGATTTAGGCATTGAGATTCCCATACAGAAAGTACCTACTACACAGAAAGCTATAATTCAGAAATGTAATTACCTCGGCAAACCGGTTATAGTGGCTACACAGATGCTGGAATCCATGGTTGACTCACCAAGACCTACCCGTGCCGAGGTTACGGATGTTGCCAATGCTATTTTTGACGGAGCTGATGCCGTAATGCTTTCTGAAGAGACTGCTGTGGGGAATTATCCTGTGGAAGCGGTAAATATGATGGCGCAAGTGGCACTTGAAACGGAGACCACGTTACCATACGATGATATACTTGCTGCAAAGGGAAAGAATCTTAAGCCAGAGACCGATGATGCTATAAGTTATTCAGCCTGTCGCATCGCGAGACAATTAAATGCCGCAGTGATCATTGCTTTTACTTCATCTGGAAGTACAGCACGACGTGTCTCCAAATATCGTCCTTCAGTGCCGGTCCTGGCGATTACTCCCAGTCAGGTGACCGAAAGACAGTTATCATTATCCTGGGGCGTTCATGCGGTTCAAGTCCCTGAGGTTAAGAGAATCGCTGATCTGTTTACTCAGGGGGCTGCAATGGCACGAAAGGTTAAGATGGCCCATGATGGTGATTTAGTAATTATTACCGGTGGTGTTCCAATCGGCATTTCCGGCAGTACGAACCTGTTGAAAGTGGAAAGGATATAAATGATTGCTACAGTCACCTTAAATCCGAGCCTCGACAAAACCGTTACTGTTGATGGGCTTGTGATTGATGAAGCCAATAGATGGACAAGCTTCCGTCGTGATCCGGGCGGTAAAGGGATAAACGTTTCCCGTGTTCTACATGGACTTGGATATGATACCGTTGCCTATGGTTTGGTCGGTAATGGTATCGATGGTGCAACTTTTGAACAGCTTATAAAACAGGAAGGTGTCCCATTCGACTTCACTCCGATCAAGGGCGAGATCAGAAGTAATTTCGTCATTACCAATGTTAAAACTCACCGGCAAACAAGGATCGATGCTCCGGGGCCGAATATTTCTAAAGAAGAGCTGGATAATTTAATAAGCAAAATAACTAATATCGAACCCGGACCTGAGTTTATAGTCTTTGCCGGCAGCGTTCCCCCCGGCGTACCGGACGACATTTACAGATACTTGATAGAAGATGCCAAGCTACGAGGGATTAAAACTGTACTTGATTCTGATGGCATATGGCTGGAGGAAGGGATTAAAGCCATCCCCAGCGTTATTAAGCCAAATGTTTACGAAGCCGAACATCTACTGGGTGTCAAATTAAGGGATGAGCAATCATTAATTCAGGCATTGAAAGAGTTTATAAATCGAGGTGTTGAAATTGCGGTAATATCCAGGGGTAAGGAGGGACTGTTAATTTCAGATAGCAATATGTTTCTGAAAGTAATCTCTCCCCCAGTGGAGGTACAGAATACAGTTGGTGCCGGTGACTCGGCAATCGCCGGATTGATAATGAGGCTCAGTCAGGGTGCCGGTATTGAAGAGGCAGCCCGCATGGCCGCAGCCGCCGGAACAGCAACAGCCTTAACCCCGGGTACAGCGCTATGTCGTGCAGACGATATTGAGAAACTGTTACATCTGGTTGAAGTGGAAAAAATCTAATTAATTAGTATTTATTCCATCAAACTGGCTTTAATTGACATAAGATCATTAAATGATCCATCTTTTCCAGCTTTTCCGGTCCTGTCGATATGGAAGGCATGTATTCCGGCATCGCATGCAGCCAAATAATCGTATTGCCAGTTATCCCCGATATGAACTATTTGATCGGGTCTCAATTTTAATACCCGGCATATCTCAAGATAAAACTCAGGAGTTTTCAGTTGCTGATAGTCGGATATGGAAGAAAAAACAGTTTGGAAAAAATGCCTGGTTTCTTTGAGCAGATAGTTCAAAGCATTTCCCGGTGTGCCCGAGGCAATTATCAGCTGGTAATTTTTATATAATGATTTAAGAACCTGTTTTGCGTCCGGGTAATATTTAACACGGTCCTGGTATTTGTCCATTATTATCTCCGGTTTGCCTAAACCGAATTTATTAAACCAGTAATTAATATCATAAGATTCGATTCCTCGATTCTCGATTTTGTCGAATTCAGCAATAACAATTGATCTGGCTTTTTCAGGTGTTATGCCGTACTTCCTGGCATAGACCTCGTGAATAGCTTCACACCAGATTGCTTGACTGAAATCTGTTGTCGTCAGCGTTCCTTCGACATCGAAAGAAATTACTTTTATATTTTTCATATCGGGAATCAATAATGCAGCAGTTGTTTATTGATATAATCAGCGTAAACCTGTTACGCGATAAACTGTGACCGGTTCGGATTTGCCCTTATAATATTGAGGCTCCAGTTTTTCAGTATTTACCCTCTCTTTCACCAGATCACAGGTATCCCGGCCGATCCATATTTCACCGCCGGGAGCCGCACCGCAGATGCGCGAGGCCAGGTTAACTGAATCACCGATAACGGTATATTCGGCGCGCCCTGCTGATCCCATATTTCCGGCTACCGCCTCACCGGTATTGATGCCGATGCCAAACTGTACTTTTAGCTGAGAGGAATCATTTTGCTGATATTCATTGATTGCGGCCTGGGCTTCAAATGCTGCTTTCACTGCCAGAAAGGCGTGGTCCTTATTCGGTTTGGGTGCATTCCATATTGCCATGATATTATCGCCGGCGAATTTATTTATCATCCCGTCATTTTGAAGAACTTTTTCTATTGCTATTGACAGGTAACAATTCAACATATCGATGACTTCTTTGGGAGACATTTTCTCGCTCATTTGAGTGAAACCGCGAATATCAGCGAATAATACGGATACAATTCTCTGCTCTCCGCCTAGCTCTAATCTACCGGCATCGGTAAGCTCCAGGATTTCGGTGGCGACCTGGGGTGAAACATATCGACCGAACAGGTCTTTTATCAGCCGTTTATCTGTTTGTTCGGATACTACAACGCAGAAGACATTCGTAAAATAAACAATAGGCAGTAGCAATGCCGGATATAAAATGTTCAGGACATAACCATTGTCAAAAGCGATGAAAACAGCCAGTAAGTAGCCTATGAGCATTCCCAGTATTAATATCCCGCCCCATTTCAATTTCAGGCGCGGCAAAGCCAGTGCGCTGATAACGGTTATCAACAGCATCAGCATAAGTATAATCCGCCAGTCGATGTCGATTAGAAATCTTTGCCGCAGTATAGTATCCATTACATTAGCATGAATCCATACTCCAGGCACCTTGGCTGCCGAGACGGGCACGAACCAGGTATCCAGATCGCCAGTCGCTGCCATGCCGATAAGTACGATTTTATTTTCTACCAGGGATGGGGAGAAATCACCCTCAATTACGTCACCGTATGATAGAGTTACATAGCTGTTATCGATGGATGTAAAATTGATCATTAGCTGGTCGGAATGGTCAACCGGTATTTCCCGGCCAAGTAGATATAATTTTTTATCTTTTGGTGTATATTCGTCGGGAAGCGGTTGGGCGAACACAGCGTGAAGTATGGCAAGGGAGAAAGCTGGATAGGTTTGTTCTGAGAGGTCTTTTACAGCCAGAGGGACTCGCCTTACGATCCCATCGCCATCAGGTATTACATTAGCATGTCCCAGACTAAGGGAGGCTTTTTCCAGGGGGCTTGTGGGGACGACGAAATGATCGTATACAATTCCGGATTTGGTGGGGGGCAGGGGATTAACTCCGACAACCGGGATGATAACATTGCCTGCATTTTCGATTGCTCTGGCTAAATCTGCGTCATCACTCGAGGAATCGGCGAATAAAATATCGTAAGCAATAACTCTGGCTCCCGCTTTGCTGAGGTTGCCGATAGCCTGAGCGTGAAGGCTGCGCCGCCATTCCGACCATTTGCCGTAGGTATTGAGCGTTGCGTCATCGATAGCCAGTATGACGATATTGGGTGATGGCGCTTCAGGTAAAAACATTTGATCGGACAGCCGCCAGTTTATAGCTGTAAGAGGTTGTACTGTTATTGTTATCAGGGTAAATAAGCAACCTATAATAAATACTATACCTGTTTGAATCAGACGGCGTGATTGCCGGCGGCTAAATTTCATATTCATTGAAGTAAAACAATTTTTATTATGTACCGGATAAGGAGGTTTAAAAAGAAACCTGTTAAACGGGAATAAACATATCAGAAATAAGAATATATGATTATGTTGTTTAAGGTCAACCTGCTTTTAATGGATTTTTCTAATTACTAAAAATTGATGCCAGAATAACTCTAAGGCTATAATTAGACATGGTGATTCCGAATATAGTTGATTGTGATATTGAATTAGGCCCCATAAGACCGCCGAATGAGGCCTATTCTCTTCTTATAAGGGTGACCAGGAACTGCTCCTGGAACCGCTGCCTGTTCTGTAACATTTATAAAGGGCAGAAGTTCGAGTTGAGAACGCCTGAAGAAGTTATCGATGAAATTAAAAAAGCCAAGACCATCAGCGATGAAATAAAAAAAATGGCCTCGAATAACGGCTACGGCGACCGGGTAAGCGAGCTAGCCGCTACGATATATAATCAGAATATATTTAATCCGACTATTCGAAATGTAGCGCTGTGGATGTGGGCGGGTCAGAAGTCCGCTTTTCTCCAGGATGCCAATACCCTGATTATGAGGACACCAGATCTGGTCCGGGTTATTACTTTTCTAAAGCAGACCTTTCCTCAACTGGACCGTATAACTTCTTATGCCCGTTCCAAGACGGCCTTAAAAAAGTCTGTTGAGGAATTACGGGAATTGAGGTCTGCCGGGCTATCGCGTTTGCATATCGGCATGGAAAGCGGTTCCGATTTGGTGCTTAACTTTATGCAAAAAGGGGTCACTGCAGAAGGGCATATTATCGGCGGTAAAAAGGTAAAAGAAGCCAGCATCTCATTGAGCGAATATATAATGCCCGGATTGGGCGGCAGAAAAATGTCGGCAGATCATGTCAGAGGTACCGCCGATGTGTTGAATCGAATAGACCCTGATTTTATCAGGATACGCTCTCTATACGTAAATCGCGGGATGCCTTTATGGGCAAAAATCGAGAGCGGTGAATTCGAGGTACAAACCGAAGACGAAGTGATCGAAGAGCTAGGCAGCCTGATCGAAAAACTGGAAGTTAACAGCGAGCTGAAAAGCGATCATATTATGAATTTGCTGCCGGATGTCGAAGGCAAGTTTCCTGAAGCTAAATCTAAGTGTCTGGCGGTGATAAATAGTTATCTGTCTCTCCCCCAGCATATGAGACTTAATTATAGATTAGGCAGGCGGGCCGGATACTATGAGCACCTGGATGATCTTAATGACATCGGTAAGTTTGAGAAGATTGAGGAAACTCTTAATGATATTGACTCTGAGACTGATGAAGGTATTGAAGAGGTTATACACGGGCTTAAGAAAAAATACTGGACATAAATGTTTATAGTAAGGAAAAAAAGCGGAGGCAAATCGATGCGCAGACTGGGAATTATCATTAGCATATTATTAATAGTTTTGGTTACCGGATGTAATGCTGGCAACGGAGGAGATGGTTCGATTCCTCAAAATGAGTCTCCGGAAGCGCAGAATGTCTTTATCAGCGGAGCATACGGAGGAGACGCCGAGACTCTGAACCTTTTACTGGCAGCCGATGCTACTTCTTTTGGTTATATCGGGCTTACGATAGACTCACTGGCCAACTATAATAACGATCTAGAAATCAATCTGCTTTGTTTGGCCAAAGATATAGAAGTATCTCCCGACGGCTTGGTCTATACCATAACCATAAGAGACGACCTTAAATGGAGCAACGGATCGCAGGTTACCGCTGAGGACTATGTATATACTTTAAAAAATCTGATGTTCTCGGACTGGCTACCCTATCCTTATAAAGATGACTGGCAGGAAGAAGTTAACGGAAACCTTGTTTTTGTCAAACCTGGTGTCATTGATGATACTACCTTTACTATTACCAGGCAGACGGTTGATCCTGAATTTGTGTATAACATTTATGATATTGTTCCATATCCCGAATATATTTCGGTTAAATATGAGGGGGACCTCGATGCTTTCACCAAGGCCCCGGAATTCAACAATCTGACCTATACCGGCAACCTGGGCCCGTATAAATTTTCGGAATGGATTAGAAACGACAGATATGTCGTCGAGCGGAATCCCGATTATTATCTGGGCAAGGATATTGGAGCGCCGTATTTCGATAAATATATTATTAAGCTGTTCGGAACATCGGCGACTATGCAGGCTGCCCTGGAGGCCGGAGATATTACCCGTTGCGGCATCGAGCCGGATAAAGTAAGCAGATTCAAAAAGCTGGAGAACATAAATGTCTATACCGTACCGACTAGAGGTTATAATTTAGTGGGTTATAATCACCGGGCCAATGGATGGGAAGGATTAAAAGACACCAGGGTCAGGCAAGCTATTTCCATGGCGATAAGCAAGGATACGATTTGCAAGTCGATATATTTAGGCTTTGCCGAGCCTGCTTATAGTTTTATTCCGGTAACATCGCCCTGGTATGACGGGGAGTCTGTCGTCAAATATGGGGTAGGACCTCTCTACGATAGAGAGAAAGCCAGCGAGCTTTTTTATGAGGCAGGATATGGCCAAAAAGAAGCTGACGGGACCGTAAAAATTGTTGATAAAGACGGAAATCCTTTGAAGCTGACTCTGGTGACTACTACCGGCGGTGGGTTTGTCGAAGATTTGGCATATCTGATAAAACAGGAATTGAACGACATCGGGATAGAGGTGGAGCTTAAACTGGTGCGCTGGGAAACTCTGGTAAGGCAATATCTGATGAATAAAGTCCCCGGCACCGACCAGGAGCCCATGCATAACGGCGGCCCGGATGCCGTAAGCGACCAACCCTGGGATCTTGTCCTGATGGGTTTTGGTACCGATGTGCTGGCGCCATCGGGAAGCAGTGTCTTCTTTACCACCGACGGCGGGTTGAATTTCTTCGGATATTCGAATCCGGAGATAGACAATTTATTTAAACGTGTCGGGTCTAAAGAGGCTCTGGACAAAGATGCCAGGCGTAAGCTCTATGCGGAGATATCCCGCATTCTTTCTGAGGAACAGCCGGTGGATTTTCTGGTATTTAGTAAGGCGAATGTCGGTTTCCAGAAGAGTGTCAAAGGTGTAGAACCCGGTATAAACATGAGCTATAATTATTACCTCTGGCATTATGAATAAAGTCCCTGTATTGTTTTCCTGACCACGATTGTTATCCCATGTACATATCGAATATTTGAGTAGATATGAAAAAAAGCTGGCTTAGAGATTACATAATAAAAAGGCTTATCTATGCCGTAATCATTGCCTGGGGGGTCGTTACCATAACCTTCATCTTAATTAGAGTCGGCCCTAACTCACCTGCCGATAAATATCTGGCCAATCTCGCTGCTGCCGGTAAGGATGCTTCGCAAATAACGGCTGCTGTCGAATCCAGATACGGGCTCGATAAACCGCTCTGGGAACAGTATGGAAATTATGTCGTCCATCTGGTCCAGGGAGACCTGGGCTGGTCTTTCAGTACATCCATGCCGGTTATCGATTTGATAAAAAAGCACTGGATATATTCGTTTCAGCTAATATTATTAAGCAGTATCTTCGCCGGCATTCTGGGTATACTGATTGGGATATATTCGGCGGTAAGAAAATATACTAAAGTCGATTATGCAGCCACTTTTTTCTCTTTTGTGGGCATATCATTACCCAATTTCTGGCTCGGCGTCATGCTGATTCTCCTTTTTTCGGTGAAGCTGGGGATATTCAAAGTATATTATGATACCGAGCTGCCGCTCTTTTCTCTGGAAAACCTTAAAGCGCTGGTGTTGCCGGTTATAACTCTGGGCACAGGAATGCTGGCCGGATATGTCAGGTACACACGGTCGAGTATGCTGGATAACCTGCACAAAGGATTCATAACCACCGCCAGAGCCAAAGG